>JAZKSH010000017.1:0-25188 GCA_036626195.1 Thermoplasmatota archaeon | reverse complement strand
GGTTCGGTCATCAAGCTGACGCCGACGAATACCGCGACCGTGATCAGCAGGCCCCAGAACGAAGGCCACCAACCTAGAGGGTAATACGCTTCTCCCGCTATATACAGAGAAGCGGTGACCACGCCGCCGACGACCATGCTTGATAAAGCTCCTTCGGTGGTCGATCTTTTCCAGAAGAACGAGCCTATTATCGTCGGGGCCATCACCAGCAGACCTCCCGAGGCCATGCTGGATAATACCGCAATCATGTTCAGTCTCAGGTTCGCGAAGACTATACAGCTCAGAAGAATCACAATGATTATTATCTTGCCCGAGTACACTTCCATTTTTTCAGATATAGAAGGTTTCACCTTTTTAACGAGGTCTCTAGACCCCAGGGAACTCAAAGTGAGGGTAATAGAACTCAAAGTGGAAGTGGCGGCTGCGAAGATGCTGACGAAAACCACCAGTGCGAGGATCACTGGTACGTTCCCTAATAAGACCGGCATGGCGGTATCGGGATCGGTAACTGGAAGACCTGTACCCGCGATAGAGAGACCTAGTAACGTGGTGATCACGGTGTAGACCAATGCAAATATGGAGAAATAGATTATCATCTTTTTTATACTTTTAACTGAGTCCGAGACGAACATTCTCTGAGATACCTGCGGGTTGGTAAGGGCGAAGAAGGCCCAGGGCAATGTCAGACCGATGAACATGCTCAAGTCCCAGTTGAGCGTAAGCAGTTGAGAGTGGCTAGTAGTCATCTCCGTCACGAAACTACCCGGGCTGCCGAAGAAATGATAGAAAACGAAGATAACGAGGATGATGCTAGCCCCCAACATGATGATTGCTTGAAAAGCATCGGTCCAGGAAACTGATTTCATCCCGGCCCAGAATGCACTTATGCCGCTGAATCCGGCAACGAGTAAAACGCCGACAAGATAGAGGCTGGATACTGTGACGCCGAAAACTTCGAAAGCTGGGAGTGAAACAGAGGTCATGCCTTCTAGAAGGAATCCTACACCCATCATCTGCACGGAAGCGTAAGGAATCAACATCGTGAGACAGATTATCGAGGAAACTATACCGACCCATCTGCTGTTATACCTTACTGCCATCAGCTCAGGAGGCGTTATTATATCATATTTTTTACCCGCGACCCAAAAGCGGGGGGCGAATATGACCAGCAGTAAAATCGTGAAGATGATATAGATCATCTCGAAACCGACCGCCCCAACACCCGTACTATAGGTTAGGCCTACTAAACCGACCATCATGAACGCGCTAAAAGTCGTCGCGCTGTAAGTCATGCCTGAGATGAATCCGCTCAGTTTTCTGTTCGCGAGAAAAAATTCAGGCATACCTTCTCCTAGGTGCTTTCTCGCCATGTAGGCGATGACTACGCCGACAAGGAACCAGATCGCAAGCGCCGCCCCGATGTATATCAGGTTCATCTCTTACCGCCCCACTCCCTCAAGTGAAGAAAACCGATCAGTATGGTTATGACGGTCAAAACAGTCCAGAAGAGGTAGCTCGCGGAAAATCTAGGTATGTCTCCCAATAGAATGAAAGGTATACCCACGCTCAGTACAGCCATGATCACTGCTATGATCCCTAAGGTCCTAATCCTCACCTGATCACCTGTTCTCTGGTAGGCCTAATCCAAATAGATATTTAAATATGATGTTTCTAGGATTTAACGAAATGATTCCTTAAGGTTCCTATACCTTCTATCTTTATCTCCACTTCATCTCCATCTTCGATTGGGCCGACCCCGGATGGAGTGCCGGTAGATATTAGGTCCCCTCTTTCAAGGGTCAGATAACTGCTGATCTCTTCGATGAGTTCAGGTACAGAAAAAGCTAGTTGATCTATAGTGGATCTTTGTTTAACTACCCCATTCACTTCAGTCCTAATCTCGGCATCTTCCGGAACATCTCCATGATCGACGATAACTGGTCCGACCGGAGCGGCGTTATCGAATGCTTTACCTCTCACCCAGTTCTGCTCTATTCTCTGATCGTCTCTATTGGAGAGATCGTTGACACAGGTGAAACCCATGACTTTGTCCATCGCATCTTCACTCTTCACGTTCCTACACTGCTTTCCCATAACAACGCCTAGCTCTCCTTCATAATCTATCCTCTCTTTTTCCTCGAAAAGGGTGATGGCATCCTCGTGACCGGCAAGAGCGTTAGGCGGTTTCAAAAATAGCTTCGGTCTCTCGGGGATCTCCTTTCCCCCCTCTTCCGCATGATCCTCGTAGTTCAATCCTATGCAAACTATCTTAGTGGGCTTCACAGGCGGTAATATATCCACCTCTTCAAAAGCGTAAGTCCTACCTCCGAACATTACAGATTCTCCTCTCTGCTCCCCATACCTGATCGATCCAGCCGGGTCCTTGAATCTCACTATCCGCATATCTCACGGAATGATAAAAAAAGATATAAATCTTCTTCCTAAAATTCACTTTTTAACGGCTTCCACGTAATTGTTGCCTTCGGAGTGAAAAGCTTTGACTACTTTCAGGTTCGATTTTTTCACATCCCTTTCCAATTCATCTAACGTGTAGAGATGGTAGAACCTCTCTATAACTTTTCCATCTTCTCTGTGCCACGGCACTATAACCTCTCTTTCCCCTTCATCCATTTCCCATCTATCGAGCTCTCGGGCCCAGCTTGAGACGAGTATACTCCCTCCGGGTTTCAGGACTCGTTTTGCCTCCCTCAAACTTTTGACTCTCCCTCTCTTCAGATGATGTATCGTAGCTATATATATCGCGTTATCGAAAGATTTTTCCTTGAAAGGCAGTCTTTTGACATCCGCTCTTATCACCTCGCCTTTAGGATGATCCCCTATCTTTCTTCTGACTTTTCTCGTGGAGATTTGAAGGAGCCTAGTCGATGCGTCGATCCCGACCACGTCAAAACCCATTTCCAAAGCTTCGATGAGATGTCTTCCGTTCCCACAGCCCATGTCTAAAAGCTTACCCCTGAGGTCTTCGAGAAACTCCATCACCTCTTCCCACGGTCTATTCCTGGTCTTATCAAAATGTTCCGCTATGGAGTCAAAGGTTTCTGAAGCTCTCTCAGCGTCTTTTTTCATCTTCATGATACAATATAACTTCAGATGAAAACATAAGTTTTATATCCTCCGGTAATTTACGATTATAAGATGGAAATTTTGAACTTTGACACATTATTCATAATCTTAATCTGTCTAACTCTCGCTTCGATAACCTACTACAAAGGGTTGCTGAATATCGACGGGGCAGTCACCGCCTTTTTCATGGCACTATTCATAGGTTTCCAGGGAAGTATAACCTTTATATTACTGCTGGTTATCTTTCTTTTAAGTGCATTCTTAGCTACTAGATACGAGTTTGGATACAAAAAAAAGAGAGGGATACAGCAAGGATTGGAGGGGGAGAGAGGATGGAAGAACGTTGTGGCCAATGGAGCGGTCCCTACAGCCATCCTTGTTTTGAGCGGTTCCGGCGCCGTTGTCAGCATCGGCTTTTTAGAATCCAGCTTGGTGTTCCCTCTTTTCGTGGCTAGTATAGCCGCGGCAGCTTCAGACACCCTTGCCTCGGAGATGGGGATGGTTTCAGACAAGACTTACCTTATCACCAACTTAAGGAAAGTAGAACCCGGGACAAACGGTGGGGTATCGTTATACGGTGAGTTATGGGCGTTAATCGGGGCGGTTTACACGTTCTTTGTAGCCCAGATTATGTTCTATTTTTCCAATTTTCCCCTGCTTTCATTGATAGTTATCATACTAGGTACAGGGATTAGCTTTTTAAGTTGTCAATTTGATAGCATATTCGGTGCTACCCTTGAGCGAAAGGGTGTTATGAGCAAATCTATGGTCAACTTCACCTCGATCTCGATATCTATGATAATTTATGGAGGGATACTATGGCAGATAGGATATTGATGTTCATATTGGATGGAGTAGGAGATAGAGCGGTCCAAGAATTGAATGGTAAAACCC
Source organism: Thermoplasmatota archaeon (assembly GCA_036626195.1). Lineage (GTDB taxonomy): Archaea > Thermoplasmatota > Thermoplasmata > Halarchaeoplasmatales > Halarchaeoplasmataceae > Natronoplasma. The sequence goes on along the minus strand of JAZKSH010000017.1, from coordinate 21,210 downwards.
CGCTTCAGGTCGCAGAGACTCCTAATCTGGATCACTTCGCGAAGATCGGAGAAAACGGATTGATGGATACCATCGCCCCGGGTATAAGGCCTGGAAGTGATACGGGCCATCTAGCGTTGTTGGGATACGACCCTTATGAAGCCTATACCGGTAGAGGCCCCTTCGAGGCGGCGGGAGCTGGGCTGCCGCTCGAAACCGAAGACGTCGCCTTCAGATGTAACTTCGCCACTTTGAAAGACGGTAAAGTGGTGGACAGAAGGGCTGGAAGGATCAAAGAAGGAAGAGAAGAACTTACTAAGGCTATCCAAGATATCGATCTCGGTGTCGAATTTGAGTTCCGGGAGACGGTGGAACATAGAGGGGTTTTGGTCCTCAAAGGCGAAGGCCTTGGAGGGGCAGTCAGTGACATCGATCCCCACGGACCAAACGAAGCATTTCACGAATCCACTCCGTTGGTGGATTCGAAGGAGAATAAAAAAACTGCAGAGATATTGAACAGATTCACCGAAAAGAGCATAGAAGTACTTTCAGATCACCCCTTGAATAAAGAGCGGCAAAAAAAAGGAAAGCCTCCTGCGAACGTGATACTTCCTAGAGGAGGAGGAAAAGTCCCACATCTTGATGATATCGAGTCAAAGCATGGATTGTCTGCCGCTGCGATATCGGGGATCACGTTGGTCAGAGGGGTCTGCTCTCTCGCAGGTATGGATATAATCGAGGTAGAGGGGGCAACTGGCGGTCTCGATACTGATGTCGATGCCGTCGTCAATGCGGCCATTGAAGCTTTGGACCATCATGAATTGGTCCTTGTCAATATCAAGGGATGCGATCTATCCGGACATGACGGTTTAACGGAAGAGAAGATAGATTTCGTAGAGGAGATGGATTCCTCCCTAGGCCCGTTAGAAGAATTCGAAGATACTTACGTCGCTATCACCGGCGACCACTCGACCCCCGTGACGGTGAAGGGTCACAGCGGAGATCCTCTACCGATCACTATATGGGGTGAGGATGTCAGGAGTGACGACGTGGTAGAGTTCAACGAGATCGCCTGCAGCAAGGGAGGTCTTCACCGGATAAGAGGGAAAGACGTATTGAATATATTGAAAGACCTTGCCGATAGGACTGAAAAGTTCGGCGCCTAGCGTTTGTAGCCTATATTCTGCAAAAATTCCTTTCTCTTTTCCTTGTCCTCTTCACTCTCTACATCAACAGTAGGTTTGCCGTCGATGACTCCCATTATACCTCTACCGCTTTCGGCATCGGCGACGACCACTTCTACCTGGTTAGCTGTCGCACAGTATATCCTGCAGACTTCAGGAACGTTCTTGAGAGCCTCCATCACATTGATCGGAAACGCTTCTTCCATGGTTATGATAAAGGAATGACCCGCATTGATGTTTCTCATGTTTTTCACGGCTAGTTCTTCCAGCTCCTCTTTCGTTCCGTCATATCTTATAAGCCTGTCTCCAGAGGCTTCACAGAAAGCGAGTCCAAACTTTATATCCGGTACTGAGGTGACCAAAGCTTCATAAATGTCTTCAACGGTCTTTATAAAATGGCTCTGGCCTAATATTATATTCATCTCTTCTTCCTTTTCTACCTTCACTCTCTCCAATTCCATATTATCGGACCAACAATATCTAAGACGTAATTAGATTTAACGCCTCTTCATCCTTCTTCATCATCTTCCTTCCGAGCTTCTCGTGGTTCAAGCTGATCCGTTTCTTCAACTTCTTCGATCCCCGGTTCCTCTTTAGCACCGATTTCCCACCCACATTTTTTGCAAACCTTGGCACCCTCTAGAAGTGCGCCGCACTCCGGGCACGAATCCTCCAATTCTTCTTCCTTTTCTTCTAGCCCCTCTACACTTTCGCTCACGCTTTTATCCATGCGTTTTTTCACCCATAGGAGTCCCATCCCTAAAAGGAAGATTATAGCGGTAGAAGTGAAGTACTCAAATGTCAGCAGCTGAAAAGCTCTCGATTCTTCGATGGTTATCGGCCCGTAAACTATCGAAGTCCTGTGCCAATCATAGTCTAACTCATCATCTAAACCTGTCCTATTTCTCCTGACGGAGAATCGATGACCGAAAAGTCTCTCCTCCAGGTCCGAGACCTGTACTGAATACTGGTAGGTCAGGTTAGATTCCGCGACCCGCCGCATCTTATAGCCCTCGTAGGGGGTCTGCTGAACTCTGCCAGCGGTCGCAAGGGTCAAGTTCAGGTATACGGTGTAGTTGAAACCTTCTACGTAATCCTTGGTCAGATTGACCGTGAAGGTGAAGGTCGTATCGGGATCGCCGTACAGCTGGTCTACGGTTCCATCCTGGAATTCGTCCGAATTTAGGGTTCGGTGCGGCTGCTCATAGATGAGACCAAGCTGATAGGTGGACATTGTTACAGCCAAGAGTAGAGTTATTACAAGACCAACCACCACTAACTTCTTAAGATTGTTTTCACCGTAAAGTTTGTAGGGGATGAGTATCGCGAGTACGGGGAGAAGTATGTTCATCAGACATGGATTCACGAATATAAGCCAGAGTGAGGTGATATAGATTGTTGCTATATATACTAAAATAGAATATCGGGATCGTTTTATCCCCTTAAACTTTTCATCCAATCTATCCAAAGTAGATGGAAGGTCCTTCCTTTTCATGCTTTATCCGTGCTCAAAAACCAATAAGATAGGTAGAGATAATAATCTTTTGCATTAGGTGATAATTGTTTTTAGCTTTAGTAGGATAAAAAGGCCGAAGATATAAATACTGTACCCTCCCTATTTTATTTAACTCTACATAGGGATATGTATGAAATGGAAAGACGTCTTTTTTGTGCTCGGCCTTGTTGCCATACTGTCATTTTCAGGTATCTCGGTTGCATTCGCTGGCTCTGACACACGATCTGATGACAACGATAGCGCTTCTGCATTACTAGATGAAAATTTTCCTGATCCAGAAAATGATCTGGAAGATTACCCGTTTCCCCAGGAATACCCTTCGGTAGACGCTTTATACAATTGGTATGACGATCTAGCGGCCAATTATTCCAATCTGGTTCAAAAGCACCATTACGGCACCTCCTGGGAAGGAAGAGATCTTTGGGCTTTGGAGATAACTTCGAACGATACCCAAGTAGAGGAAAAATCGTCCGTGCTGATCGATGGTGGGATACATGCGCGAGAATGGTCTGGTCCTCAGGTAGCTTCGTACTACATGTGGAGGATTCTAGATGGATACGATAGCAACGAAACGATTCACTGGTTGGTGAACAACAGGAGGATATTCGTGGTACCGATGACGAACCCCGATGGATACATATACGACGGAGATGGAAATTTAGGTGAATCCGCAAGTTGGCGAAAGAATCGTAATGACTCGACTCCTACTGATGCCGTCGGAGTCGACCTGAACAGGAACTGGGACATAGCATGGGAGCAGGGGGATGATGATCCAACTTCGAGCACTTATCATGGGGAGTCACCATTCTCTGAATACGAGACCTATCAGTTGAGAGACTTCATGATAGATAACGACGTGGATTCCTACCACAACATCCACAGCTATGCAGGTACTCTATTGATCCCAAATATGTATACCAGCGATCCCTCGCCGCACGACGATTGGTATAGAGGCACGGCAGATCACATGACTTCTTTGACTTCCATAATGGGTGACGAAACTCAAGATTATTCCTATGGACAGCCCGCTGAAGAGATAGGTTACAGCGCTCCTGGAGGAGCTGCGGATTGGGCGTATCATGACATGGGGGCTCAAGGTGTAAGTTTCGAACTAGCTACAAGCAGTGACGGAAGAGGCGGATTTTATCCACCGGAAGAAGACATAATGACCATCAACCAGGACGTCGACGATTCACTCATATATCAGACAAGGGTCGCTGATACCGACCTTGGAGATGGCGAGAATTTGCTTTACCCTCCTGTCCCTTATCTGCTTTTCGGAAACGTAGAGGACGATATGGGGAATCCGGTCACGAATGCCGAGGTCGAAGTCGAAAGCCAAGTGACCGGAGAGAACCTGACTATAGATACGGACAGCAACGGTTATTACGAGTTCAATTTCGGCAATCTCGTGGAGAACGGTTATAATGTAACAGACGATTTCACCGTGGGTGTGACTCAAGATCCGGGGAGTCAGGTCAATTTCAGCGTTGACGACACTTGGGGAAAGAGGATCGATCTTCAGTCTTCACCAGCTACATCCGTACGGACTACAGGAGCATTCCAAATCACTGCAGATTCTGCAGAGTTGACCGGTAATGTAACTTTGGCCGGGGTGAACAGCGTAGATGCATATTTCGAATACCGTATCGAAGGTGACCCTAATTGGCAGACCACTGCATCACAAAACATCACTGCTAATGGTGAGTACAGCCAGGTGGTAGACGGTCTTAACCCTAACACGACTTATGAATTTAGAGCAGTGATAGAATGGGATGGAGGGTCAGAAGAAGATAGGGGCGAGATACTTTCGTTCAGGACTTTAGAACCTACACTCTATCCACCCACTAGCTTGAGGGTCGAGAAGGATGAAGACACGGGAGACGTGATGCTGGAATGGGACGATGTCGGGTCTCAAGAATATAATGTATATTATTCGGAGGATCAGTATTCTGAATTCGATACGTGGGATAACATAGCCACGATTGGAGAGACAACTTACACCCACGAAAATGCACTGGGAGGAGAGAACTACTACATCGTTAGAGCTAGTAATGGTGTAGAGGAAAGTAAAAATTCCACCATGGGATTCTGTGTGGAAAAAGACTTCGGCGCTGAGAGACCCAGGCATTACCTCTCGATACCGATGGGATTTGAAGATCACACGGGAGACGGCGAGCTGAAAGCTAGCGATCTGGTCATGTCTATCGAAGGTGATCTCGAGACGAGCGAATACATATCGGATGTTGTTAAATGGGATTATATGAGCAGAGGTTACAGTGAAAGGTACCATTATGACGGCGGAACAGGAGAATGGATAGATGATTTCATCATCGAACCCGGAGACGGCATAGGCCTATCAGTAGAGAATGGATTCACATGGCACATCAACGCTACCGATACGAAGCATACGGTCCATTATGGACAGGAACGTCCGCGCCATTACACTTCCATCCCTTACACCTTAGCTGACCAAACTGGAGATGGTCAACTGATGGCCAGCGATCTAGTCATGACGATAGAAGGTGATCTCGAGACGAGCGAGTACATATTTGACGTTGTTAAATGGGACCACGTCAGTAGAGGTTATAGTGAAAGGTACTATTACGACGGTCTTGCGGGTGAGTGGACAGACGATTTCGTTATCGAGCCCGGAGATGGTATCGCCTTCGCGGTCAAAAGCGAGTTCACATGGGATGTGGAACTTATAACTCCTGAGAGAAGTTCTGCTCTCTTCGAGTGTAGTCTTGAAAGAACCGAGGCTATAAGACAAGAAATGGATCTGTCACCTCTTCCTCAACGGACCGGGTTTGGAGGAAGGCCATACTTTGAGAGAGCTATCCCGGTGAAGACAAAATTGTGATCTTGACCCTTAAACCACTCTCTTTCCCTCTTTATAAACCTGCTCTACTAGGTTGACGCCGAAGTGATACGGTATGTGACGATGGTTTGGCACGTCTAGTACTAAAAAGTCGGCCTTCTTCCCTTCTTCTATTGAACCTATATCGTCTCTATCAATGGCTCTAGCCGCATTGAAGGTCGCCGCGGTGAGCGCCTCGCTGGGCGTCATCTTCATCTGTAAACAGGCTAGAGTGATGATCATCTGCATAGATTCAGTCCAACAGTTTGGATTTAGATCCGTAGCGAGAGCTACGGCCATATCGTTTTCTATCATCTTTCTTGCTGGTGCGTATTCATCTTCCATCAACATGAAAGGAGTTCCCGGTAGGAGTATACCAATGGTTCCGCTTTCGGCCATCATCTTTATGTCTTCCTCTTGGGTTTTCACCAGATGTTCCACCGATATAGCGCCGAGTTCAGCGGCCATTTGACTGCACCCTATATTCTCTATCTCATCGGCGTGGACTCTTATATTCAAACCGGCAGTTTTTGCTTTTTGGAGCAACCTTTTGCTTTCGTCGGCGTCGAAGACTCCCTTTTCACAGAACACATCACAGTATTCAGCTAGTCCTTTTTCAGATATCTCAGGTATGACCTCGTCAACACAAAAATCGATATAATCCCCCGTTTCGTCGAACTCTGGCGGCAGTGAATGAGCTCCTAGATACGTGGGTACGAGATCGACGGGATTAGCCTTGTTCAGCTCCTCTATAACTTCCAAACACTTGATCTCGTTATCCCTGTCAAGCCCGTAACCACTTTTCGCTTCTGCTGTCGTTGTTCCGTGACAAAGCATCGTATCCAATCTTCTCGATGCCTCTTCTATCAATCTCTGTTTAGATGCCTTTCTGGTCGATCTTACCGTACTCAGTATACCTCCTCCTTCTTCCAGTATCTCCATATAACTCTTCCCTCTGATCTTCATCTCGAGTTCATCTTCTCTGGATTCCGAGTAGATCAGATGCGTGTGAGGATCGACGAAACCGGGTATGACCGTTTTACCCGAAGCATCGATAACTTCTTGGGCTTCGAAATTTTTTTCAACCTCCTCAGTCGGACCTACCGCTATTATACTATCCTCTCTCACAGCGACAGCTCCATCCTCTATTTTCCCGGTATCCTTCATCTCGTCTCCTTTTCTCGGTCGTTCTGGACCTTCCAAGGTATGTATCTCAGCGCAGTTTTTTACCAACATATCCGCTTTCATCAGACCATCACTCCTAAGATCCCTAGATCCCTCATAATATAAAATATCAAGACCCCTATACCGATGACCATAGCTATCACAGCCCATATCTGGGCGAAAGTTATCAGCAAGTAAAGCTTCGCTTTCTTTTCCGGTGTGTCGAAGTACTTCTCTATCAAACTCTTCAGATTACCACCCAACACTTCCGTGTCGTTAGTTTTTCCCTTTCAATTTTCTTCTTCCATCATGGATTTTATCTTCTTTCTTCTGAAGAAGTCCTCCCTTTCTCTTTCTTCCAGCTGCCTTTCTATGTATTTGATGGTGGCCTCCAGCTTTGGGATATAGACGTATTCAAGGGCGTTGACCCGCCTTTTTGCCTTCTCTATTTCATCGGCTAGCTTGTTCAACTTACCCTCTATCTCAGCAGCACGGAGCGATAGTTCTAGTGCCTCCCTGAACTTTTCCACCGCCTCGTCTAACTTCACAGACGTATCCGTATAGCCGTAAAATTTTTCCTCTGGGACCTGGGGCTCGATCTCGGGAACCTTCACCCCCATAATATTGTCCGACCTGATCTCCAGTTCCTCCATAGATGCTGCACCGTCGGCTATAGATTCTATCTCAGTGCTCCCCATTATCATCTGACCCTCTGTGAGTTTTTCGAAACTTTCCTGAAGAACTTCCTCTAGTTCTTCCCTGACCTCGTTTCTTTGATCTACGATCTTAAAAAATTCGTTTATAAGAGCATCTTTCTTCTCGCTCAAAAGGTCGTGACCGTTCTCAGCGAGGACCCTCCTCTTTCTGATGCGGAGGAGTTCCATCCTTGTGGGCTTTACATCTTCTAGTTTTTCAGCCATCGGGTAAAGAGGATTGAGCGAGGTATAATATTTTTTCCCTTGGCATCCTTTTTGAACTCACCTTGAAACCAACCTCACTACTATCAATTTTCCAGGAAATCGAGTACAATCTTCGTTTCCGGAAGAAAAGGTTTCTCTTCTATCTCTGACCTCAGATTCTCGAGCTTGACGAAGCGGCCTATGTCGAACTCTTCAGACGACAACTCTATCTTTTCGGGCTTCACAAATATCTTGAATAGCTTGACGTTCTCCTTTTCCTCATCAATATCCTTCTTAAAAAATCCCAACTCTTCGTGGTCGGCTAGAACACCCAATTCCTCTTCCATCTCCTTCTCAAGAGCTTCTTCGTAACTGTGTCCTGAAGGCACGTGTCCGCCGATAACTATACTCCAGTAATTGGGATAAAATCTCTTATCGGCACTCCTTTTTGTCAGGAGTAGCTTTCCATCTTCACTGAAAACGAAGAACATCACACTCCTGTGTCTCAAGTTCTCATCGTGAGCCTTTTTTCTCGTCTTCACTCCGACGACTTCGTCTTCCTCGTTCACGATGTCCAGTTTTTCCGCCATATTTTTCTCAAACGACTTTGCCTATAGAAAATTTGCTTGTATCATAATGCAAATGTTTAAGTATTTCGTTAAATTCTTTTTTTTGATGGAAAAAGGGAAAGAACAAGAAAAATTTGGCTTCAAATCCGTCATCTCCGACCTGAAGATCGTCCTCAAATATAGAGAATTACTGATACTTAGCTTTGCGGTCTTCGTGAGCATGATCGGTTTTGGACTGGTGATGCCCTTTTTACCGGTCTATGCCGAAAAGTATGGTGCAACGGACACTTACATAGGTTGGATGATGGCTATCTTTGCGATCGTCCGTTTAGTATTCTCTCCCGTTGGTGGATGGCTATCGGACAAGATCGGTAGGAAACCTCTGATAGTTTTTGGAATGTTCTTATACACTGTGGTGATGTTCTTGTTCGGACTCGCGAACTCTCTTCCCGAACTTTTCTTTTACAGAGGCGCTCAGGGAGCCGCCTCGGGTTTGGTTTGGCCCGTGGCCATGGCGTATATCGGAGATGTTGTGAAGGAAAAAGATAGAGGGAAAGCCATGGGTCTATACACATTGACTTTTGCCTCTGGAAACGCGATCGGGCCTATGCTTGGCGGTTTGATCGCGAGTAATTTCGCACTAGCCACGCCGTTTTACTTCACATCTGGACTCGCACTTGTCAGCGGTTTATTATTATTGTTCGGTCTGAAGGAGTCGTTCGAAGGCGAAGAAACCTCTAAAAAGACGATAACGAAGAGCAGAGCTATCAAAAATATGATCACCAAACCCATGGGCTATCTCAAAAGTATAACACCCTATCCCGTCACTTTCCTCGGCATATCTCTGGGCTCTTTTACTGTATTTCTCGGCCTAGCTGTCCTTTACCCGATGCTGCCGATATACGGTAAAAACGTGCTTGGATTGGGCCTAGCTAAGATCGGTTATATCTTCACGATAATCGGCGCCGTCCAGGTCGTATTTATGTTCCCTTCAGGCAGCTTAGGGGACAGGATAGGCAGAAAGAAGATGATAGTCATGGGTTCGCTGATAGCTTCGGTCTTTATCGGGTCTATAATTTTCGCCATCGGTTTTTATACCCTGGCTATCATCATAGCTCTTTACACCGTCGGGCGTTCATTGGCTAGACCATCGATTCCGGCACTGGTCACCTCTCTGACCAGTAAAGAGAACCGCGGGAAAGGGATGGGTATCTACACATTCTTCCAGAATATGGCTTGGGCTGCGGGCTCTTTCGTGAGCGGGATGATATCGGATGGATTTGGAAGAAAATCACCTTTCATCTTTGCCTTTTTTGTTGGGATTCTCGGCACTATCATAATATTCTATTTTGTAAAAGAACCCGACAAATTAGAGCTGGAGAAACTAAATGAGTAGGCCTAGACCTTCTCGCTCTCCCTTTTAGAATAATACTTTATGTTCTTGTCTTCAAAACCCAGGTATTCAAAAAATTCCATACCCTTCGGGTTGTCCGGCTCGATCAGAGCGGCCCATATCTTGAAGCCTTTCTCTTCGAACACACGCTCCAATCTTTCGACAAGAGTCCTTCCAATACCCTTATCTCTGTAGTTTTCTGCCACGGCTAAACGGTTGATCCATCCCTTCCGACCGTCGTCGGTGCCGAAGATGATACCCACCATTTTATTTTCTTCATAGGCCCCGATCCAGTATTCTGGCTGTGCCTTCAGTTCTTCCTTTATATTCTCTTTTCTGTCCCGCCCCTCGGGTTTGTACGGGATATCGCTCTTATCCCATAAATCGATCATCCTCTCGTAATCCTCAATGCTGGGTGTCTTATATTCTATCGACATGGAGATGTTTAAACTGTACAAATATTAATATATCCTTCCCTTTTTGTTCCCGAGTACTTGGAAGGGACACGTCATGGTTAAGAAAGAAACTATACCTCTGCTCTATGACCACCATACACACACCACTGGATACGCGGCTCTTCTCGACTCTGTCGATCTAACTGAAGTTGAAGAAAAAGATGAAGCGATATCTCTTATAAAAGAAAATTGCTCAGAAGAGGAAACTAGCGTTGTCCTGGGATGGAACAATTCATATTATTCCTTCAGCAAAGAGGAGGTAGAAGGATTCCCGCCGGTCGTGATATGCAATCTCTCATTCCACGGATTTATCTTCAACGAGAAGGCCGAGGAAAAGATAAAAGAGAAGTTCGGCAGTGCCCATATCCTAAAAAAGATGAACGATCCGGACTGGGTGGAAAGGAACCTACCGGCGATAATGAAATTCCTGGTGAAGCTTGAAGGATTAGATGAAGAAAAACTTGATTCCTTTTTTGGATATCTTTCGGAGAACGGTATCTGGAGAACCGACGATATGCTGCTTCCCAGCGAAAGTGTTCTAGACCTACTCGAGGATACGGGATATACTAAAAGAACGGATTTCTGGGCAGATTTACAGACTTACGAGGAACTGACCGAAGAAGCTAAGAAAAAAGTCAAGGGCATCAAAATGTTCACTGATGGGGCTCTTGGTCCTAGTACGGCCGCGATCAAAGATAACTACGTCGACGGTAACGACGGTATACTGGTCTTTCAGGATGATGAATTGAAAGGAGTTTTTGAAGAGTTGGAAGACCTTGAAATAGATAAGGTCTCTATCCACGGTATAGGTAATAGAGCCACTGAACAGATCGTTAGAGTGATAGGGAAGATGGAAAGTACCGGCTCCTATGTCCCGGAAACACGGATAGAACACGCCCAGTTCATATCGAAAAGTACTGCGGAGGAAGCGAAAAGCTTGGGTATCAAGCTGAGCATGCAGCCGAACTTCAGTTTTGATTCTGTGCATTACAGTGACAGGCTACCGGGGAATTATGTGAAAAAGAACAATCCGTTTAGGATGTTGATAGACAATGTGGGTTTTACTCCCGGTGAAGACCTCATATTTGGTTCCGATGGGATGCCCTATGGTGTGAAGCCCGCTCTCGAATCTTCTCTGTTCCCACCTTACAAAGGCCAACGTTTGACCCTGAAGGAATTCAAAGAAGGGTTTTGTTTGAAGAGCGAAAAACAGGGGATTATCGAAGTCCGTATCCGTGAGAGAGAAGAAGAGATCTCTATCGAAAACATCACTATTTGAGGTTCTCCAAAATCCTCTAATATATTCTTGAAGGCTCTTTTCTCTTATTCGTTCTTTTCTTTTTTTCAGATAACTTTTTCTACCCACCTGTAGATTATTTTCATATAGAAATAATTTTTAATCAGAATCATCTCGTTTCTCCTGCTTCGGCTCATCTCTCACGGGAATACCTCTTGGGAGAGAAGACTTATCTTCGATGACCTTCTCTTTCCACCAGCCAAGTGAATATACGAACAACGAGAGACCCGCACCGATGACATTGCTTAGAGCCATCCCGAACCATATCCCCCTGGCGTACCAGCCCAGAACGAATGCGAAGAGATAGGCTAAGGGAATACGGAGCCCCCAAAGTCTTGTCAGACTCAGCACCATCTGCTGTTTCGTATGGCCGGATCCGCTGAGGATGGAAGATATACCTCTGAAGACGCCGAAGAAAGGCATCGCTAGAGCGAATATCATCAGAAATTCCCCACCCATCTCGATAACCTCTGGTTTATTTGGTATGAATATACCTATCAGGACGTTTCGAGCTAAGAATATTCCGCCCGCGAAGAGAGCCATCAGAGAAACAATAACCAATATCCCTTTCTTGGTCACGTCTTCGGCTCTTTCCTTCTTATCTGCACCTAGGGCCTGTCCCACCATGGTGCTCATAGCCATCGCGAGCCCTCCCATTATGAGGAACGTCATGTTGAGTATACGGTTTCCCACGCCGTAGGCCGCAGCTGCAACGCCCTGATTCGGAAGGCTATTGATAAAATACCACAACAATATGAAACCGAGAGCTGAACCCAATCTAGCTGCAGAAGCCGGTATACCCACGGAGAGGAACTTCTTTATCCTTTCGATGTCCGGCTTGAGATCGTCTAGGGAAACATCTATCCCGACTTTGCCCGAGAACAATAGATACATACCGTAAAGTGAACCCACGCCTCTTGTAGTGACGGTGGCGATAGCCGCACCCTGAATACCTAGTTTAGGTAGTGGGCCCACGCCAAAGATCAGCAAAGGATCGAAGATAAGGTTTAGGGTGACAGCTATAGCGGTGATCTTCATCGGCGTTATGGTGTCCCCCCATCCTCTCATTATGAATGAAAAAGCGAAGAACATGAACATGAGAGGCAATCCTAAAAATATCACCCGCATATATAGCGTTCCATAGCGAGCTAGTTCTGCAGCGTCGGCTCCAGATCCGGTCAAAAAGTCTAGGAAGGTAGGAGTCATCAAGAAACCGATTATACCGATAGCTATTGAAAATATTATCGCGATCAGGTACAACTGGCCAGCGTCCTTGGCGGCCTCGTCGAACTTTTTAGATCCGGTGTGTTGTGAGACCAGTGCAAGAGCCGCCACGCCGAACCCTATCCCTATAGAGAGCATCAGGAATACGAACGACCAAGACATCCCCATGGCTCCCACCGAGTACTTGGCTTCGTCCCCGGGAAGATGACCCAGCCAAAAAGTATCTACAAGATTATAGAGGGTCCTAAGGAACGTGGCGATCATCATTGGCCATCCGAGTTTGAACATCACGGAGATTATGTTCCCCTCTAGTATCTCGTCTTTTTCTGGGCGTCCCATCTTTTCCTTAAGTTTATCGAAGAGATCACCGTCAGTGGACATGTTAAGTGATTAATTTCGCACGAAATTATCCTATATAATAGTTTGCTATAAAATCAGGAAACATACCAGTTTTCAGATGGAAATAACCTTTAATTAGAATCCTTCGTCTTCTCTCTTCTGGGCTCGTCATCGTCCAATCGGACATCTGGTCCGGGAGTGGGTTTATCTTCGATGACTTTCTCTTTCCACCATCCCATTTTGTATACCACCAAAGCTACTCCACAAGCTATCACGTTACTCAAGGCCATGCCCAGCCAGACACCGTTAGCATGCAGACTTAAATATATCCCGAACAAGAACACTAGAGGGAGTCGAAGTCCCCACAGTCTGCTGAGACTCAAAGCCATCTGCTGTTTTGTGTGGCCAGAACCACCGAGGATAGATGTGACCCCTCTAAATACGCCGAAGAAAGGCATCGCTAGAGCAAAGATCATCAAAAAGTCCGCTCCAGCCTCGATGACCTCCTCGTTACCCGGCATAAACACTCCTATAACGATATTTCGTAAGGCAAAGATCGTCACCGCGAATAAAATCATCAGAACCACGATCGCCCAAATGCCTTTCTTTGTCACTTCTTCCGCTCTTTCTTCGTCGTCGGCCCCTAAACTTTGACCTACCATCGTACTCATGGCCATAGCTAACCCACCCATGACCAGAAATGTGATGTTCAGTATCCTGTTGCCGACTCCGTAAGCGGCCCCGGCAACCTCGGGATCCGGCAGTCTATAGATGACCGCCCACAGTATGATGAAGCCTATCGAGCTTCCGAATCTACCTAGAGAGGCCGGTATACCTATATTCAAGAACTTTTTGATCTTGGAAATGTCTGGCTTCAGATAGGACAGTTTCAACTCGAGACCTAATTTCCCACTGAAGAGCAAATACATACCGAGTATAGTTCCAACCCCCCTCGTCGAGACAGTTGCTATCGCGGCTCCCCTGATCCCCAACATCGGGAGAGGACCGACTCCGAATATGAGGAGAGGATCAACGACCATGTTCAAACCTACTGATACAGCAGTTATCTTCATGGGAGTTATCGTGTCCCCCCAACCCCTCAGAACGAATGTGAAAGCGAAGAACAGGAACATGAACGGCAGACCCAAAAATATGATCTGGAGATACATGGTCCCGTAGTGGGCTAATTGAGGGGCGGATTCACCGGTGCCAGTCAAAACGTCCAACATCACTGGCGTAGCGAAGTATCCTATGATTCCCACGATGATCGAAAAAACGATAGCTATGAAATACAATTGACCAGCATCTCTTTCCGCCTCTTCAAAGTTCTTCGAGCCGGTATGCTGGGAAACTAAAGCCAGAGCTGCGACGCCGAATCCGATACCTAACGACATCATCATGAATACGAATGTCCAGGCTTGCCCAACTGCGGTGACCGATAAACGCGCCGCCTCTTTATCGGGAAGATGACCGAGCCAAAAAGTATCTACGAGGTTGTAGAGTGTTCTTAAAAAAGTAGCGACCATCATCGGCCAACCAAGTTTGAACATTACCGAGATAACGCTGCCTTCCAGCATCTCGTCTTTCCCGGGACGTTTCATCCTATCCTTCAAATAAGTATATACGCCTTCGTGCCGCATCCCTCTGATGATGGACCCGGGCATCTTTAGGGCTTTTATGAGGAGAGTATATAGCCATGATATCAGTTCATTCGGTCCCCTATTCATCACCTTTTGAATTATATACAGTAGAGAAGGTATTAATAGTTTTGCATCGCCGTACAATCATTAAGACGCTATGATAACGTTATTAAATACATCTAAATTCAGATCGGTGTCCCCGCGGCTAAAAATTCTGTTCGAATATCGTATTTCTGCTCGAGCAGCTCTTTGATTTAGTATATCTATCTGATATACAAGGAACAATAAGACGGCTCCGGGGTATATTGCCGAGGAGTAGAATTTGTTATAATAGTTATATTTCTGGGGTTATCACCTTTTACCTTGATGAATACTATGAGCGCTGATGATTCTGAACCTAAACCCGGCTCAAGATAAAATAGTTGCAAGCGTGTAGAGGAGATGAATGGCCAAATTACAACTAAAATTTTGTAGATCTAAATTGAGAACTCTGTCCAGTTTATCTGGTTTTAGAGATTAGGACTATAGAAAGTAGTATAGACTAGCATGAATCACAAGCAAACGTCTCTATCTAATTTATAGTACAAATAAAAGCTTATTTTCTTTTTGAATCGATAACCCCGCCTTTCTCTTTCTCATCTTTTACTAGAAGAGCGATACTAGAACCAACACCTGCAAGGATTACGAGGAAAATTAACCAATGATTCAAGATCGGTTCCACTATATAAGAAGAAAGAATTCCGCCGAAAGCACTTAGACTGCGGGAAATCCCTAGGGAAAGGCTTCCTTCCTTTTCGACGGCTATGCATCGTGTACTATCAAAACTATAGACCCTTTCATCGACTACCTGGATAGAAAAAACCCCACTAGACCAAGATGATCGTTCGTTGTGGAACTCATGGCTCCATATCTTCTCTCCATCTTCGAGGGACGCGGCTATAACTGTTGCATCCGAGCAACCGCTGTACACCATTTCTTCTCCAACGTGAACTGAATATATAGTATCAGAGTGGTGTGAGTGACTCCAAAGTTCTTCCCTACTCTCAGTGTCATAAGCTGTAAGAGTACCATCACTCAAACCGATGTAGATAACACCGTCTTGAACATACAGGTCCCGTACTTCAGCATCCCGATAAGAATAACTCCACAGTTCTTCGCCGTTCTGTTCATCGACAGCCGTGATGTTTCCGTCGGACGACCCAGTATAGACAACTCCATCATAGCTATAAATCGAATTCACTCTTTTATCGTGATACCTTTTTTGCCATAATTCCTCACCGGTTTCTGCATCAGCAGCTATCACCGTACCGTCATGTGAGGCAGAATAAACGATACTGTCAGAACTGAAGACTGATGATATATATTGACCTTCTTCAGGATCCTCCCATTTATGGGTATGATTCCATTGTTTTTCACCTGTTTCAGTATCGAGTGCTAAAACTTCTCCTCTTTTTGAACCGACGTGTATGAGATCATGTTTTTCGCAGATTGAATTATAGGTTAGCCCTAAACGATCATAGCTGTAATTCCAGAGCAATTCGTCATCTTCTATATCTACAGCAATCATTTCAAAGCCTGCATTCGCAGGAGCATATAATATGTTCTCAGATATAGAAAAATCCCAGTCTAAAGAAAAACCGTCATAACTGGCGCCCTCCCAAACCACATCACCTGGATCCTTCCTGTTTCTCCCGTCGACTACCAGAACCGTTGAAACTGCAGTAATAATTAATATCAAGGTGATTAAGATAACCTTAGTATTTTTTAGTATCTTCAAGATCATCCCTCTGCTTTAAAGAAACTAAGTAAATCTTGTTATTTATTATTTTCCCAAATTAAAATCAATCTATTTTCATAAAAATAATAAACAAAAAAAAATATAAATAATAACAAACTATTAGGATGGTTGAGAAAGAGAGGTGAAAAAATATGAAAACAAATCTGAATTTAGGCGTAAGAGCGGTCTGTTTTTTCGCTGTGTTGGCGATCGTTCTTTTAGTGATTTCAATTATACCTACCACGAGAACAGTTAGAGGAGCAGAGGGACTACAGGATTGTGTATGTGGCTGTGCCGATGGGATACAAGAAAATGGATTACCCTACTGGGAGGTCGAAGACCCATCTGATTTTACCCTACAAGTACATGAAGACTATGGACGGTGGAGCGTTAAGGGGGCAGATACAGTTATAGATGATACCACGCTATGGGGTGAGATAAGATTGCCTTCTCAGGAGCTAACTGCAGATCCACCGGATGGGGAACCTAGAGGCTTTATTGGGTGGATTGAACCAACTGTCCATTTTAGTTTACCAACTTCGGGTGATCCGGGAGAACCACAGGATGGAGATCGACCATGGGAAGTTCGTGTAACTTTTACAGTTTGGGGAACTGATAACCATGAGGAAAATGACACGTTTGACTATAATCTAGGAGGTTTTTGTTCACAATACATTGGAAGTTACGACCAAAATATAATTAGACAACCCGAGGAGAATAACTACTTAGATTTTGAAATTGGTGGAACCAATGTTAAGAACGCAAAGGATGTAAGTCCGAGTGCAAAGGATATGGCGGAGCCTGTTTATGACTATACTATGGGAAAGTTGATCAATCAAGATGAAATTGAGTTAGCAGTGGATATGGCTCGGACATATGCAGAAGAATCCGATGAGGAACCTGCGTGGAAAATACATGAGGATTGGAAGGCCGAAAGATGGGAAGTTAAATATGCTTATAAAGACTTGGGAGATGATGACCAGCGAATAATGACCTTTTGGGAACAATTTGATTATGTAATCCCTGCAGATGATGATGGCAGCCCTAAAGAGTCAGTATTTCGTGTTGACGCTGATGGATGGGCTTGTCCCGGAGAAGGTAATGAATGGGTAGGTGGCCATGCTGTTGATTACACGGACGATGAGCCTCAATGGAAATTCACTATTGAGTCTACAGATAATTTACAGGACCGTCCTGCAAACAGTTTAGAACTACAAACGGAGATAGATGGAGATGCCGATAATGTAGGAGATATCCATGTAAATAAAGACCCCTGTGATGAATGTGGCAAATATGAAGAAGGTACCGATCTCTGGTTGGAAGCTATACCTGAAACTGGTTATGAATTCAGTCATTGGGAAGGAGATTATCCAGTGGGTGAAAAATGGTCTTCGGAGATCAGCGTCACGATGGATGAAAACAAGGAATTGACAGCATGGTTCAAAGAAGTTCCGGTTAAAGAACTCACTATAGATACCTCACCAGGTGGTACTACAGATCCATCTCCAGGGACACACATTTATAACCTAGGAGAAGAAGTCTCGGTTTCGGCCACCTCATATTACGGTTATGAGTTCTCTCACTGGTATGGAGACTATCCACCAGGAGAAATGTACTCTAATCCGATCACCATAACGATGGACGAAGATAAACAACTAGAAGCTCTGTTTTCCTATAATGGGGGGCCTATGGGGCCTATGTCGAATGAATATGAGGCCAGCTTAGAAAAGACAGCGTACGAAGAACCCCTCGAAGAAGGCACCGTATCTCCAGAATTGCTTGAAGTGCTAGCAGAAGAAGGTATAGACGATATAGATAAAGACGCTAGACTTTTAGAGACTGAAAAAGGTTGGTGGCTAAACGCTGAAGGAGAGAAGGAGTACTGGCTCTATGAGACCGAAGAGGAGCTGGAAATATACGCAGTGGAAGAGTCTAGGGAAACTTAGGCTGAAAAACCAAAAACCACTTTTCTATTTTTCCTTTAATCAAAAAATGTATCGCCTTCGGTTGGTCCTCGATCACCCTCGATTACAAGATACAACAGATATTTACATTTGATGGTGACTTTGAAAGATAGGACATAAGGTACTTCCCATCCTGGAAAAATTTAACTACCTTTTACTGCTGTTTTTCATATATGGAAGATAAGGAAATACCCGATGAGATCCAAAGACATGATTTCGAATTGGATACTTTCACAGGGGAAGGTAAAAAGCTCAAGCTTAGACCGTTGACTGAACAGGATTGGCCTCTGCTCAATGAGTGGAACAGTGATCAGGAAGTGCTTTATTTTGCTGAAGGAGATGAAGTTGAGGAATATACCCCGGAACAGGTCAAGAAAATATATCGATCAGTCTCCGAGAACGCTTACATATTTATCATCGAATACAATGAAACCCCTATAGGTGAATGTTGGCTTCAAGAGATGAATCTACAAAGGATCAAGAAGGAATATCCTGAGGAGGATTGCTGGAGGGTGGATATGATGATAGGTGAGAAGGAATTTTGGGGTAAAGGAATAGGAACAGAAGTGATAAAGATGCTTGTAAGATTTGGATTTGATGAAATTGGTGCGGACCTGATCTTTGGATGCGATGTTATGGATTATAATGTCAGAAGCTTGAAAACAGCCAAAAAAGCAGGTTTTGAAATAGAGAACAAGCTTAGAGCTGAAGAGGACAAAAAATATGAGTATAAATATGATCTTAAGATAGAGAAGTCAGGGGTGTAAGAACAGGAAAAAAAAGAGGATTTGAAGGATAGAGGGCTATAAGGCAATGAGTTAAGCTATTCCATAAAGTATATAAAAAATCTAGCTCATCTTTCTCCATGTCCCTACCACTCCTGAGTGATAAAGTCGAAGAAGAAGCTTATATCACCCCGAAAGAAGCTACGGAGTATTTTATCGATGAGTTCGATGATCAACTACCAAATGGTGTGATCATCTGCTATGACTCTCAAGTATTAGATCTGGTCGAAAAGGAGTATGATTTTGAAGAAGGAAATTCGCCTATCGGAGAGTCACGTGTTATACAAGATGACAGTGGAGATGAGACTGCTCCGATCTGGGTTGTAAAAGTCGGGATCGGAGCTCCCGCCGCGTCGATCGCCCTAGAGCATCTTATCTGCTTAGGTATCGATAATTTTATTTCAGTGGGGACCGCAGGTGCTTTGCAGGAATATCTTGAGATCGGAGATGTGGTGGTTTGTGAGGATGCACTAAGAGATGAAGGGACTTCATACCATTATCTACCACCCTCTAAATATATAGAGGCACCTGAGAAAATAACCGACAAAATAATAGGGACCTTGGAAAAAGAAGGACTAGATTATCATGTAGGCGCCTCTTGGACAATAGATACGCCCAATAGGGAGACTGAAAGAGAGATCAAAAGATACCAAGACGAGGGTGTATTAACGGTAGAGATGGAAACCTCGGCCTTATTTTCCGTCGCTGAATATCGTGACGTTCAGGTTGGAAGTATATTTACGATCAGCGACAAATTGACCGATTCAGAATGGGAACCTAAATTTTTGGATAAAAAAGTCGATGAAGGTTTAAGAACTGTACTGCAGATGGCTGTCAAAGCACTGTAATTTATGAACTATCTGTTTTTGCAAAAGAGCGACGCTCTAACCATAATTTTGGCCGCCTTATTTTATCTTTGTATTAAAATTTTGTATCCTTTATTCTTGGCGATTTTTTTCAGGTATAGTTAAACCATTTCTCACTCCGAAAATCTTAAGTACCTTCGTCTACCTTGGTATACTTATGTCTGATAAAGTGCTGAGCACCAAGGTCCGGGAGGAAGATGTCGAGGAGATCAAAGGCCTGGCCGAGGAGGAAGGAAAAACAGTTTCGGGCTTTTTAAGAGAATTGCTCGATAGAGAAATACAGAAAACAAAAGGGGGCTGGGACGACCCGTGTTTTGGCTCTGACCCGAGGGATGATGAGCCGAAGAAAAAAGATGCAGAGGTAGACGAGATACTATACGGGAAGTAACAACATGGATGAGAACTACCCTTCTATTTTTGTTGATAGCAGTGCATGGATAGCTTTGAATGAGAAAAAGGATGCCCATCACAAAGATGCGAAAAGATTCGCTGAAAGTAATAGGAAAGGTAAACTCAATTTCGGACCTATCCATACTTCAGAGATGATCCTGCAGGAAACTTACACGTTTCTCCGTTACAATTATAATTACGACGCCGCAGTAGATATCGTGGAAAAGATATCGGAGTCGAAGGTCATCATCCACCCTTTTAACTCACTAGAATTCGAAGAGATCTGGAAAAGGATAAAAAAGGAAAAAAATGAGCTATCATTTGTAGATTGGAGCACCGTTAGATTCATGGATGATTACGACATAAAACATGTATTTACATTCGATGGCGACTTTGAAGAGATGGGGTATGAAGTCTTACCATAACCATGTGCCGAGGAAGAAATTGGATCAAGTTTAGCCCGACAGGTGAACGGAATTACCTTCTGATAACACCGACCGAAGATAATATGTATAATTGATTGTGATGTTTTGTGATGTGAAAAGATCGCTAACATTCAGGTCAGGGTGCCGGATGATTTCCTTGAAAAGATAGAAAAGGGGGAAATAACGCCGTAATCAAAAAAAAAAAAATACTACCTACTACCTATACCTCTCTATTGAGGTTGAAAAATTATGCAGATCTCGAATGAAGGGAAGGCGAGGTTGATAGTGATTCCAATCGTTGTGATGCTAGCTATCACTATGCTAATCCCCGGATATCAGCAGAGTGAAGAAAATGATGTATCCCTTGATCGACAAATAAATGCTCAGAAAGGCACTTTCCTATCAGAAGATGATGAATATGCATCTGAAAACTACACGACCCGTGAAGCGATCCGGATAGACGGTAACGACGACTTCGCTGAGA
>JAZKSH010000016.1:0-26110 GCA_036626195.1 Thermoplasmatota archaeon | reverse complement strand
ACTTCGGACACTCTACAGCATTGGGTGATACTTTCGAACCGCAGACGGGGCATTCATCCAGTTCTACTTCGGCTTTTTCGACCTTATTATCGTGTTTATTGTGTGGTTTAGGCCCAGATTCGGTCTGCATTCGTCTTCTACCTCCTTTACCACTAGCTACCGCCAAGCAATGCTTATGCTGCCCGTACCGGGTTCTATATCCTTTTTAAGCTCGAATCGAGCTGGGTATATATCAGCCAAATCGAAGAAGGCAAGGTCTCCAACTTCCTCTGCCATCTCAATCAAAGCTCTGTCAGGATACTTTTGCAAGACTTTTGGTCCAACAGAGTTTACCCTAGAGATATCCTCGCCGCTCTCGGGCAGTACCAAAACTAGTGTTTTCGCGCTACTCTTCATAGCTCCATCTGTCACAGAGGATGTTAAGGATGTCATAATAGTACCAATTATTAAGGCTAAATATTTGTATCTAGCTCCCATATATTTTATCCTCCGGGCATGTGGAACACAATATAATAAGTAGAAGGATTATATTGATTTTTGGGATGTTAAAGGCTGTCAATTTTTAGCGATTAATACTAATTATAGATCAATTCCTGCCAGAGAACTAGCTAGTAGAGTAGCAATGACATTTTATAGCTTCACTTCCATCCCCACATTTTAACACAGCTGCTCATATTCTCTCTACAGATAGACAGGTTGGCCTTCAATTCACTCTCCTTTCTTCTTGAGGTCTTCTAGGGACTCCAAGATCGTCTTGGACAAGCTCGAACCGATGCCCTTTACTTCCTTCAATTCCTTTCTCGAAACATCTTTCAAATCCTCGACCGACAGGTAACCCGCTTCGTAAAGATTTTTGGCTTTAGAGGAGCCGATGCCTTTGAGCTGCTTCAATTCTTCAATCGCTTCCTCTTTCCGGGTTCCTTCTGCCTCCTCCTTCCTTTCTTCTGCTCCCTCCGACTCTTCGATAGGTTCTTCCTCACCCGTCTCGACTTCTTCTTCAACAGACCTCTCCTCTTTTTCGATTCTCTGTACCGACTCGTAGATGAGTTCAGCTTCCGTGAGCCCTATGCCCTCTATATTTTTTATCTCCTCTGGCCGGGCCTCTTTGAACTCATCAATCGAATTATATCCGCTGTCGTAAAGAGCTCTAGCTGTGTTTGAGTCTACCCCTTTGATATTTGTTAATTCCTCCACAGCGCTCGCTTTGTCCTCATCTAGTTCTTTCTCGAAATCCTCTGCTTCTCCTCGGACCTCTTCCGGTGCCGGTGGGTGATGTGGAGGATGTTCTTCTTTTTTAGAAAAGACATCGGGGACTTTTTCAGGTTCTAGCGGCTTCTCATCGATCTTTTCTTCTTCCTCCTTGACCTCTTCTTTCACATCCTGCCTCGTATAAACGTCATCCATCTCTTCTTCATCTACAAAGACCGCATCCTCTCCGGTCTCTTCCACGAGAGGCTCACCACAATTACCACATTCTTCGGCTCCCTCTTCGACCTCTGCGCCGCAGAGCGGGCATTCGACGATCTCTTCTTCACTAACTCCAATATGATGTCCCACGGGTTCATAGGTGATTTTGACTTCGTCACAGTCCATCACGTCTTCATCCTCCTGATAGATCGCTGTCACCCTTATCCTGGAGTTTCCTCCTTCCTCTACAAACTCTGGTATCTCCACTGTGATAAGAATCAGTTCCTCACTCTCTCCCTTTATATATACCTCCTCGGGAGCTTCTAATTTCCAATCTTCAATAGATGACTCCACTTCAAGTTCATAGGTTGCATCATTCTTGCTAGGATTACCGACGATGAAGTCGTATGTATGACTGATTCCGCGTTCAGTCTCTATTTGATCTTCTGGTGCAGTAACTGATACCTCGGGTACCTTTCGCCTGTACAGAAACAGCAACAGCAGCAATATGATGGCGGTGATAAGGGCCAAAAGCCCCACGAGACATGTCCCTCCCAACGATGGTAAAATCCTATTATCTTCCTCTTCTTCGAAGCGGACCGTTATCGTCGTGTCTTCATCCATCTCTATCGTCATCTCTTCTTCAGCACCTTCGTGTTCACCAGTCCATTCGTCAAATTTCCAACCCTCGTCCGGAACAGCCCTGATTGTAACTTCAGTCCCCGGCTCGTATCCCTCTTTATCCGGTTCGACTTGAATTTCACCTTCCCCCTCGATGTTAACAGTGAGGTGACAGGCTTCTTGGAAGTGAGCCGTCACGCTCTTGTTCTCATCCATCACGATGGTTATCTCCATTTTTTCCTTTTCACCTTCAGAAACGTCGCCCGTCCACTCTTCGAAGTACCAGCCTTCGTCCGGTAAGGCTTCTATGGCTACATCCTCTCCTTCAGGGTAGATGTACGTGTCAGGTTCGATATCTGTAGTTCCCCCTTCCTCCGCATATATAACGAGTTCATACTCTATAATCTCCTCTACAGTCACGGTCACTTCATCATCGTCATCGTCACTATTCACCCTCAAATCGTAATCCCCGAGTTGCCCTTCTTCCATATTCCAAAGAAACTCGCCCTCGTAAACCTCATCAGCGGCCAGCTCTTCAGTTCCACCGCCGAGTTTCACCTCTTCTTGCTCGTCATAAATCTTTTCACCCGCCTCATCGTAAACGGCGAACTCTATCGTCTGAGTAACCTCTAAATCTCCAAGGTTCACCACGGAATACATGATCGAGACTTTATCACCTTCCATGTATTCCCTTCCATCCTCCGGCGAAGTGATCTCTACTTCGAAGTGAGCTTCTTCCACAAAGTGTGCAGTGACACTCTTGTCCTCGTCCACAACGATGATAATCTCACTCTCTTCCCCCGTGATCTCACCGGACCAGTGACTGAAGATCCAACCTTCGTCGGGAAGAGCTTCTACAGTCACTCGTTCTCCCCTTTCATACTTATGTGTACCTTGCTCTGGATTCGTAGAGCCCTGTCCTGTTATGCTTACGGTTAGATTAGCGTATCCTTCGTCCACTTCCACGAACACAGTAGTCACGGGAGATACCTCATCTTCATAGGTCGCCCTGACATCATACTCACCGACTTCCTCCTTATAGAATATCGCAACGTTCACTTCATCATCCAATTCTGAAATATTCTCCCACTGGAACTCCGTCACGTCGGCAGTTATCAAGTTACCAAACTCGTCATAAGCTTCCGCGGCAAAGTGCAGCTCTTCTCCAACATCGACTTCCCAATCTTCTTCCGGATTTATCTGAATTTCGACCGCTTCTCCCGCCTCGACCGTCAGTACCGCATCGTCTCGGAACTCTTCATACTCGCCTACGACGGTCCACTCTCCATCAAACTCTGCTGTGTATACGTTGGCCTCCCACGAACCTCCGGCTCCGTTTTCTATACCCCAATCAGTATCATCCGTAACGTCTCCTATTTCGTTCCCAAACTCGTCGTACCCCGCAGCGTTATAGGTAACATTATTTCCCGCCATAACTGCTTTTTCTCCAGGCTCTATTTCGATATATTCCATCTCAGCAGGTTCGACTGTCAGAGTGGTTACTGCTGCTTCTACATCATTGGCGTCGGCAGTAATCTCGTGTTCTTCCGCATTCTCATCATAATAGTAGAAGTCGGCCCTACTCTCTCCCTCGGCGATCACGATCTCCGTTACTCCCTCGCCCCCGGGTTCTTCTCTGAACTCGGAAGGACCTTCAGAGGTCGTTTCAAGAGTTACATTCAAATCTCCAAATGTAACTTCAGTTCCATCTTCATCTAATCGTTGAACGGTGAACATTTCCTCTTCGCCAGCTGGCATATTGGGCTGTGAATCAACGTATACAAGCTCATAGGTTTCTTTCGGATCGAGGATGAAGTCTTGCGTGAGATTTTCACCCGGACCTAGAGTTACCATAGCAGAAGCATCATCGTGCCCCGGAACCTCGGTCACTTCTACAGTATATTCAGTATTCTCGGCTGTTAAATCATCAAACGAATAAGTTGCATCCGTGGCTAGATCATGTGTTCTCTCCTCAGTACCATTTAAGTAAAGAGTTACTGTACCCTCCTCTACTTCAGTCTCATCATATTCATAGACAGTTCCGCCGATGGAACCGTCTTTAGGTTCAAGAGTGAACAGCGCTAAGAAGCCGATAGTCGAGTATCCTCCACCGTCCCAGGTCAGAGTGGTTTTCCAAGGATGGCCGCCGTCGTCCACTGCTGAAAATCCCGTGACACCCTGAATCGGCCAACCGTCTCCTTCACCGACTATGTGAACAACATCTCCTAAATCTTCGTTACTGAAGGTCGGATTCTCGAAGTCGTCACCGCCGTCACGGGCTGCTGCGCCACCGATTGCAAACACGTTGGATGACGAGGGAACGGATGTCTCTCCGATGTAAAAACCGGTCTCGTTATCGACGTTATTCTCCGCCGCGGTTACCTCCTCTTCAAATTCAACCGTGTAGGGACCTTCGAACTCCTGAAGTATGAAAAATCCATAGCGATCGTTTTCACCTTCATCCCAAGTCACTGTAACTTCGTTCGATTCATTCTCAGTAGCGATCTTGGACCACATCGCGACGGCACGACGCTCACTATTATCGCCCAAATCCGCATATTCTTCCACTGTAAGGTTCCACCCGTTATCGTCTAGAACAGGGTTCTCATAATCCATTCGGTGGCCCGAGAAGGCGATAAGTAGGTTCCCTTCTGTAGGTGTCTGATTCCATCCAAGCGTGATTCCGCTCAAAGGGCCATCACCCTCCACAGACTGTACCCGCTCCATCATGGACTGGTCAGGCTGTGCTTTATCAACTCTATCTAGAGTAATCCCGTCTTCTCCCGCAGAGAGAGATGCGGTCAATCCTACTGTTAGTGCTGAAAAGACTAGCACAGCTGTAGCAAGAAAAGCCGTCATTTTCTTCATTTTACTTACGTTTTGAGCTCTCATCCTTTTTTCTCCATTTTGGACCAGGAAGAGGACCAGGGAGCTGACCAAATATTCCACTAATAAATAACAATCGATAGCATGATATAAAAATGTTAGGAAGACAGTAGAAATTGAATGACCGATTTTCTTCCATACCCACAATACCATCTAAAAATTCGGAGATTCTAAATCGAAGATAACACAATATAGCTCCTGCTTGCATAAATCTTTAATATTCTTCTTACCATCTATCTTTACGCAATCCTAAGAGAATGAGCAGTAGTTGATGAAGGGAGAATTCCGATGGATGGATATACAGAAGAAGAGGCTGAAGAGATCCTTTCCGATCTAGACAAAAAATCACTTTCTGAGCTTGAAAGCCTTTTCAAAAAGGGGAATATACCGTCCTACGACGATGTAGAGGGCGAAACTCTAGGGAAGTTCATAGGCTGGAATGAAGAAAATCCGCGGCTGGTCAATTTCTTCGTCAAACTGTTGTTTGAAAGTCCTATAGGCAGGTGGACAGGGAAGGAGTTCAGCGAGTCATTCGAGGATGAAGAAAGGGGCAGCGGTATAAACCTGTTCCAGAACATGCTGTTTCCCCAGCGATTTCCCTTCGATACCTATATAACGGAAGCAAATCTGGACGGGGAACCTTCCATGTCACTCGATTATCGGCCCTACTATTCGCTAATGTCCCGTCTCGTGGACTACGTCAGATTGATAAAACCGGGAGTAGTCCTTGGTCGGATGCACTACAGGTACCCGCTCAAGAAGGAAACCAGTTTCCTGGGATACTTCAGTCTATGCAAATATGCAGGGAAGAGCGATTAAGAAGTTACACTTTCTAAGCAGGAGATTGTAAAGCGAGGGGATGACCTAGCAGAGTTTAGAAAACATTCCGCCCTTTTTAGAATTCATACCGTCCCTTGTGAGCTTTCATCTTATTGAACTTGACACCGCACTTGGGACATATCTCGTATCTTGCTGAAATCTGTTTACCACATTTGCCGCATTGGACATAATTTGGATCAAATTCAGATCCACATTTAGGGCAGATGTCCGCATCATGCGGGATCAATTCCTCACAAGATCCACATTTTGCCTTATCACCTGACCCTCGCTGTTTTATCTTCTGTACAGGAGTTGGCAGTGTAGATCCTTTGTTGGATGGAGAATCTCCTTCGCTGCCTAACTCGTTTCCACAATTTTCACAGTAATCAGCTGTTTTTTTAACTTCCGACCCGCAATTTGAACAATATGGCAAATATATCATTCCTCCATCCCGGTGAGCTTGTCCCCAACCTCTCCGCCGAATAGAGTCTTATCTGCTCTCAACTTACGCTGCAGGGGTCTCTGGTAGGTTTTACAGATCAAATTGATCGTCTCACCGGGCAGAGAGGTATCTATTTTTAAATATATATCTTTTAGGGTGACGTTTCACCCGAAGAAAGTCTCCTGAGGTTAATTCAGTTCGCTCCACTATTCTCCAGATGCCAACAGGTCGATCATCTTGTAGATCACCAAAAATAAGGAGAAGGTGAAAACGATCATCAAAACGGTTTCGATCCGGCCAGATGTGATCCTTCCTAACGAGCTGTATGAACCCAGCAGGGAGGCCAATACCGAAAGAAACGCTCCAAGAAGGATATTAGTGAATATCCCATAGACAACATAAGTTCGAGCGGACCTACTGAACGAAAAAATCTCGTCCCCCTCAGACCCCTTTCTAGCGCTGTCCTCTATGCTGTTGAATAACAATAGGTATCTTCCAAAAATCCAGATTCCGACGAAGAGGAATAAAAACCCTACGATCGAGAGGGTATGGAGAATTGAGAGCGATAAATTTCTGTTTATGAATGTATAAGTGATCATACTCATTATCATCCCAGTATCTATCACTGATGTCCTTCCCCTCAGATAACCGATCATCGCTACGCTACTGAAGATGAGAGGTAATAATTGAGAAAGGTGTCGTGCAGATACTGTGATCGTAGAAATGCCCAACATCAGATGCATCGATGTTAAACTGGAAGCTAAGCCGCAAAGTAGGATCACCAGGGAGAACAAGAGCTTTATATTTTTTCTTTGTATTGTAACACCTCCTTCAAAGCCGGCTCTAGGGGTTCGTTCGGATCCCAATCGACCACTATCGTTCCCGCGGCCCAAAGTCTATCTATGATATTCTTCCTTTCCGTGCGGCAAAATCTTTCAGCGATCTCATCGGTTTCGTCTAAGAGTTCTTTCTCTATCTTCAGCGGATCGGGTGAGACCACCATCACATCGTATTCTTTTCTAGAAAGATCGATTATAGTTTTGCTGAATTCCATTATCGTTAGAGGTGAAACAAATATTATCAGACTCTTTCTCGGGAAGAAATCTTCTAACAGCATTCTGACACCCTCCAAGTCCCATGATCCTCCCTTCTCGAATTGTGTCAGATTCGCCATCACTTTATGATAATGATTCTTGCCAGTACCCGGATATATCCAGTTCATGTATTCGCCCGAAACGATCAGACCTAACCTATTTCTTGCTGATAATATAGAAGAAGCTAGGGACGCCGCGGCCTCGACGGATACTCGAAGAGAGTTATATCTTTCAGTGCCGACCATGCCTTTTTTGTACCCATCGACCACCAAGATCACGTCTCCCGATTTTTCACCTTCGTATTCGTTTGTAAAGGGTTCGAAGTATCTTGCGGTAGCTTTCCAATTTATGTCTTTCATCTCATCACCGGGATGATATTCTCTGAGAGAAAAGAACTCGCTCCCTACCCCGATGCTTTTAGATTTTATGTCGCCGAGCCAATGTTTGGTATAGCTCGGGTGTATATCTACACTCTGCATCTCTTCAGTTCTAGGTAGCACTCGGATGGTCAGCTTCTCTCCGGGGTCTATCTCGTTCGAGAAAAAGTCGAGAGGATCTCTGTATCTGATCTTGACCGGACCGACGTCGATCTTGCCGGTCACGGGACAAGAGATCTTGTAACTCAATTCCTTCTCCTCGTTACCTTCCATCTTGATCACCTTGTGATTAGTTCCCTCGATTACTTCGACCATTGATGGAAGGATATCATGGACTTCGAGTAACACGGGTCTTCTCTCCTCGTTCGTCAACGATATCGTTATCTCGATCTCGTCGTCAACGTATATCTCTTTTTTTTGATCCTCGGATTTTCTAGAGACAGAGACCAATGAAGCGCTCGGCGGCATGACCCTACCAGAGATAACGAAGAGCGCCAAAGAAGAAATCGCCAACGCAAAAAAGACCCAACTTCTGAATAGATTTCCCAGGATGATCCCCAGGACCGCCAATAGGGCAAAGAGGATGAAGATCTTATTCAGTTTCATCAAATCGACACCCCCAAAAATTCACTATCCATAGTATCTCTCCTCCCACTGGTCGATCCTTTGGATTATTTCCTTTATTTCATTCCTGTATTCATTCTGGGTCCTTCGCTTTGAAGACGATAAAAACTTGAGTGTCTCGCCACTCGTTTCGCCCGACTCTTCTTCCATCGATAGGATAAAATCGGCTATGACATCGTCTTTTACTACATCACGAAACTCCTCTGGTTCTTTCACTAGATCTCTTAGATCCTCATTGGACATATCCTCTTTTTCTTTCAATTTGAGGAAGTAAATCTTTTTTAGCTTTTCATGAAGAATCTCTTGGCTCTTCTTCTTGCCTTCAGAGGCTCTTTCCAGGAGTTCTGAAATATCCTCTATCCGGAGGTTGATCTCTTTATCTAAACCCCTCATATCCGTCCACTGATCAGTTTCTTCGATGATCTTAGTGATCCACTCGAGAAGACTATATGCGAGCAGCACGATGATGATGAATCCCATGATCCTACCAAGAATGAAGGGAAGTCCTTCATCTCCACCCATGACGAAAAGAATGGATAATAGAGCCAATAAGCCTATGAGGAGGTAGAAAAAATTTGAGGTTGAGCTTTGACCCGTCAAGTTCTCTATCACTTTCACCATGTTTCCACCTTATTCTCGATTATTTTTATCCCAGCTCCTCTTTCAACGCCTCAAGATCCTCGATAACTTTTTCCTTGTCTTCTTGTTTCAACTTGTGGGAACTGTATTTTGCCAGCTCGAATATTTCTCTGATACGTGAGATCTTGGAAGTGGTGATGTCTAAGTTCTCGTTCGCGGCCTCTTCGAACTCTCTCGGGGTCATATAGGCTTCATCTTTGATACCTCTTTTTTCAAGAATCAAGGACATCTGATTATAACATTCCATGATCGTTGATTCGATATCTTTTCCTTCAAGGAGATCTCTGATGGCTTTATCCACCGTTGAAGATATATCCCTCTCAAGTTCTTTTTTCTCATCTTCATCTTCCATGAAGCCGAACAGCTCGAAAAGATCATATTTCTGATAGAAGAAGAAGCCTACGGCAAAAAGTGATATCAATATAAGTATGAAGAGACCCGGAACTTGTAGATCGCCGAGGAGTGAGCCGTTTTCGCCCCAAGGCAAAATCCCTTCTCCCGGACGGGTTTCAGCGCTGCCGCCATCTGTACTCATCAACCAATAAAATATACCTCCACCGAGACCCGCCATAACAACCGCTAATGCACCCGCCTTTTTTTTGCTTATATAACCCCTCTTGAAGGCGAGCAGCACTAGGACAATACCTACAAATGCGAGACCTATTATAAGAACCGTTATCGCCTGAAAAAACACCGGCGCTATGATCCAGAACAATGCGACACTGAAGATGAGAAAAAATATACGAGTTCTTGCTCTCCAAAATATGAAGACAGGTATCGCGAATATTATTATCGGGATGATCGGTCCGATGAAAGAGATGTCCCAACTTCCTCCTTCACCCGCTGTAAACTGGAAATTCATCATGCTCCCGGCGAGCCAAGAACCCACTAAAAAGAGTATGAAAAGCAGTCCTATCCTTTTTCTTCGTTCCAGAGTTAATCCTCCTTGCCGCCTCTTTTATATATGTATTCCATTCAGTATCGGTTGATTAAATCTGCGGCGGTAAAAATCTTTCCCCTAAACACTTTCAATTAGGTACCACTTTGAACAGGAAAGTGTTGAATCTGAATAGACGAATCCCGCCTCTAAAGCAAACTTTTCAGTGAATTTAGTCTCTGATGAATCCCAGACTGTAGATTGGTACTTGACAATTTTCATCTACCATCTCCATCTATCCATCTCGTGCGAATGAGAACTCATTCTAATATTCGGATAGGGGCGTCGAGAAAAGTTATCCTCCACGACTGAAAACCAAAAAAGAGATTAACGATCGAACCACTATTCCCCCGAGAGCTTGAAAGTGCGTATCGTCCCAGTCGAGCGGGTGCCTAAACCCGTGATAACCACCATATCTAAGCAGCTTGAGAAAGCCTATGCCCCGTTCCTCGATGAAGTCGAACTAGAATCAAAAATAGAGATACCATCCGAGGCCTATGAATCCGACAGAGATCAGTACAGAGCCGGGCCCATCCTTGAGCACCTCTCCGAGCGATCTATACCCAAAGAAGAAAAACTGCTAGCGGTAACCCCCAAAGATCTTTACACGCCGGGACTCAACTTCATCTTTGGGCAGGCGCAGAAGCCTGGAAAGATGGCTCTCATCTCTCTACACCGATTGAGACCCGAGTTTTGGGGAGCTCCGAAAAACAAGAGCCTCTTCCACGTCCGCGCAGCGAAAGAGGCGGTCCATGAATTAGGCCACACGCTAGGACTGGGACACTGCAAAAACAAAGATTGTGTGATGACCTTCTCAAATCGGATAGCACAGACCGACAGGAAGAACCCCTCTTTCTGTAAAAGCTGCAGGAAAAAGGCGGAAAAAATCCTCAAAAGATGATCAGAGGTGTTCCATGCACTTCTCTTTCCAAAGCTCCATCCCTCTGTCCTCGAAATAGTTTTTAGCTTCTTCAAAGAATCTCTCCGCCCTTTCGGCCTCGCCTTTCTCTTCGCACAGCAGGCCGAAATCATACATACACATAGCCTCTATATCCATGGATTCTATCTCACCGAATAACTTGACAGCCTTTTCAAAGTGTTCCATGGAACTCTCTAGGTCGCCCTTCTCGCGCAGCACGCCCCCCTTCAAATACTCGATCAGTGCCTTGTCTCTTTCCACGTCTCTATCGGAAGTGGCTTCTATCAAACTCTTTACGTGATCTTCGGCTCTATCAACATTACCCCTCTCGAGTTCGAGCTGAGTCCACACTCGCTCGGCTTCTATCGTTTTATCCAGATGACCCGTCTTTTTAGACAACTTCAAACCCTCTTCCAAATAACCCAAAGCTTCGTCGAATTCCTCCTTATCAAAGTACACCTCTCCGATATTCACTGAGGCATGACACATTATGAACTCGTTGTCCATCTTCTCCGAGATATCATATCCCCTCCGCAGGTGTTCCAAAGCCTTGTCATGATCTCCCTTTTTCTGGTATATCAGACCGATATTGTTGTGGATGCCGCCAATATGGACTTCGGCGCCCATGTCCTCGTATATTTCTAGGCATCTTTCGTACTTTTCTAGAGCTTTATAGAGGGCGCCGATATAAGCAAATACCCCGGATAGATTGCTGAGCGTCTTGGACAGGCCCATTTGATCCCCGATGCGTTCACGTATCTTCTTAGCCTCCTCAAGATTCTCCAGGGCTTTATCGTGTTTACGCCGCATAAGAGCTACAGAGCCGATGTCGTGGTAAGCCTGGGCTAGCTGCTTTTCATCTCCCACATCTTCTGCGACCTCTTTTTCCTTTTCGAACGCCTCGACAGCTTCTTCATAACTGCCCATCTGCATCAACGACCAGCCCTTCTTCCCCAGCAGTTGGCCTTTTTCAAGGGTGTTCTCGTTCTCGAGAGGAAGCCTTTTTTCTACGAGGTCTAGAGCTCTTTCGAATTCTCCGTGTTCCTGCCAGGTGTTTATTATATCGAGGTATATCTTCTGCTCTTCTCTAAAATTAGAAGCGATGCCCAGAGCTTGATACAGATAGTCTTGGCTTTTTTCATAATCGCCGTCCAGCCTGTAAGCGTCGGACATCTCCTCCAAAATCTCCATCTCTTCGACGTCGTCAAGCCAAGTAGTGAGCTCTTTAGCCTTCTCGTACATCTTTATGGCGTCCTCGTTAGCGTAGACGCTTTTCGCTTTCCGTGCTCCTTTCAGATAATAGTCCAACGCGGCGTGATACTTTTCTGCCTTCTCGTAATGTTCCGCGAGTTGAGGATATCTCTCCTCTAACTCGGCTTCATAGACATCCTCGATAGCTTCTGCGACTTTTAGATGTAGTCTCTTCTTCTCCAACCATTTTCCCATACCCTTATAGATGGTGTCGGCGATGACCTCGTGAGAAAAAAGGAATTTGTCTTCGATAGGGTCCTCGGTCCACAGCCTAGCTTTTATCAACTTATCGACTTCGTCCAAGAGCTCGAATTCATCCAACCCTGAAGCGCTCGACAGCAGGGGGAAGGGAATCTCTTTACCTATGACGCTGCCCAGTTGGAGCATCTCTCGAGCGCTGTCGTCCATCCTGAACACCCTCCTTTCAACAACGTCCCGGACCAAACCGGCGAAAGAGAACTCCGATTCCTTCTTCGGGAATTCACCTTCGTCAAGGGAGATAACATTCGATTCGAGCATCTGATGGATGGTTTCTTTGATGAAAAGAGGGTTACCCTCTGTCTTTTCATACAGTATCTCCACGAAGTCCGCCGGTATCTCGTCCAATCCGGTGATATTAGTCACGAGATCCCAGGTCTCCTCGAAAGTAAGAGGGTCCAGTTCTATCTCGGTGAAGAGATTCTTCCGGGACATCTGCTGCTTTATATCGGTGAACGAAGAACCCGAGACCGCTTCCCCGGGCTGATACGTGGCTAAAAATAATATGGGAGCGTCTTGGAGCCTGTCCGAGAGATAGTGAAAAAGGTTTAAAGTGGCCTTCTCCGCCAAGTGGACATTCTCTATGATTATCAGGTGAGCATCCTCGGTTACAGCTTCCCTTAACTGTTCCGTTGTTTCGTAGAACGCTACTCCTCTATACTGCCTGTAAGTTTTCACGTCCTCTCTCTCTTTTAGCGGGTCATCTTCTCCTACAGTGAAAGATAGCGAATCCAAAGACTCCTTTTCGGAATCCATCCATATCTGCTGGAACGGCAGATAAGGTTGAGAGGCGGTCTCACTGCACACGCCTTGGAGGACATCGAAATCTCTGTCCCGAGCCATGGCTTTTATCTCATCCACCAGGTGAGATTTGCCCACTCCGGGTTCACCAGACACGAAAGCCGTGTTCCCCTTTCCGCTTTTTACTTCGTCCAACAGGAGAGAAAACTCTTCTAACTCGTCATCGCGACCTATCGTCTTTCCTTCTTCTTTGAGACCATCTATCTCTTTTTCTCCCATCTGTCTCGACCTCCTGGTAAGATCAAGTCTCTCTCAAAGCTCCGACACATCTTTGTAATTCTCTCCTGATGTGTCCACGACCGTGCTGACAGCGCCGGAGGAAGCCATAACGTTGCGGGGTTATGTTTTTTGAAATATATATAGCCTGTGCTTGGAGAAAGTTCTATGTAACCATATGACTCAAATACATGGAATATATTGTGGATCTGGAGGCATCCAAGTTGAGGCTTTCGAAGGAGGAGAGACAGGACAAGTTCAGAGGATGCATGCTCGGGAGCGCTTTGGGTGATGCCGTAGGAGAACTAGCTTTCAAGTACCCTTCTAAGGAAAAGTTACTCTCGGTAGTGAAGGACGCTGACGAGGTCCGATACACCGACGATAGCGCCATGGCAATCGGTATAGCGGAATCGCTGATAGAGAATCAGGGAGAGCTGAACCAGCATCATCTGGGGGAAACTTTCCGAAAGAACTACCAGGAAGAACCGTGGCGGGGGTACGGCCAAGGACCTCCTAAGATATTCAGGATGGTAGCTAGGAAGGAAAAGGAGAGTTATGTAGAAGCGGCAGAGACGCTCTTCGACGGCGAAGGCTCAATGGGGAACGGTTCCGCCATGCGGATCGCACCCGTAGGCATCTTCTTTGAAGACGAGGAAAAAGTAGCGGAAGAAGCGGAGAGGTCTGCAGAAGTCACTCATACACATGAACTCGGCAGGGACGGAGCCGCCGTTCTAGCTTCCGCGATAAATATAGCGTCCAACCGCTCTTCAAAAGACTCGTCGGTCGAGCGACTCAAGCCGGTAGAGACCGCGGAGAGATTGTCTAAAATAGCAAAGACCGAAGTCTTCACCGAAGCTTTGGAAGATGTGAAGCGATTTGTAAAAACCAAAACAGAGAGAGAAGTGGCGGCTGAAGAACTCGGCACCGGCGTCTTGATCCACCGCTCGGTTCCATACGCCATCTTCAGTTTCTTAATGGCAACGTCTTCATTCGAAGAGGCGCTTATGAACGCGATCATGGTCCGCGGAGACAGAGACACTATCGGGGCGATGACCGGCGCGCTCTCCGGTGCTTATCTCGGAAAGAGTTCCATACCCGATGATCTCATCCAAAAGCTGGAGAACGGAGAGTATATAGAAAGTCTAGCGGACCGACTTTTTGAACTCGACCTAGATTAAAAATCGACGAATGAGAGAGGCACGTACATCTCTTTCTCAGAAGTGCCGCCGTGGTTCCCGATCATGAAATGTTCTTCTTCGTTCTGAAGGGTATCATAAAATATGTAGTCGTCTTTCATGATCAGTGTATAATCGCCTATCCGGTCGTACAACCGCGGATCCGGCTCGAAAAGACCGAAGTAATCTTTTTCCACTAAGTGCTCACTCTTATGAAGGTCACAGAAGTCGCTCAGATTGTCTTCCCAGTAGTTTTCGAATTTGTCGGTTTTAGAAGGACTTACGTAACAGAAGACCGTTCTTTGATCGCCGCAGAAGGGGAGGGTCAGGCAGCGCTGCAGGGCGGGATGGTCGTCCAATCTCAGCGCCTTCTCCTCCTCGGTATCGATGAACCCGTGATCCGATGTGATCAGTAACGTGGTGTCCGTATCTTTTATACGCTCCACGAAATCTTTCAGGTGATGATTGATCTCTAAAAATCGGTTGGAAGCGGAAACGCTCTTAACGCCTTCTTCGTGAGCAGCAGTGTCGAAGCCGTCCCAGTAACCTCTGATGAACTTTTTGTCATCCTCTTTTTTCAACACTCGTTCCAAAACTTGAAACAACTCATCCAAAGAAGAGTAACCCAGCTGTTCAAACTCCTGTCCGTAAAATGAGTTGAATTCCGATCCCTTCAAGTTCTCCAAAGTCACGTCGTAGCGTCCCCTTGAAATATCTTCCATCAGAGGATCATAAGATAGAACGGTGCTGATATCCACTCCATACTCGCTCAAACTCTCTTCGCCGAAGCGGGCTTCGAAGGGAAGTATGGTAGAGACCACGCCCACTTCTTTTACCAGGGTGTACCATCCGGTTACCGCGTGCTTCTGCGGAGCTAGACCGATGAAGAGAGTGGGTATAGCTGACGCCGTGGAGGACGGGAAGACCGAGGTCAGCTTTTCTTCCAGATGTTCGTAAAGTATCGTGTCCTTTCCCTTCTCTTTCAGATATTCATAGCCTATGCCGTCAAGGACCAAAAGAACGACGTTCCGGGACTCTCTCAACTCCTGTATCTCAAGACCGGGTAAAGTTTCATAAGGGCTATCCGCTCCGATGCCCTGCAGAACGGAACTCATCAGGTTGACCAAGCTCTTTTCTTCATAGTCGGGTAATACCATCGACGAACCTCATCGCAGCGAACAGATAAATCATTTTTGATACGGAGAAACGCCTTGACCAAGATATAGCGGCAACGTGTTTATAATACACACATTTAGACAGAGGACGAGGACTTTAGAATGGGCAAGTAAAACGCTCTACGCTCCGCTGAAGGAGAATCTTTGCGTCCCATACTCTTATATACCATCCTTGTCGATGAAAACTGCGGAGGATGAGTCCTCACAGGCTTAAAGAAATCATGAAGGTAGGGAATATAGATGAGTGAAAAAGAAGAAGATGAGAACGACTCTGGTGAGAGGTGCTATGCCGCGAAAAGCAAGAACAAGGAAGGCAGCGTCTGCGTTATACCCGAAAGGTGCAAGGGATGCGAATTCTGCATCGAATTCTGTCCAGCCCAGGCTTTAGAGCCGTCGGAAAACACGACGGAAAAGGGCTATCGACCTCCGGAGATGACCGGAGACTGCGTGCTGTGCGGGAAGTGCGAGAAGATCTGCCCAGAATTCGCTATATATATCAAAGAGAAAGAAGAGGAAGATGAAGAAAAAGAAGAAAAGGAAGATGAAGAGAGAGGTGAATGTATATGATGGAGCCAGGTACCTATTTCATGGAGGGTAACACAGCTTGTGCAGAGGGAGCTATCGCCGCGGGATGTAGGTTCTTCGCCGGCTATCCCATCACTCCAGCTTCTGAGATATTGGAAAGGATATGCGAGCGGTTTCCTGAGGTCCACGGCAGTTACCTGCAGATGGAAGACGAGCTCGCGAGTATAGCTTCAGTCCTGGGAGCGTCTTGGGCCGGAAGAAAGGCCATGACCGCAACTTCAGGACCCGGATTCAGTCTGATGATGGAGAACTACGGTTTAGGTCTTATGACCGAGACCCCCTGCGTAATCGTCAACGTGATGAGAGGAGGTCCCTCCACTGGATTACCTACGATGGTGGCTCAGGGAGATGTAAATCAGACCAGGTGGGGTACCCATGGAGACGTCGGCGTGGTGGTTTACGCACCCTCTTCGCCTCAAGAACTGTTCGACTACACGATAAAAGCGTTCAATACGGCCGAGAAGTACAGGCTACCCGTGGTTATACTCTCCGACGAGATGGTCTCGCACATGACTGAGAAAGTCGAAGTGCCTCCAGAAGAGGAGATAGAGATAGTGGACAGGAAGAAACCCGATGATCCTCCAGAAGAGCATCTTCCTTACCAGCCCGACGAAGACCTCGTTCCCCCGATGGCGAATGCGGGAGAGGGTTATTCGATACACGTGACCGGGTTGACCCATAACGAAAAAGGACATCCCTCCGTAGATGAGGAAACACAGAGCATTCTGGTCACAAGATTGATAGATAAGATCAGGAAGAACGCAGACGATATACTTGAATGTGAAGAATACAAGGTGGAGGACGCCGATACGATAATCATAGCCTACGGCAGCGTATATAGAGCAGCTGTTGAAGCCGTGGATATGGCTAGAGAAAAGGGCTATAAAGTCGGTCTTCTCCGACCGATAACTATCTGGCCCTTCCCCGAGGAAAGGATATATGACCTGGCGAGAGAGGGCGTCGATTCTTTCCTTGTCGCGGAGATCAACTTCGGGCAGATGGTCTACGAAGTCGAAAGGTGTACTGGTGGCGCATCTCAGACCTATCTCGCACCCAGGATGGGCGGCACCATCCATACGCCAGAAGAGATAGTCGACAGGATAGAGGCGATAGATAGGGGAGAGATCCCGGCTTTTAAGGAGTGATAAAGATGAGCATAAGAAAGAGTAGAGATTGGTTCTCACCCGATTACATGGAACAGCAGTCGAAGGAAGAAGCGGCTTACGGTCTTCACCCGCTGGACGAGTACCTGAGGAAGGACAGGATACCACATATCTGGTGTCCGGGCTGCGGGTTGGGCATCATACTGAACTCGTATCTCAGGGCGCTGAAGAATTCAGACATAGCCTCTGAAGATACCGCTGTCGTCTCCGGCATAGGATGCAGCGGTAGAGCCGCAGGTTACGTCGACGTAGACTCGTTTCACGTGACCCACGGAAGAGCTATACCTTTCGCCACCGGATTGAAGGTCGGGAACAGAGATCTTGTAACGACGGTGTTCAGCGGCGACGGTGACCTGTTCGCCATCGGCGGCAACCATTTCATCCACGCGGCGAGGCGCAACGTCGATTTCAACGTTATATGTGTCAACAACTTCAACTACGGCATGACCGGCGGTCAAGCGGGCCCTACAACGCCGCAGGGGGCTGAGACTTCCACCACGCCTTGGGGTGGATTCGAGCAGCCCTTCAACCTTCCTTCTGTCGCCGCGGGAGCCGGGGCCGTTTACGTGGCTAGATGGACGACTTATCACGTCGAAAAACTGATCGATTCTCTTGAAGAAGCTCTTAACAAGAAGGGATTCTGCTTCATCGAAGTGCTCTCTCCCTGCCCGACTGGGTATGGTCGTAAAGTCGGGCTGAAGACGGGAAAAGAGACCATGAAGCATTACAAGGAGAACAGCGAGATCAAGCCTGATGCTGATCCTTCTGAGGTGAGCTTGGATCCGCGGGACCCTGAAAGCGAGATAATCGTGGGGAAGTTCGTCGATAGGAAGGCACCGACTTACCAGGACGAGCGTGGAGAGGTGTTCGAAGAGGCTAGAAAAAAACTAGGGGTGGAAGAATGAAGAAAGAGATACGCTTCTCGGGCTTCGGCGGTCAAGGCGTTATCCTGATGGGGCATATCTTCGGAGAGGGGGCTGTGCTCGACGGCAAAGACGTTACCCTGACGAAAAGCTACGGACCAGAGGCGAGAGGCGGTGCCTGCAGCACCGATATAATAATAAGCGACGATAGAGTTCGGTACCCACAGGTGAGAGATCCCGATATATTGATATCCATGTCACAGTCCGCTCTAGAGACCTACGTGTCGGAACTGAAAGACGACGGCATGCTTCTGATAGATACCGGTCTAGTTGAGTCTTCGAGAGATGCGGAAGGACTGTCCGCCACGAATATAGCCGAAGAAGAGTTGGGGCTGAAGATGGTCGCTAACATAGTGATGCTCGGCTACTTTACAGCTAGAACTGAACTGGTCAGTAAAGATTCCATGGAAGAAGCCGTGGCCGAGCTGGTTCCCGAAGGTACCGAAAAGAAGAACCTAGAGGCTTTCAACAGAGGTTATGAGGAAGTAAAGAAGTAGTTCGATGTTCCCTTCAAAAAAATTATTTACGTACTGCTTTCGTAAAAAAGATAAACATGAAAGGTCCGAGACTCATCGCGCTACCGCTGGTACTGACTTTCTTCCTCTTCCTTCTCATCGTACTCGTAATCTTATCCCTGCTGATCAGTTCAGTTTTCAGAGCTTTGGGGTTCTCCCCTCTCACCACTATAGCAATCTTCTTCTTCGCGCTGCTTGGCAGTACAGTGAACATCCCTGTCTACACTAAAAAGTTGAAACGACCGATCAGGAGGACACAACCAGGATCGATGCTGGGACTTTTGTATTCTGGTAGGAGGAAGGAAAACGCCATCACAAAGACAACCATAGCCGTGAATCTCGGAGGTGCCGTGATACCAATGGCTTTATCCGTTTATCTTATTTTGACGAACCAGCACCTTTGGACGCAGTTCCTCATCGGCGTTCTAGTAGTGGCTGCGGTATCTTACAGGTTCTCTAGGATTGTTCCCGGAGTGGGCATATCCCTTCCGCTGTTCATACCGCCTATAATCGCGGCGGTCATCGCTGTTGTACTCCCCGGAGGACCCAATACTATCATCGCCTTCGTTTCCGGAGTCTCCGGCGTGCTAATAGGCGCGGACATATTGAATTTGACTAACACTGAAAAGCTCAGATCGAGGACTATGAGCATCGGAGGTGCGGGAACATTCGACGGTATATTTTTGACCGGCATCGTTTCGGTGCTACTAGCCGCCTTGGGATGATAAAGTTCAGCAAAGTATATTTTGGAAGAACTTTTTCTATTTAGTGATCTCAGATGGTCGAAAACAAGAAGATGGAAGAGATGAGTTGGAAGGAGGTCGAGAGAGCTGTAGAGGAAGGGAAAGATACCGTCGTCCTAATGGCGGGCTCTTTCGAACAGCACGGGCCTCACTTACCGTTAAAGACCGATACGTACATCTCGGATGAACTTGGAGAAAGGATTGTGAAAGAGTTGGACTATGCGCTGTTGGGGCCGACGCTGACCCCG
The DNA here is from genome assembly GCA_036626195.1 of Thermoplasmatota archaeon. Taxonomy (GTDB): domain Archaea; phylum Thermoplasmatota; class Thermoplasmata; order Halarchaeoplasmatales; family Halarchaeoplasmataceae; genus Natronoplasma. Next base: position 6,292 of record JAZKSH010000016.1, on the reverse strand, counting down.
GGAGTTTCAGGCCACCATATGGACTTCCCAGGGACCGTTTCATTGTCAAACGAACTTTTCATGGAGATCGTCAAAGCCTACTGTAGAGCTTTCGATAGACACGGTTTCGATTTTATAGCCCTAGTACCTTTCCACGGCGGAAACTTCGCTCCGATCAAAACGGTCTCTCCCGAGATAGTCGAAGAGATGGAGAACGCCAAGATAATACCCGTTGCGGATCTGGAGAGGAAAACCAAGGTGATGCTCAATTCCTTCAAAGAAGCAGGGATAGAGTACGAAGAAAAACTGATACACTCCGGAGGTACAGAAACCTCCGTGATGCTGGCACTGGACGAAGATCTGGTAGACGAAGACCGGTTGGAAAAAGGATACGAGGACGAGGTTGCTCTCTCTTTGGTATTCACCAAGGGTTTAAGACACTTCACGGAGAACGGCGTTCTTGGCGATGCAAGGAAGTCTTCCAAGGAAGCGGGCGAAAGGATACTCCAGAACTTGTCGGATGATCTTGCCAAACGTATCGATGAAAAGAGGAAGGAGCTTAAAGGGTAAAGTAGAAAGAATCCACTGCGAGACTAGAGAGATACCCAAAGAATAGAACCGATCAATACACCGCTCACGAGACCAGCGGTCGTCCCTGCTGAAAAGGCGGCGAGATAAGAGACGCCGGTACTCCAGGCGAACAGAAGCCCTATCGCGACGCCTACCAGAGTTCCCCATCCCATCCCGAAAGGTATCACGAGATATTCTCGTTCACCGAACCACTCTTTAATCAAAGCTAAGGCACAGATAGAACCTATTATTATACCCGCGGACACGCCGTTGGTCAGACCTATCTCTGCGCCTATATCAAATAAAGCGCCCGTAACTATCCAAGCGGGAGTTCCGACCACGAGGCCGAGAGTGAAACCCGTTGTTCCGAGTTGTTTGGACGAGTTACTCTTCTCCATGGGATATCAGACGTCTTGTCTTATTTATATTATCCGCGTCTCTTTCCTATCATCCAGTAGTGATCCTCTTTTGAACCGGAATCCAGTATCTTAAACTCTTTTTCCTCCAAAATTTTGATAGCTTCTTCCCTGGTCAATCTGACGTGGGTTGGAGGGCCGTATTTTGTTACTTTCTCTTTATCCCAATCAACTATCAGAAGTTTGCCTTTCTCTTTCATCACCCTATTGACTTCTTTCAGAGTCGATGGATCGTCGAGCTCGTGCAGCACGTTCAGCATGAGAGTCTTGTCCACTTCATCGTCCGGTAAAGGAATCTCGCTCTCGCCGGAAAGGAAAATTTCGACGTTATCGACTACCTTCTCTTCACGTTTCTCTTCAAGCTTTCCCACCATCTCTTCCTGCACATCTACGGCGTAAACCTTCCCTGCTCTCTCGGCGATCGGAAAAGTCAAAAAGCCTGTTCCCACGCCCAGATCTAAAACCACGTCGTCCTCTTCGACCTCTAAAAGAGAGAGTATCTCTTCCGGCGATTGCCTCTCTTTCCTCTCTTCAGAATCCAGGAAAACGGCGTGTCTAGGATCGAACTTGTGACCACCCATAATAAGATGAATAAAAGCTATTCTCAATAAATCTTGTCCTGCGGAATCTCAAAAGAAGAGAAAGATCAGTTTCTGTATTGGTTGTCTATCATATTCTCCGGGTCGAATATCTCGTCCAGTTCTTCTTCCGGCAAGACTTCTTTTTCTCTGGCCAATTCAGGCAACGCTACATCTCTTTCAACGGCTTCTTCGGCGAGTTCCGCCGCCTTCTGATAACCGATCTTTGGAGACAAGAGAGTCGCTAGAGCGGGAGTTCTCTTCATGTTGCTTCGACAGACTTCCTCGTCAGCTCTTATACCTTGAACACATTTCTTCTCGAATACTGGAAGGTAATTATTCAGCAGCTTCACAGAATCTATGATGTTGTAGGTCATGAGAGGTACCATCACATTCATCTCCATCTGTCCGGCCTGATTTGCCAGATCCACGGCGGAGTCTCTTCCCACGATCTGAAAACATATCATGTTCAGGCACTCCGCCATCACGGGATTCACTTTTCCGGGCATCATGGAGGAACCTAGCTGGACTTCGTGCATGGAAATCTCCCCTAGACCGGTTTTCGGTCCCGACGCGAGGAGCCTGAGATCGTTCGCTATGCGTATAAGTTCCGAAGCTAGCTCTTTGAGGGAAGAAGAATGATCGGCCATCAAACTTCGACTGTGTATCGCCTCGAACGAGTTCTCTGCGGCTCTAAAATCTCTATCGAGAAGCTGCGACAATTCCTTTATCACCTCTTCTCTGAAATCTTCAGGAGTGTTCGCTCCTCTACCGGTCGCGGTCCCTCCGATCGGCAGCTCGAGAAGGTCTTTCTGTGATCTCTCCATTCTTTCTTTCGCCCTTCTCACGGCCGAACCATAAGCCAAAAATTCGTCTCCCAGGCTGACGGGCACCGCGTCCATCAGGTGAGTCCTGCCGGATTTCCCAATGTCTATGAATTCCTCTCCCTTGAGGTGGAAGCTCTCTGATAATGAGTCTAAAACCGATAGTAAAGTTTCAGACGTTTCGATGATCGCTATATGGGAAGCGGTAGGGAACGTATCGTTGGTCGACTGCGACATGTTCACGTGATCGTTGGGATGCATCTTGTCGTAATCTCCCTTATCTTCACCCATCATCTCTAGAGCCATATTGGCGATGACCTCGTTGACGTTCATGTTGAAAGAGGTGCCTGCCCCGGCTTGATAAACGTCCACGACGAACTGGTCTTCGTGATCGCCTTCGACGATCTCGTCGCAGGCCTTAACTATGTGTTCACCTTTATCCTCGTCGAGCTTGCCGCAGTTCATGTTAGCTCTGGCGCAGGCTTTTTTCAGCACCACGTAAGCGTTGATGAGTTCCGCACTCTCGGTCGAACCGCTGACGGGAAAGTTTTCTACCGCTCTTTGGGTCTGAACGCCGTAGTAGGCCTCTTCCGGCACCTCTTTTTCCCCTATGCTGTCCTCTTCAGTCCTCGTCATCCTTTTTCTCCTCCAGTTCCTGCCTCGCTTTACCTATGCCGAAGTTGGGAGGCACGCCTTTGGGGCAGACTTCCCTGCAGTTCGTGTAGAAATCGCAGGCCCACCACCCATTTTCTTCATCGGCGAGCTTCAACCGCTCTTCATCTTCGTCCTCTCTGGGATCGAGATGAAAGCGGTAGAGTTTTGCGAGAGCCGCCGGACCTAAGTAATCCTCGTTTTCGCCGTTCACCGGACAGCTGCCGAAGCAAGCTGCACATAGGATGCAGTTGGTGTATTCCTCTAGTTCACTGACCTTATCGGGGTTCATCCGATGTTCTTTTTCCGGCTCTTCCTCCGATTTCAGATAAGGTTCTATCTTCTCGTAATCCTGGTAAAATCTCTCCATATCGACTATCAGATCTTTCTCGACCTCTAGATGGGGCAGAGGTTCAACGAGGATGTGCTCCCCGGACTTCTGCTCACCTTCGTCCAGCGCCTCGTAATGTTCCAGCTCGCTCTTCTCTTCTTTCACCTTTTCGACCTGAGTCCTGCACGCCAATCTCGGAACCTTGTCGATCAGCATCGCACAGGAACCACAGACCGCTCCTCGGCAGGAGTAGCGGAATGAGAGGGAATCGTCGATGTTCTCTTGGACGTGGAAAAGAGCGTCTAGAACTGTCTGCCCCTCTTCGTATGGAACTTCATAGGTATCGTAACCTTCTTCTTCGCCGTCGTACCTATAGATCTTGAAATTCATCAATATTCACGCTCCTTTACATCGAACTGGCCTAGAGTTACGTCCTCGTAATGGAGTTCAGGTCCCTTTTTACTCTTCTCGACCAGCGTGTGGTGGAGATACTTATCGTCTCTTCTCTCGGGAAAGTCTCTTCTGAAGTGCGAGCCTCGACTTTCTTCCCTTTCCAAAGAACCTAGAGCAACGACTTCAGCTATATTCAACATGCTTTTCAGTTCGAGTGTCCTTATAAGCGCAGTGTTGAACTTCTCGTTCTCGTTGTCGATATGAACTGAATCGTATCTCTCCTTCAATTCCCTGATCTTCGATAGACCTTCCTTCATCGACTCTTCCTCACGATAAACGCCGAAGTGCTCGAACATGACTTTTCGCAGTTCGTCCAGCATCTCACTGTAAAGGATATCGCCCTCCTCGTGAAGCAGTCGGTCGAGTTCTTCTCTGTCCTTTTCTAACGCTTCTTCCATCGCTCCTTCATCTTTCTCTTTGCGTTCCAGCGTTTCACCGAGCCTTTTTCCTGCTCTCCTGCCGAAAACTATGGTCTCCAGAAGCGAGTTGCCGCCCAGCCTGTTGGCGCCGTGAACGCTGACGCAGGCGCACTCTCCCACTGCATAGAGCCCCTCTATTTCGGTTTCACCGTTCACGTCCACGTCGATACCTCCCATGGAGTAGTGCTGTCCGGGTTGGACCGGGATGGGCTCTTCAACGGGATCGACTCCCGCGAAGTCACGGGCTATCTGCCTTATGCCCGGCAGTCTCTCCTCTATCTTTTCCTTTCCCAAGTGTCTCAGGTCTAGGTGAACGTATTCGTCTTCGAAGGCTCTTCCCTCCTCGGCTTCGGTGATTATCGCTCTAGCCACTATGTCTCTTGGAGCCAATTCCATCGCATCGGGGGCGTAATCCTTCATGAACCTTTCACCGTCCGCGTTCTTCAGATAGCCGCCTTCTCCCCGCGCGCCTTCGGTCATCAGTATGTTCGAACCGTAGAGCGTAGTGGGATGGAACTGTATGAATTCCATATCCTCGAGAGGAACTCCCGCCTCGTAAGCGAGGTGAGCTCCGTCGCCGGTGTTGATGAGAGCGTTGGTCGACCTGTTGTATATACGGCCGTAACCGCCGGTGGCGAGAACGACTACGTCGGAGGCGAAGCCGACCAGTTCTCCCTTCTCGATGTCCCATGCTGTGCATCCCTGAACTTCCTCATCTTTCACGACCAAAGAAGTCACGAAATACTCGTCGTAAAAATCGAGGCTCTCCGCCACGGTCTGCTCGAACAGCGTGTTCAAAAGATTGTGTCCGGTTCGATCAGCGGCGTAACAAGTTCGGGGTACGCCGGCTCCTCCGAACGGGCGTTGAGCTATCTTCCCGTCTTCAAGCCGGGAAAAGACCGTGCCCATATGTTCCATTTCCAGAACGACGTCCGGGGCTTCCTTACACATCACCTCTACCGTGTCCTGGTCCGCCAAGTAATCAGAACCCTTAATCGTATCGAAGGCATGGTCTTTCCAGTTATCATCTTCAGCTTCAGGAACGTTCCCCAGAGAGGCGTTTATCCCGCCTTGGGCCGCGACACTGTGAGAGCGCAGCGGATGTACCTTGGAAAGAACCGCTACGTCAGCACCTTTTTTACCCGCAGCTAAAGCCGCTCTCAATCCGGATAATCCTCCTCCTATTATGACTACATCGTGTTCTATGATCTCCGAGTTTTCCATCTCATATTCACCCTTCTCCTACAATAGAGGCATGTTCAAATAAAAAGATTAGGGTGTAGTAATCTGTCTAGCTCGCCTCCGATCAGTCGTGAATATTTATATACGTTGTTCCCTTTATCTTCGGGAGAGAGGTGACGAGATTGGTAGAAAAAGGATGTGAGGAGTGTGATTATTTCGTGAAGCACGACTCTTACGATTTCATTGGGATGTGTCTAAACGAGGACAGGCTGTTGACCAAGAAGGAGGTATGTCCGGGACAGAAGGACATAGATAAGGCAAAATTGAAAGAGATACTAGAGGAGAAAGGATGGATATACTGTTTAACGTGCGGCGAACCGATATTTTCGTTAGAAGAGTTGAAAGAACATAAAAAAGGTAGACTGGTCGAGGACCGCTTTTCGGACGAAGTGGCTGCTGAAGACAGCCCCGCAGCTGATTGAGTGATAAGATGGTAGAGGATATAGATATGATACTGGGAGGCGCACAGGGAGCCGGTCTTGAGACAACAGTTCAGATATTGAGCAGCGCTTTCGCTTCTTCCGGTCTGGGTATTCTCGCGGATAGAGAGTACTATTCAAATATAAAAGGCCGCCACAGCTACGTTCATGCGAAGGTTTCCTCTACCGAGATACCTAGATCACTCGAGTCTAGTATCGATATTTTAGGATGCATGGACGCCGAGACTGTCTTCACTCACTTCGAAGATCTTAGAGAAGGGGGATATATCGTCTACGACTCTTCAGTCGATGACAAAACTCAGGATGAGATAAAAAGCCTGGAAGACCCGCTGAGAGAACGGCTTGAGGACAGGTTCAACGAATTGGGAGTCGAGGGCACGGTCTCTTCT
>JAZKSH010000015.1:0-26937 GCA_036626195.1 Thermoplasmatota archaeon | reverse complement strand
AAGTGCCGGAGGAGGAAGAAACGGTAGAAGAAAGTGAAGAGATCGAAGAAGATGAAGAGGATGAAGATGATGAAGAAGTAGACGAAGAAAGCGATGATAAGGAGGATGAGGAAGAAGATGATGAAGAGACTGACGAGGAGGACGATGAAGAAGATACTGACGATGAGAATCACGAAGATGATGAAGATGATGAAGACAACTGAAGATCATACCGAAGACTTTGCTCGCATTGGCTAGAAATTACGAGGGGCTGAAAAAAGTTCTCTCTGAAAAGGTTTCCGACTGTTTCTGTAGCGCAGAAGCACCACCCTACTACAGGATGTGAGAGAAGGGGAAAAAAGAAAGGGTTTCCGGCACGTATCAATGGACCATCGGAAGAGAGGAACTCGTTCAATGAGAGATCAAAACTCAGTCGGACTGATCCACGACTTCTTCGACTATCTCTTTAGATCTGCCTAGATACTCTTCGGGATCGAACACCTTTTCTAATTCCTCTTCTGAAGTCACTTCCATGACATCTTCTTTTTCCATGAGTTTCTCCTTGAGCGGCGTTTCTTCAGCCCTAGCTTCCATCGACGCATCACGCATGATCTCGTGAGCTTCCTGCCTGCTCAAGCCTTTATCGGTCAGATGTATCATTACGGCTTCCGCCATGACCAGCCCGTCGCTCATATCTATATTATCTCTCATGTTCTCCGGGAAGACTTCGAGGTTCCTGAGCAGCTTCTCGCTCTTGCTCAATATGTCGTCCAAAAGGACGAGAACGTGAGCGACGGTGATCCTCTCCGAAGAAGAATTGGTCAAGTCACGTTCGTGCCAAAGTATATTGTTCTGGTAAGTGGGCGTTACAAAACCTCTGAGCGTCTTGGCCAAGCCACATATATTCTCGGCTAGGATAGGATTCTTCTTGTGTGCCATCGTAGAACTTCCTACCTGCTTCTCCGTCTCGAAGGATTCAGCGGCCTCCATGATCTCCGGCCTTTGAAGATTCCTCACTTCGGTGGAGAACTTCTGCAGAGAAGCGGAAACGTTAGCTGCGAGAGAGATCAACTCGGCGTATCTGTCCCTGCCCACTATCTGACCGGTCGCTCTATCGACTTTCAATCCCAGATCGTCCATGACAAGATCCTGAATCTCTTCCGCGTCTTCACCGAAAGCTGCACCGGTACCTACGGCGCCACTCATCTTCCCCACCAGAACCCTGTCTTTTGCCTCTTCCAGCCTCTCTATATGCCTCTGTATCTCAGAAGCGTACACCGCCATCTTCAACCCGAAAGTCATCGGTATACCGTGCTGGCCGTGTGTTCTTCCTATCATCACCGTGTCCTTATGCTCCTCAGCTCTTTCGCATAGAGTCGAATTCAACTCTCGAAGATCTTCTTCTAATATCCCCACGGCTTCCTTGATCTGTAGCGCCATGCCGGTATCGATGATATCGTTGGAGGTCGCACCAAGATGGATGTATTTCTCGGCGTCACCACAGTGTTTGCCCAGTACCTTCACTAGCGCCATTATGTCGTGCTTCGTCTCTTCCTTCTCGACTCTCTCGACTTCCTCCCAATCAACGATCTCCGTTGTAGCGTTCTCAGTTATGGTCTCGGCCGCTTTCTCAGGCACATTTCCCAGTTCAGCGTGAGCCCTTGCCAGAGCCGCTTCGACTTTCAGTAACTTGTCCGTCTTGTTCTCCTTGCTGAATACGGACTTCATCTCCTCTCTACCGTACCGGTAGTCCAACGGGCATACCAACATGTATCTCACTACTCTATACCCATGGCTTCGTTGGTCTTCTGGATACTTTTCTCGTTATCCTCTTCCAGTTCGGTCATCGCCCTTATGGCGTCTATGTTCTCGGGCACGATATCGCTCTCCTGATGTATAGCCTGATAGTAATATAACGTAGAACCTTCGACCTTTATAGCGTCCTTCCAGACGGCTATCTCGTTGAGATCCCCTCTAGGATTGCTCCTGTCTCGTGCAAATTCCATCACTTTAGCCGTCGAATCTATACCCTGTGAAGCGTCGAAGAACTTGATCCTGGGCGTTTCTTCCCAGATATCTATAACGTCATCTCCGTCTACATCCTCTTCCAATTCCACTATATTGCTGTGGAGATGCATGATTGTCGTGGGAACCTTCACCGCGGTGGTTTGGATATCGATCTCGGGCACCACGCTCTGCACGTCGGGACCGTGGTGTGAAGGTATATCCAAAACCGGATTTATCGAATTCAACGGGCCTCTAGAGGTGTCCCAGGGATCGGCACCTCTTCTCACCATGACCGCTCTGCAGTTCTTTATGCCTATATCTCTATACAAAGGATACAGTGTCCTCAAAAGACCGGTCGTGTTGCAGGAAACGACTCTCAAATAGTCTGCTCCATACGCCTCGTGGTAATTCGCCATGGAGTTGAAAGACAATCCGGTCAGGTCGTGATCTTCACCACCCTGCCAGATGGCTTTTACCCCTGCCTTTTCATACCTAGACTTGTAACCGGATTTTTTAGGAGTGCCGTCGACTATTATGTCCGCTCTATCGAGCAGATCTTCTAACATCCCTTCGACAGGTATATCTTTCTCGTCGAAACCGTCGAGGTATTTGTCCGAAGAGGCGTAGAAGGGATAGCCTTTTTCCACGGCCATCTCGGCCTCGTAGGTCGGGCTTCTTTTTGCAACGCCGATTATCTCCATATCGTCCTGTTGAGAAACAGCGTCGGCCACTCTTTTTCCTACCGTTCCGTATCCGTTTATTCCTACTTTTACGGTCATGTTTTTCCCCGTTAAGCCCTAAAAGAAAAGGAGATAAGTAGATTACGGTCGAAGGAGGACATCTTTCAAAAGATAAACTAACCATTCAATTTTCATCGCCTGAAAATAAACCTCTAATAGTTACTAGAATCACTACAATAATCCAACCGACTACCGTTAAACAGAAATTCCCAAAGCAAATATCCCCGCGAAAATTATAACCTATACCGTTAACAGCTAATATCGTTGCTATTATGAGCGAAATGATAAGACCTAATATGAGGATAGAACTGTTTGTATCTATATGATCCAACATTCCTCGATACTCATATAGATAACTTTTTGCTTTATTTTTATCCGTTCCCTTATCGCTATCTCTAGAGATGAAATCACCTTTTTTATTCTATAAAACTCAAATAATATATATCTTGCGCCGAGAATCATTCGATCTTGTATCTCAAGAGCGCACCTATCCCCCCTAACGCTTCGAGTTTCTCTCCCCCTTCGTGGGTGCTGCTTATCACTATGACCTCGCCGCCCAACTCTTCGGTCTTCTCCATCAACTCTTCCCCTTCTTCCTCTCTCACTTTATCGTCTAGTATCAAAAGGGTTTCGACCGCACCTATCTCCACCGCCCTTTTAACATTATCCATCCCGTATGAATAGGCTCCCTCCTCTTTGATCTCTCTCAAAAGATCCTCCACCTTTTCCGTTTCGTAGGACATCCGCTGCCCGTCTAAGGTCCCTCTTTCCTCCCCCTTCTTTAATACCTCGTGGACTCCGGTCAGTCCTCCCTCGCCTGCTGGCACGACCTCGGAGTGTTCGACCAAATCAGGATAATGCCTCTTGCAGTGTTCGAAGAAATCCTCCTTTGCGAATCCAGGGCCTAAAATGACTAAAGGCTCGCCGGGCTCGATTATGGTCTTCAGCTTTTTCACTATCTCTTCGAAGAAATCCTCCCTGCTCATCCTCTCGGAATCGTACATCTTCCCTCCACGGTTGGGCGTGAGCGTGGCCATCTCTTTCACGCCGTACTGCCTCATCACAGCTAACGTGGCCTCGTCCTCTTCTAAAGAAACGAAAGTTATCAGCGGTTCTTCGCTCCTTTCCACCGCTTCTTTCAATCTATCTAACTCATGATCCTTCCACTCTTTTATTATCGTCAGCTCGTCACCGTCGGTCAAATTCAAAGTATGATAAGAACCGTGGTCCTGCGGGCCTTCGATTATGACGCCTAAGATCCTCAACCGGTCGGTGAACTCGTGAAATTCAACCTTTTCCACTTCGATGTCCAATCTCATCCTCTTCTTCTCTCCCCTCTCCGACCGTATCTTGTCCCGCTGGGTCTCTTCCCTTCTGAAGGTTATAGCTGAAACTACATCACCCGGGTTGAGAATATTTTTTAGATGCCAGAGATCATCTAAATTATCGATCCGGATCTTAATCTTTCCTTCTCTCTTGTCTTGGTGGAGTATCTTCATCGCTCCCTTAAAGACGGATTACCTTAATAATACCTATCCATCCACTCAAAAATAATATTAAAACCACCTTCTATGGAAGAAAGGATGGATGAAGAGATAAAGTATTTCGCTTACGGGAGCAATCTAGATCCTGTGCAGATGAAAGACAGAGGGATAAAAGTAAAGGAGTCAGAGATCGCGGACCTTCCAGGCTGGAAGCTCGCTTTCACCATCTATTCTGACTCGTGGGGTGGAGGCGTGGCTGATATACTTCCCTGTTCCGGAGAGAAGGTGAAAGGGGTAATTTACACTATAGACGAAGATAGTCTAAAGAATTTAGATCACTACGAGGGCCGCCGCGTCGAGGACGATATGGAAAGAGGGATGTATAGAAGGCAGTATATGCCCGTTAAGGTCAACGAGAGATGGGAAACCGTTTTGACCTATATAGTCAATCGTGCAGTGGAATACAAAAGGCAGGTAGACCTAAAACCTTCCCAGGAGTATCTAGAGACGATCATCTCCGGTGCTCGAGAACACGGAATAGATAAAGGATATATTGAGAAGATAAAAGACATCCTCTGAGGCCTGAATATCCCGAAACCAAAAATTCTAATCGGACGAATCAATTGTTTATACTCATGGCTTACCTTTGTCTAGATCTCGGTGCAACCAAAACCCTGGTTGGAATACTGGAAAAGGAGTTTAAGTCCATCGAAAGGATGGAGACGAAGAGTTTTTTAGAAGCTAGAGAGAAAAAAATCCGGGAATGGAGTCGAAGAGGAGATATCGATGAAGTCGCGATAGCCACTGCGGGTCCCTTAGGCGAAGAAAAAAAGGTGATCGTCCCTCCAAACCTTCCTCAGAACAGGATTCCGATAGGAAAGGAGTTCCAGACCCACTTCGATAAAGTAGAGATGATAAATGATTGTCATGCGGGAGCTTTGGGTGAATACGTATACGGCTCTTCGGGAGTAGAAGATCTGATCTATCTTACTATAAGTACGGGCATCGGGGCCGGGGTGATCGCCGATGGAGAACTGATCCAAGGTTGGAACGGTAATTTTGCGGAGGTTGGACATATGAAAATAGCTGAACATGGAGAATGCGGTTGCGGCGCCCTCGGGCACTGGGAAGCATTATGTTCTGGGAAGAACCTTCCCGGCCTGGCAGAGAGTATGACCGGAGAAAGTATCGATGATACTGAGCAACTATTTCAAGAATATAGGCAAGGGAACGAGAATCTAGAACCATTGATCGAAAAAGTTCAGGAATATAATGCTATAGCGATCTCCAACCTGATCAACTTATACAATCCGGAATCGATACTCATCGGAGGGAGCGTTGGCCTGAATCAGTTCGATCTCATCATCGAGGAGGAAAACGAAATAATAGAAAGAAACGCTATAAATGAGGTACCCGGTATCAGAAAAGCTAGTCTCGGAGATGAAGCCGTGTTAGCGGGTTTGAAAGCTATCTGTAGGGGGGAGAAAGATATAGAGCGGTAAAAATGGAACCGTTTATTCCATTACATTAACTAATAAGGAAAAAAGGGAGGGAGGGTGATTATCGTCATTTTTGATGTGTGAGTTACGATCAATCCGGGTCCGTTTTCAGTACCTTTTCGAAGCATTCTACCAGGTCGTCATTCTCCACATAGTCTCTTGCCCTGCGCAGGCACTCAACGAATGCTTCATCTTCTAGACGGGGATGGCCTCCAGGCCCCTTCCTATTGTTTAATGTTTCTTTATCTAACATATGCGGACCCTATTGTCATATGTATATGTGTGCAATTGTAAATAAAAGTTACGGTGTTTGAGAGCAAAAGAACATCGAGACAAAGAGGAAAGAGGATAGTAATATATATTTCATTCTTTATCCGATAACCGCTTAAGATGCCCTTAGTGAGAACATTCAATAGAGACGATCTAGAAGAAGTCCATGAGATAGCCTCTCTGTCTCTTAAAGAGGAGTATCCACAGGAGCTTTATTTATCGATAAAAAAAACCTGGAAGGAAGGTTTTTTGGTAGCAGACATCAGCGGAGACGTAGTCGGGTTCATATGTGGAATAAAAGAAGAAATACATAGGTCTCGGATATTGATGTTGGCTGTACACCCCTTATACAGGAACCGCGGGATCGGCAGCAAGCTTCTAAAACATTACATAGAAATGAGCTCACGATCGGGTTTCAAGAGCGTTACGTTGGAAGTGAGGGTGAGCCATACCAGCACGATCAAGTTTTACCAGAAGAGAGGTTTTCAGATTCTTGATCGGCTCGAATCCTTCTATACGAACGGAGAAGACGGATTTAAGATGATCAGATATCTTTGATGAGGGAAAATCCCCTATACCTATACAAGTTGCTTGGCGGATAGTCACTTTTAAGTATGAGGAGATATATGAATCGAATCCAAGTAGAATTAGTAATATAGCCAGTATATACAAATATCGACCTGGAGGAAAAATATGTCAAGAATGCACAGCCCGAAAAAAGGACGATCAGGTTCCACCCGTCCCAATCTAGAAGAGAATCCTGATTGGGTCACCGTTGAAGAGGACGAGATAGAAGAATTGATCGTTAAGTTAGCAAAGCGAGGACGAACATCCAGCGAGATAGGTGTCATCCTTAGAGATCAATACGGTGTTCCAGATGTTGAACTCGCGATAGATAAAAGCGTTACTGATATCCTGGAAGAAAATGATCTAGATCCCGAATTTCCTGAAGATCTTTTAGCCCTGATGGAAAGAGCCGTCAATCTGAAAGAACACCTCGAGGAACATCCCAAGGATAAAGCTAATCGCAGAGGATTGAGACTTGTCGAATCCAAGATAAGAAGGCTCGTGAAGTATTACAAAAAGGAAGAAAAATTGGACGAAGATTGGAAATACTCTATAAACAAGGCCGAGATGCTTACTCAGTAAAAAACAAAATAGCGCGTTGAAGAGGAGGGGAATTTGCTGGAAGTACCTGACGAGATGGAAAAAAAGTTAGATAGTGCGCTATCCATTTTGGAAGATCACGATAAATTCAGGATCATAACCCATTATGATGCGGACGGGATTTCTGCGGCCGCCGTGCTTACAAGATGTTTGATGAGGGATCAGAGCGGTTTTCACACTAGTTTTGTAGATAGTTTTCCGGAAGAGATACCGGAAGGTTTACCCCTCATATTCACGGATATCGGCAACAGCCATCTGGAAGATATAGCTGAAATAGAAGAGGACGTTATAGTACTGGATCACCACGATATAAAAGGCGAGTTTGATCTGGATGATGTAGAACTTGATGAAGATAATAAGGTCTTCATCAACCCCCATGAGCACGGCATAAACGGCGCTCAAGAAGTCAGCGGAGGAACCCTTGCTCTGCTACTTTCCGTTTGGCATGATGAAGTCAATTGGGAGGATTCCATCTACGGGTTAGCTGGGGCTGCCGCCGACAAGCAGGCTATTGGGGGTTTCAACGGACTCAACCTCGAGTTGGCTGACAAGGCGGTTAAAGAAGATTTTTTGGAAGAAAGAAAAGAACTTTTTATCGACGGCCAAGGCCTCCGGGATGCGCTGATGAAGGCCTGTGATCCTTACTTTCCAGACATATCGGGAAGGAAAAAGAGAATAGATAAGGTTATAAGAGATCTAAACCTCGACCCGGAAGCTAAAATAAGATCCATAAGCAAAGATAAGAGGAGAAAACTGAACAGCCTGCTGGTATTATCCTTGCTGAAAAAAGACCGCTCTGCAGAAGTGATCGAATCGATTATCGGTGTCCATTATTGGTCTAAACACGAGTCTTTCGACATGGATACCTTGTATAAGCTCCTTAATTCATGTGCAAGAACTGACCGACCCGGCCTAGGGCTATCCATATGCTTAGGGGATAAAAAAGCCTTAGACGAGGCAAAAGATATCAGAAACGAGTACAGGGAAGAGATGATAACAAAGTTGAAAAAGTTGGAAAAGAAGGTGGAGTCCGAGGAGTATGAACATCTACAATACTTTTTCGAGGAAAAGAAAACCCGTAAAGGAGAGTTAGCTGGGTTAGGAATCCTGTACCTTTTGGATCGGGACAACCCCGTTTTTGGCATTGCTGAAGAGGACGACCAGATCGATATCTCCGCTAGAGCTACTCGCGAGATGGTCGAGGAAGGATTGGACCTTGGCAGCTTATGCAGAAAGGTCTCAGAAGGGTTGGAGGGTACAGGAGGGGGGCATGATATCGCCGCGGGCGCGGCCGTTAAAAAAGAAGATATGAAGACCTTTTTGAGCCGGATGAACGAGGAGATAGGCGGCTTATCGAATTGATCTATAGTTCTATCTCTGAATCCAGACCTCTTCTAAAGGTTTTTTTGGCACCTTCAACTCATCTTCTTCGAGATAGTACTCGACCTTTTCGCTGTCTTCCACCACTTCCGGTCGTTCGTCTGGATATCCCAAGGCGACCATCAACTTCAGTTCGTAATCTTCCGGTACCTGCAACATTTCCTCTAACCTTTCTACGTCTAGGGCTCCCAATATGCAGGTTCCTAGTCCTTCACTCTTGGCAGTTACGCATATACTCTGCGCAGCTATACCCACATCAAGGTCTTGACCCGTATCTTCCTCTTTTAGTATAGCTATATACGCCCTAGGCATCTCCTCTTTAGACGGGTTCCAATCGAGATAACCTGCCCAGTTCGTGCATCCGAAGATTTTCTCTAGATTTTGGGTGACCGTCATATATTTCAGCGGCTGTAGATTTGCGCCGGTAGGAGATAATCTCGCCGCATTCAAACATTTTTCAAGTACATCTAACGGGACATCTTCATCTTTATATCTCCTAATACTCCTCCTTTCCTTGATAGCTCTGTATACGTCCATGACTATATCCTCCATTTCTCCAATCATCAAAGGCCAGGTTTATAAGTCTTTACTGTCATCGCTTCCTCTAATCCCGCCATGATTTGAGGCAAAATATTTTATACTCTTGCTCAATTATACTATTCGTAGAGGTAGAAGTTTCGTAGAAAGAAAAATATTATGGTGGAAAATATGTTAAATCAAACCACGGTTATCAAAAAAGTGCTGAGTTTCCATATAGGTGTGCTGCTTCTATTGGGCCTGCTCGCACCGATCGCAGGAGCTGCATCTTCTTCTGAGTCCGGTGCCGAACCTGCCTCGATAGAGCTAGAGGATAAAGTAGAGATACAAGATGATACTTGGGTCATCGACGGCGAGACAGAATACTTGAACGGTACTGAAAAGAGCGAATTCATAATGGATAGTAACATTTTGATAACAAACGGAGGAAGGTTGGAGATAAACAATGCCACTTTGACGCTGACTATAGACGGGTATCATCCATGGAGTATAAATCTGGAAGATAACAGCGAGCTCGCCCTATGGAACAGTGGAATAGGTACCCAGCTGCCAGAAGGTGATGTTCTCCGTCCCTTCTTGAAAACAGAGGTAGTGGCGGAGTCAGGTTCATCCGTTATGCTGAGGAAAAACTCATCTTTCACCTTTCCTGGTTGGGTCCGTTTATATGGCGGCTCGGAGTTGATGATGAAGGACTCCACTTTCGACGCTTTGGAGGAAGTCCCCGACTTCGACTATACTTGGGGTTATGGAGATTATGCTACAGGGATGAGAGATAACGAAAATTGCCCCATGCTGATATCGGAGGACTCTGAGATACTTCTACAGGATTCCGAGATAAACGATTACTACACAAATACCGCTCTAAGCAGGATGGATTGGTATGCTTCCGGGACTGGATCGGGACACAGTGCAGGGGGTAGTGTTAGGAATCCTGTTGTAGCGCCGGGCGAAACGATGCATATCGACGAATGGACACTCCTTGAGGATCAGATGGACTTCCCTGCTAAAGATTATCCTTATACCAACCCTATAGACCGGATCACATCGCTTTATTTGGTAGCGGAATATGAAGTCGGGGAGGATTATGGTCTCAGCCAACCCCTAGAATACAGGGCGCCGGGAGGAACTTGGCAGGACGCTGCTGAAGTCGATGTTTCCGGAGATGACATCGCGACTGATGTTTGGGAGCTTCAACTGGACCAGTTCTATCGAGATGAAGGTAACGATACATTTTGGCATGATATGGAGCTTCGCTTCGATAACGGAGCGACCGGCAATGCTTCCGTAGGATTTGAACAGTTGAATTTGATCTCGGCCTACGAGAACGACATAAGATTAGAGGATTCGGACATGACCGTTATAAACAGCTTCATCGACATCGATTTTGAACCGGCTGACGTTGATCCTAGGGATACAACAGAACCGACCACGCCTGACACTTACCTGCAGGACTCGAATCAAGAGCATCGGGTTATCAGGGCATATGGAGAATCGGAATTGAAAACCTACGGTTTGGTCCCTGCCGGGGCGGATGAAGTTCCGCCGGATGGTGATCCGTGTATAATCGAGACCGCCGATTCCACCACCGAGATATACAGATGGGCTCACGTCAGGGCTGAAGACAATACGAGCACCCCGGTGGTTGGGGCTGAGATATCTTCCGATTTTGATGATTTCGATCCCACGGAACATATAGAAGCTCTTGATTACAGAGATATAAATTATCCGGGGGAGTATGACGGGGGTGTCGATTATACAACGGGAGAAAACGGAATTACGACCATGATAATGAGGAGTGACATCCTCAATTATCCGACTGAGTGGCCCAACAGCGGATACGAGGGCAGTTATTCTCTAGATGGTACATATCAAGACGACTATATAGGTGAACAGGAGACCTCGAAACAGATCGGTCTGCCCGGCTTCCCGACATTGACCACGGAAGGCAACAACCCACAATATAATATGACCTTTGATATGAAACTCCCACTACCCAATTTCAACGTCTATGACGGAGACCTCACGGTAGACGGAGATGCGGATCCCGGAAAACTCGTGGTAAACCAAACCGTTCTAGTAAGTCTTGACGTGAGAAACGAAGGTCAAGTGCCCGCCGAAAATATCCTTGTAGAATTCCACCTTGATGATCAGCTGATCTCGGACGAAAGGATCGATCTTGAAGGCGGGGCACAGGACACCATCGAGTTTGAATGGACCCCCCAAGAGGAGAATTACGGCACGGGTAAAATGCTGACTGCTGAAGTCGATCCTTATAACGAGATCGGAGAACGCGATCGTGATAACAACGAGGTTTCCCTAATCTTCGATATCGCAGAAAGACCGGATCTAAGGGTAGAGCAGATACTTTTAGATGGCGAATATGTTGAAGGTAATAATGTGATGGAAGGGGGTGAAGTCGACGTGTCCGCAGAAGTTACAAACCAAGGGGAAACAGCAGCCAATGATGTTGTTGCGGAGATAAGCGTCGTATCTAAAGAGGACGGCGGAAGCAGCTGGTTGGGAGATGAGATAGTTTCACTGGAACCGGGAGAAGTAGAGCAGATAGGCCCCTTCACTTGGGAAGGCCCAGAGGCCGGGGAGTTCGCAGTAAAAGGAGAGATCGATCCAGATGGTGAGGTCGACGAGAGTGATAACAGATACAATGTGTTGGAGAGAGATGTTTCCGCTCTCAGTAAACCCAATCTCAAACCAGAGGAACTGCATTTCTCGGAAGACCCGGTGCGTATCGGAGAAAATGTTGATGTCACAGCCCGCATCATAAATGAGGGAGAGTGGACATCTGAGGAGATCACAGTAAACTTCTACGTGGACGATAAAGACGAGCCCTTCGCAAGCAGGACTAGAGGCGGAATGGGCGGCGGTACCACCCGGGAGATCACGGTCGAGTGGACCGCGGAAATGACCGTAGATGAAAGGGAAGAGATGAGACAGATCACAGCAGAAGTTGAACCGGATCCTAATGAGGGAGACCAAGGGAATCTTGAGTTATCCGAGGAGATAACTATAGAGAGACTTCGTGCTTTGATCGTAGAGGATATCACAGTAGAGCCTGAAGAAGAGGCAATAGAGGGAGAACCGGTCGAGGTTACCGCAACCGTAAGAAATGCCGGAGATATGGGTGTTGATCACTTTGAAATAATCCTCCGCTCAGAAAAAGATGGAGAGATAGATAGGACGAACTGGACTGAAGGTCTGATCATCGGCCAGAGCGTAGAGATTAGCTTCATCTGGGATACCTCGGGTGCAGAATCAGGAATTAGAGAGCTAGCGGTAGAGATACCAGATGATGATACAGAAACGGTGCCCCTCAGGATCAGATCCCCTCCAAATCTCGAATTCGTTTCGACCACATGGGAGAAGTGGGATGTTGAGGAAGAAGCCTGGATCGAGCTAGATGAGAACGGGACGATCGACCTCGAAGAAATGGATGATCTAAGATTTAACGCGACCATTGAGAATACTGGCGATACTGCTCTTCCAGCCGGTAATGTCCAATTTGTCTATCCCGATGGTACGTGGGTAAACAAATCCATCGAGGTCGGTGAAACCGCAACCGTTTCGGTAATGGACGAATGGCTCGTAGAGACGGGAGATGACGACGAGATAATTGTACGTTTGAAACCGTCGGAGGAACCCGATGTTGAGCCCTACGAGGAGATATCTAGAAGTGTTTCGATAGATCCATTAGAGATCAGGATAACCGACATGGTGATTCCTGATGACCCGAGTCCCGGAGAGACTTATTCTTTCGAAGGAACTTTGACTAGGCAATCTGACGGAAAAGTACTTTCCGATACAGAAGTAAGGGTAGCTCTCGTGTCTGACGGAGAAGAACTGGCGAGCGGCGAGGGAACAACCGATGAAAATGGAATTTTCTTTGTCACCCTCCAGATACCTGAGGATGCTGGGGACTACACTGTGGTCTTTGAACCTCAAACTTCCCAAACTCAACAGGTCGAAGAAAGTATGACTGTAGAGGAAGACACGATGACTATATTGGGACTTCCGTTATGGATGTTCATAGTCATCATAGCCGCAGCGGCAGGTGGTGTAGGTTCCCTCTTCGCGTATTTCAAGTTCTACGGCCCAGAAGAGGTAGTAGAGTGTGGAAACTGTGGAGCCAGCATATCGGCGGATTCAACCACCTGTCCAAAATGTGGTGTCGAATTCGATATGGACACGGTGAAATGTAGTGAATGTGGTGAATGGATACCCGCTACTTCAGATAACTGTCCAGAATGTGGTGCAGAGTTCATAAAGACCGGTGAAGAGGTAGAAGATTACACCGAAAGGATGAGAAAACAGTACGAAAGATTCGTCAGCCAGCGGAAACAGGAAGCTGAGTCCAAATTAGGTCGAAGCCTTTCGAAAAAGGAATTCCTGAGCTGGTGGAAGCAGCAGCCTTCCTTTGTGACATTCGACGAGTGGCTTGAAAGGAAAGAAAAGCAGCGCAAAGAAGGAGGTCAGGAATGCCCCGAGTGTGGAACTCTCAACAGCGTGGATGACGCCGTCTGTCAAAAATGTGGTACCAGCCTCATAGGCTTCGAAGAAAAGGGCGGCAGAAGAAGAGAAACTAGGTCAGAGTCGACGGGAGAAGAGCAAGGAACTGCTCCCCCTCCACCAAGTGAGCGTGATCGGGGGACCGGAGAGGAAGCACCGAGACCCGATCAAGGAAGTCCAAAGAAAAAAAAGGAAAGGAAACAAGATAAAGGAAAGAGAGTGAAAAAGAAACCTAGAAAAAAAGTAAAAAAGAAAGTGGTGAAGGATAAGGATAAAGACAAGTGATAACCCTCTTTCCCACCATATCTTTTCTTTTTCTATTTATGTATATCTGATACGATCAAAATCCCCTATAAGATGAGAACAGTTTTATCATGCGATATGTTTTTTGACTTCGGATTCCGTAAAGTGAGAAGATGTTCGAGATCAAGAGAAGTGACGGACTCGCAAGGATAGGAAAGTTTGTGACCCCTAGTGGATCAGTTGAGACTCCTGCCATAATGCCAGTTATAAATCCAAACCTAGAGCTTATACCTGTCGAGAAACTCAAAAGTGAATTCGGCAGCCAGATACTTATAACCAATTCGTATATAATATACCAGAAGGAAGAGCTGAAGAAGAAAGCTTTGGAGAAGGGTATACATGAACTCCTCGGCTTTAGCGGCCCGATAATGACTGACTCAGGAACTTTCCAGGCTCATGTCTATGGAGATGTGGAAGTTGAACCGGAAGAGATCCTCGCTTTTCAAAAGGATATAGGATCGGATATCTCTACCATCCTAGACGAATTCACCGAACCTGACGAATCTCGTCAGGAAGCGGATGAAAAGCTCGAAAGGACAGTCGAGAGGGCTAAAAGAGCTCAAGAGAATTTTGGAGGAATGGAGAGCCATACGGCCTACCCCATCCAGGGATCTATTTATCCCGACTTAAGGAGGAAATGCGGGAAACTGCTGGGAGAATTAGACGGTGAGTTTTATCCCATCGGCGGGGTCGTCCCTCTGATGGAAGATTACAGATTTTCTGAATTGATCGAGATAATACTCTCTTCGAAGAAAGGATTGGGCCCTAGAGGCCCGGTACATCTTTTCGGAGCGGGTCATCCCATGTTGTATTCTCTTGCAGCCTTACTAGGATGTGATCTTTTCGACTCTAGTTCCTACGCAAAGTATGCCAAAAGAGGAGACCTGATGTACCCTGAAGGGACAAAAAACTTGGACGAGATAAGATACCTTGGATGCGAGTGTCCCGTCTGTACTTCCCATGATGCTGAAACACTCCGAGATAAGTATGAAGATGGAGATATCACACCTATCGCCGAGCACAATCTCTGGATCTGCTACAGGGAGATAGGGAAGATAAAGCAGGCCATAAGAGATGGCAGACTCTGGGAATTCGTCGAGACCAGAGCTAGAAGTCATCCTAAACTGCTGGAAGCTCTTGAAGTGTTGGATCAAGAATATGAGTACTTTGAAAACTTCGAGCCCCGGAGTAGAGACAAAGCCGCACTCTACATCGGTAGAGAATCTGATTTTCGACCGATCTTCAAAAGGATAAAACGCTGGATAATGAAGGAGTATACGCTCCCCAAGGACGGACCGACGGTGTATTTCGAACTAGATCAGGAAAGAAAACCCTACAGCAGAGCTTTGAAGGAAGAAGTCCAGAGCTTGGAGGACTATGACGTCAATCTTCTCGTAAAGACCCCTTTGGGTCCTGTACCCCTCGAATTAGACGAGGTTTACCCCATAGCTCAATCGATTTTTCCTTCTAATGCTCCACAAACGTCTTCACTGGAGAGATACAGGGAAGAGAAACAGATCGACGAGCTGATAAGATGGGAGGGAGAAGAGACGCTTGACATTCTTTCGAGCCAAGACTCTCTTACTTTCGACGAGATGAAGATCAGGGCTATCGCGGATTATCAATTTTGTGAGGGAGCCGGTGATATCCTGACAGATGGAGAACTCGAGTACGTCAAGAACAACAGGGGTAGGATCAAGAACGTCAAGTTGAACGATGATCATATCCTGTCTATCAGACATTACGATGGTCTCTTCACATTGAAAAAAGAAGGAGCGAGTCTACTGTGGGATGAGTTCTCACCACCTACCATAAGGATCGAGGTCACTGATGAGAGCGCCAAGTTCAACCGTGAGGGAAAGAGCGTCTTTTCAAAGTTCGTCACGGCCATGTCGAACGATCTAAGACGAGGCGATGAAGCTCTAGTGGTCACGCAGCAGGACGAACTCGTGGCTGTCGCTAGAGTTTTCTTGACGAGTGACGAGGTAGAGGTCTTCGATCGTGGACTCGCTGCAAGCGTTAGAGACGGTTTTGAAGCGCAGTGAATGCCATCAATATAAAATATGACCGCCGATATGGGTGTTTTAGATGCGTATAGCTGTCCTGATAGAGGACAAGTGTCAATCTGACCGCTGCAGCTATGAGTGTATAAACTACTGCCCTATGGTTAGGACAGGTAATGAAACGATAGTGAAAACGGAAGATGCTGTGAAGATATCCGAGGAGCTGTGCGAAGGATGCGGCATATGTGTTGATAAGTGTCCTTTCGACGCCATAAAGATGGTAAATCTTCCGGAGGAACTAGATACTGACCTCATCCACCAGTTCGGAGAGAACAGCTTCAGACTTTACAGGCTTCCTCTACCCGAGGAGGGTCTGGTGACTGGCCTTCTCGGAGCCAACGGAATAGGAAAGACCACCGCGATCAGGATGTTATCCGGTGAGATAACTCCAAATTTAGGTAACTATGAAGAGGACGCATCTTGGGAGCGGGTGATAGAGAAATACTCTGGAACTGCTCTAGGCAACTATTTCAGATCTTTAGCCGAGGGCGAGCTCGAGACCGCTTTGAAACCACAATATGTAGATAAGATACCAGCCCATTACTCGGGAAAAGTTGAAGACCTTCTTTCCAGGATCGGTGATGATTACGAGAGGTGGGTAGAAACTCTTGAGATAGAGAATACGTTGGACTCTAAGCTTACAAACCTATCCGGTGGAGAGCTACAGAGGGTAGCGATAGCCGCGACCTCCACTAAAGAAGCTGACGTTTATTTCTATGACGAACCTTCTTCTTATCTTGACATAAGGCAGAGGTTGCAGGTGGCGGAGGCTATAAAAGAAAAGAGTGAAGATAGCAGGGTCATGGTTATCGAGCACGACCTTGCTGTTCTGGATTTCCTTGCAGATAATGTTCATCTGCTTTATGGGTCAAAGGGCGCCTATGGCATAGTTTCTCATCCTAAAGGTGTTAGAGTCGCCATAAATTCTTATCTTAGAGGTTTCATAGACGAGGAAAACATCCGTTTTAGAGATACGGAGATAACTTTCGAGGAGAGGGCCCCGAAACCGGATTGGCACTCTAAACCTATAGTGGAGTATGATACGCTTGTCAAAGAGTGGGATTCGTTTGTACTTGAAACAGAAGAAGGGGAGATACCTGAAGGAGAAGTAATAGGAGTCGTGGGCCCGAACGCTACCGGTAAAACGACGTTCGTGAAGATGCTCGCCGATGTGATAGAGCCTACGGATGGTGAGATAAAGAAGGACATCACCGTAAGTTACAAACCCCAATATATAAAACCAGATTTCCAAGGAAGGGTTATAGACCTTTACAGAACCGAGATAGGAGATCGTCTCGATGAAGGATTTTTTCGCTCCAATGTCTTGACTCCCCTCGATTTAGATGACCTCTACGAGAGAGAAGTCCCCAATCTCAGCGGAGGAGAGCTCCAGCGGACCGTCTTGGCTCTATCCCTGGGAAGGAAGGCCGACCTTTATCTGATAGATGAACCTAGTGCCTACCTGGATGCGGGAAGGAGGATGACCGCCGCAAAAGTGATACGAAGATACATGGAAAAGATAAAAAAAGGCGGTATGATCGTGGATCACGATGTTTACTTCATAGATTACGTATCAGACATGATAATGAACTTCTCAGGGGTGCCAGGCAAAAGAGGGAAGGGAGAGGGCCCCTACGATATGAGAAAAGGCATGAACAACTTCCTAAAGGAGGTAAATATAACATTCAGGAGGGACGAGCAGACTCATCGTCCGAGAGTTAATAAGCTGGACTCTAGATTAGATAAAAAACAAAAATCCGAAGGAGAATATTATTATATCGGTTGATGATGAAGAGAATAAATCATCACTCAGGATATAATGACATTGTCCAATGTCATGGCGTCCTGTTCTTCTTCGGAAACGAAGTCTATCAATCCGTTTTCTCTCTTTTCCTCCGGTACGAGGTTTTCCAATAGGATCTGTCCGTCGGGATACTCGAGCTGATTTAGTTTTATCTTCTTCTTTTTATGTAGGAAAAGAACAGAGATAAGAGCCGTGATTATATCTTTCTTCCTGTTGTCATGTATCATATTTAGAGTGATCACATTTTGCTCATAGCAGCAGATCCTGTCCCATATCAAAGATATATCTCGCTGGAGGTTTTCTTTGTGGGACCGGGTTTTGTAGTTTTCTTTCTGTTTTTCAAATTCTTCCTCTCTCTCTTTCTTCTTTTCCTTCCTGATACGTTCCATTTTTTCTTTATATTTCGCTTCTTTTTTTGCATCTTCAAAGGCATCGACCAGCTGCATCAGTGAGACGGGTTTCTTTTCTTCTCTTCTAACGGCCTTCTTTAAAGGCGTTTCATCGTCCTCTAATACTTTCTCCTCGTAATCTATGTCTTCTGGTTCCTCGTAGACATCTTGATCCCATACGTCCCAGTCATTGAAGAATTCTTCTTCTACTGGTTCTTCCGCTTCTTCTTCTTTTTCATCTTCCGCAGAGTTAAGCACGTGCTCGCACTGCATCTTCAGGATCGACCAGGCCATGTTGACCAAACGACCTGCCACTATGAAATTCAGGTTTTCTTTCTTTCTTGCCTTTGATAGATACATCTCTGTGAAAGATATAAGGTCTATCTCCCAGGGATCCATTCTTTCCTCTATAACTAGTTTGAATATGGATGCTATAGCATTCTCGAACGGGTCGTCCGATATATCCTGGCCGTCTTCCTCCAGTTCCTCAATCATGCCTATATACTCGTTTATCCGTTCTCCGTTCCTTTCCTCATCGATTATGGACTTATGGAATGTGAGATGCTTGATGACTTCCTGCGTGGGATCATCTGAATAACCCTTTGAAGAGATATCCGTATCTTTCATTCCGGGGCTGGATTCTTTCACTTCTGAAACCAAATCACTTCACCTCCGTTTTCAGCTTACTAACATCTGAGAATTCAGGTATATCTCTTTCTTTAGCCTGACCTATATTGATTTTCATTATGACGTCAGAGATACCGTTGTCATCTATGGTGACGCCGATTATATGATCCGATTTCTTCAACGTGACTTTTCGAAGAGATATCTGGATGAACTGCGCGGTTTCCGCATTTCTGCTTACCATCTCGGCAACGTTTTCTGCGTTGACGCCGTCGAGGTTTTGATCGATCTCGTCGAGTAGATAGAACGGCGAAGGATCATACATCTGGATAGAAAATATGAAAGCCATCGAGACCAGACTTTTTTCACCGCCCGAGAGGGCATCTACGAGATGGACTTTTTTTCCAGGAGGCCTAGCCTTTATTATAAGACCTCCTTCAAAGGGGTCGTCAGGGTTTTCTAGTTCAAGATGGGCCTCTCCTCCGTCGGAGAGTTCTTTGTAAACTTTACCGAAGTTGTCGTTTATTCCTTTGAATACTTTCAACAATCCTTCTTTTTTCTTTTCGTCAAGTTCATCGATCAGATTGTTCAATTCTTCTCTTCGATTTTCAAGCTCAGTAAATTCCTCTTGTAATTCCTCTTTTCGTTCTTTCTTTTTCTGATAGTCCTCTAATGCTCTCATGTTCACTGGCTGCAGTTCCTCCATCTTATTATCACACCTTCGGATGGTATTTTTCAGTTCTTTGATGGAGGGAAGTTCCTCATCGGAATAATCACTTTCACTGTCTATCTCTTCTTTCAGATCACTTAGCTTTTCTCTTTCAGTACTCAACTTTCTTTTTAAAGTATTTATATAATCATGTTTTGATTCGACTTCGGTCTCTATATTTTCGATCTTGTGTTTTAACTCCATCCTTCTTTCCTTTTTCTCGTCGAGTTCATCCCTTAGATCCTCGAGTTCTTCATCAACCGCCTCCTCTTTATCTTTGATCTCTTCTAGTTCTTCTCTTTTTTCTTCAATGACCGACTCGGCTTTCTTTATGTCACTTTTCTTTTCGTCGATCTCTTCTTTAAGTTCCACTCTTTCCTCTTTTATCTCCTCTATTTTTTCTTCCAGCTGTTCCTTCCGATTCTTTTTCTTGTCGATCTCGGAGTCGAGTTTGTTTAATTTCTTGTTCAACTTGACTTCTTCATCTCTTAACTCTTTGAGATCTTTAGATAATTCTTCCGGGCTGATCTTCCTGATTTCATCCTTGATCTCTTGCTTTTCATCCTTTAGGTCTTCAACCTTATTTTCAAGATGTTCTGTTGAACTTTCTAATTTTTCTTTTTTATCTTCTAGCTCTTCTTCTTCTTCCTTCTTTTCTTCCAACATCGAATCCTTTTTCTTTATCTTCTTCTCCAATCTATTGATCCTTGATTCAAGTTCCGATTGCCGCTGCCTTTTGCTCTCGTTTTTGAGTTCCTGCATCTCGTCTTGGATCTCCTGTATCCTGTCTTGGACCTCCTTCAGTTCTTTCTCGACCTTTTTCAGATTTTCTCTACTGTTTTTCAGGTCCATGCTCACTTTGTCGAGCTCTCCTCTATCCGGCGCGCTGAAACCTATCATGTTTTTCTTCAAAGTTCCTCCGACCATCGCACCGCTCTTCTGTATCTTTTCGCCTTCTAAAGTGACCATCCTGACTCCACCCATGTGCTCTCTCGCGGAGTCGATATCTTCCATGACAACCGTGTCGTGAAAAACATACCAGAAAACATTCTCGTACTTCTCGTCATAATCAACCAGTTCGATCGCGAAATCGACGGCTTTTTCATCTTTCACGGCTCTAAGAGCTTTTCCACGCGGTCTACCGGTGCGCATCTTGTTAAGGGGCAGGAAGGTCGCTCTTCCGGCATCGTTCTTCTTCAGATACTTTATAGCTCTAGAAGCTACGGAGTCGTTATCCACGACGATGGACTGCATCCTTCCTCCGGCGGCTACTTTTAAAGCGTCTTCGTACTCATCCTCCACATCGGCTAATTCCGCTATGGTACCATGGATTCCATCGAGGTCTCCTTTATCTCTCGCCTCGAGTATGGTAGAAACGGCCCGATTGTAGCCCTTTTTTACGGATTTAGCAGCTTTCTTTTGAGCCTTCAATTGTTCATATTTCCTCTTGAGGCGGTTCACTCTATCTTCTAGATCGCTTTTATCTTCCCTAAGCTCCTTTTCCTTGCTCTTTTTTTCGTGGAATTCATCCTTCAGTTCATCTAGTTTTTCATCGTGTTCTTCATTTTCCTCGCTTATATCTTCTAACTCCATCTCTTTTTCTCTTTTCTCGAATTCAAAATCTTCTTTGTCCTCCTCTATCTCGGCGATTTCCTCCATGACCCTTTCGATCTTATTTTTGACTGTCTCGAGTTCTATCTTTTTGTCAGATAATTTATCATTTTTATCCTGGATCTTTTTCTTCAATTCTACCGAGTCCTTTTTCAAATCCTTTATTCTCTCGTCGGAGTCTGACTGTTTTTCCTCTATCTCTTCTATCCTATCTTTGACTTCCTCTAATTCTTCCGACGTCTTCTCTTTCTTGTTTTCTCTTTTTTTCAGCTTTTCTTTTTTCTCTGAGAGTTCTTCCTTTTTTTCCTTTAGATGAGATTTCAATTTCTCTCTTTTTTTCTTGTTCTCTTCGATAGTATATTGAGCGTCCTCCTTTTTATCATCCGCCCTTCCGATCTTCAATTTCAGATCATTGATCTTGTTTTGAAGCTCCTTGCTCTTATTGCTTCCCTTTTCTTCTAATTCCTCTTCTAGTTCTTCGATCCTCTCTGTTATCTCTTCTTTTTCATCCTTATATTCATCTTTCTTCTCTTTCTTAGTTTCAATCTGCTCTTTGTTTTCCTCGATATCTTTTTCGATAGAGGCTATATTGTTTTTAGTATTCTGTAACAACTTCCAGGCTTTCTTTTCTTTTGCCTCGGACTTCTTGTCTGACAGCTCCTGGTAGCGCATTGCCTTCTTTCTATCCTCTTCCAGCTCCTCAACTTGGCTGTTTATCTCGTCCAGAAGTATGCTTATCCTATCGAGGTCTTCTGAGACCTCTTCCTTTTTCTCCTCGGCTCCCTCTATCTCTTCATCGTATTCACTTATACCTGAGATATCATCGAGGATCTTTCTCCTCTCTGTGGGCCCCATCTCTACGATCTTGGCGATGTCGCCCTGTTGAACTATGTTGTAGCCATCAGGAGATATCCTGGCATGAGACAATAGGTCTTGAAATTCGTTCAAGGTGGATCTCCTTCCGTTCACGTAGAAATATGAGTTGTAGCCCTGCTGGTTGTCCGATCTTTTCACCTTTCTAGTAAAAGTGACCTTATCCTCGTCGAGCGGTATGGTTTGGTCCTCATTTTCAAAAGCAAGACTCACTTTGCAGTAATCCGCCGCCTCTCCGTCTTTTCCCCCGTTGAATATCAGGTCTGTCAGACGAGTAGCTCTTATCTCCTTGGAACTCTTGGGTCCTAGAACAAACAAGATGGCGTCGACAATGTTGGACTTGCCGGATCCGTTAGGCCCAGTTATATTAGTATAACCCTCTTTGAAAGGTATCTCCATCTCTTTGCCAAACGACTTAAAATTTTCCATCCTAACCTTTTCTAAATGCAAAGATATCTTCCTCCAGATGATAGCATCTGGGCATCAAACGCCGCTATAGGTTTCGAGTGCATTTTAGTCCCATCCCGAATGGGGTAAATTGGTCAGACGTTTATCACCTAAACGTCCGACGAAATACAGAATGAAGATGATGCTATAAAAATATTCCGGTCATATATGATATTGATATTATCTAAGATCATAACAGCAGGTTCACTGCAAACTTTCATTCTGGATATTTTTGAAAAGTTGTAGAGCCGCTTGTGACTGCATCCCGCTGTTCTCCAACACTGAATCGAAGACGAAGAAGACGGTCATGTATTCGTCTGACTCACTTCCCTTCTCAACCTTATCATCCATTTCTGAGATATTCTGTAACATGTTTTTCTCCTATCTATCTTATCTTCTTAATATCTATTCGGCCACCCATACTTTATATTTTGTGTCCGGTTTCTTCAACTCATGTAATATCCTATCTTTTATCATCTTTTTAGGTTTATGCACTAAAGGGACTCTATCTTTGAGATCCTCGAACGAATCGAAATCACCATTTTTCTTCCTATCATCCAAGATGGCGTTCATCTTCTTTTCCCCTAGACCGGGTAAGAGTTCCAGCATATGATATCTCTTGGTGATAGGATGTGCTTCGTTGTAGAATTTCAGAAAACGTTCTTCTTCTTCGTCTATGATATCGTCCAGTATATAAGGTGCTTCGCTTTGAGCTGCATGGGTCAACTCATCCCATCCTATCCTTCTTTTAACGTGTTTTATTTTCTCTCGCTTGTCGAGATCCTTCCCTATGTACAGTTCATCGCCGATATTGCAGTTTTTCCCCTCTTTAGGGAGGAGCTCGAAGAGTTTAAATTCATCTTTACCTAAGGCTAGTACCAAACTTTCATGCTTGTAGCTTTCTGAGTCTGGCCTTCCCTCTGCTAGATAATCTAGAACGTAGGCGTAGTCCTCCATATTTTCCCTCACTTATATTTTTTTATTATGTTTATTATGTCCTCCGCATCTTCATTAGAGGGAGTGTATCTATCCTGCTGGAATATGGCTCTAACACCGTCTTCATCTTCGGGTAAGATGTCTGCTGTTTTGTATACCAACTTTTCACTCATGAAATCGAAGTTCTCCCGTAATTCGTCCATAAGCTCCTCGGTATCTTCTACGGAAAGCTCAACGAAATTTTCTGCATGGCCGAGGGCCAAACTCTGTTCATAGCTTATCTCTCTTTCCTCGGCTTCCTCGCTGAGCAGTTTTTTGACTTCCGCAAGTGTAACATATTTTGATTCATCCTCTGGCATGAAAAGACCCTCCTATTCTGCTCTTTCGAGATGTTCTGCCCTTGTGATCACTTTTTTTGTCTTCCCTCCGTCCTTCACTTTGACGACGAAGGCGTCTCCTTGTTTACCTTCGATCTCACCTATCTCTCCGTGGAATCTTCTATGGGGCTGTCCTTTATGAACGCTGGGTTCGATCTTTATCTTCACTTTTTCCCCTTCCTCGAATTCCTGTAGGGCTTTGTTTATAGGGATGAGTCCCCTTTTGGTTGGATCTTTTCTTAATATCTTGCGCGTTCCCTGTCTCGTACCTTTAGATCTCTTCATCTTTATCACATCCTTCAGGATAGTGGATCTCGAGCACGTCTAATTCTTCCACTTCACATCTCACATCGAGCTTTTCTGATAGATTGGGCTGGGTCCTGCCCTCATCCCCATGGATGAACTCTTTGACGTATGTCCCCGCCTCGCAGCTCATATTGAGCACGACTTTATCATCATCCATGGATTTGAGTCCTAAATCCTCTACCCGGCGTTTTCTAATCTTATCCGAACGCCTGTGGTTAACTCTAGAGGGAGTTCTCTGTGAGATCTCGACGCCCCTCAATTCGCCGAGGACCTTTTTAAACTTTGTCCCTTCTACAGGACCATCTACGATCACTTTTACCCGGTAAGATTTCTTCGCTCTCGCCTGTTTTATCTCCTGTACTTTTTCTTTCTCTACTGGCTCAAGTGAGAGCACCTTCACTTTTTCTCCCTCGTTTATCTTCTCTTCAAATTCATCTAGATCCACTTTTCTTATTTTTGGATTTTTCACTTCGAGCACGAATGGTCTTCCATCACCGAGCATCTTCGCGTCGATGTCTTCCCTTCCCATCCCGTGTAATGTGAAGTCCTCCCCAGATGTTATTTCCTTTAGAGGTTCGCCTATTATCTCTTCCACGCTCGTCTCGTAGAGTTTTCCTGTGCCGCCGCATTTTTCACACCCTTTTCCCCGGCAGCGGTTACATATCCATCTGGTCTGAGGTATACCTCTATCAAGTTTTTTGTATCTACCATAGATAAAGAGCGGGGATATCTCGATCTCCACAGTATCGAATCTAGTATCAACTATAGCTTTGATATCCGGATCTTCCAGATCGACCTCCTTATCGATCTCGTTTTGAACTCTTTTTCCCACTTCTCTATTTATCTCCGACTTTATGGGTTCGGCGGTGGTCAAGTTCAACTCGGTCCATAAATTTTCCTCTTTTTCCTCGATCTCGGGATCGATCCTAGAGCCGATAAGAAAATCCTCGAACTCGAATCTGTTGAGATCATCTACAGCTATCCTGGCGAACTTATCCAATTCATCGAATAGGTTCTCACACAACTCACAACTTTTTGCTTCCTCTGGAACCTCTTTCCTTTCTTCCCCATTTTCGGTCAACATCGCATAAGATATTCTAAGACTCTTACCCCTCTCATTGTTGGTCACGCCATGGCCTAGTTGGGCGAACAAACGACCTAAACAGTGGTCACACAGGTCTCTCTCTAAGGCATCCTCCACGTTTTTCATCACATCCATATTATCAGACCGAGATATTTGTATATTTATGTATCATCGAGCAGCATCAATGTAAGTAGGCCATAAAAGTGCACAGTCTATTTAGTATTGTTGTGGATATCGGCTTAAGAAAAGCAAAGGTCACCTCCCGAGATCTCGTGCGAGGCTGTGAAGTCTTTCCTTCGTTAAAAGAAGGGCGGTCACTACCACCGTTATGAAGCCTGCTTCCACGGCATATCCCTGTTGAATGAAAACTCCGAGTATGAAGGTGATGAATAGCGCAACGGAGGTGGTTATCCCTATAGTATGTATCTCATACTTCAGGTAACCTAGCAGGACAGCAAATCCGCCGAAGATGACGACTCCCACTTCGATGAGACGCAGACCTAAGGAAACGGATAGGAAAGAAAAAAGTACTCCGGTTATAGAGGTGAGAGGAAAAGTTCTGACTCCTGCTATAACCTTTGGCCCTTTCTTCTTATGCTCTCTTTCCAGCCCTATCAAGCCGCCCATGCCCACAGCTAACAGAACATGGATAACGAAGTAGAGATCTATGAACGCATCCATCAAATAAATGTTATAGAGTATAAGTTATTTTTTATTTTCGGCCGATAAGAATCAAATAACCCCGTCTTAATGGCGATATCGATGAAAAAGAAAAATGGTAAGGAGACGGCTAGAGAATATCTCTCACAGGAACCGGTCGTGAATTCGTATCAGATAGCCAGGTTGGATGATGACCGCAGTGACGTGTTTTTAGATAATGAAAATGATCCCAAAGGGGTTCTTATAACGAGCGACGGGATAGCCACTCTAAGAGGCGACTTAGACGCGCTGCAGGATTTCCTCGAGGAGAACCTAGAGGATGACGAAGAGTACAGGTTTCACGCAATTGATCCTCAATCGTTCAAAGCTGTAAAGGAAATAGTGGATGTTAAAGATGATAGGGAGACTTGGTTGTTAGTCCGCCGTTACAGAGAACCTAAAGAACCGAAGGAGAAGATAGACTCTTTAAAAGAGGAGGACGCTTCGGTGATAAACGAGTACTGGGGATTGGGTGGTAACGACTCGACGGATTATATAAAACGGCGAATAAAAGAAGGTCCCGCCTATGGGATAAGAAAAGAGGGTGAACTGGTGGGATGGAGTCTGACCCATTTCATAACTGACAAGGTCATGGTCCTGGGTATGCTGCATATAAAAGAAGGTTGGAGAAGAAAAGGCTTCGCTAAGGCCGTAACAGAGGCTATGTGCAGGGAGAGCAAAAAGAGAGGCTTGATACCCGCCGTTCAGATCTTTAAAGATAATGAGCCATCTTTCTCTTTGGCAATGGACCTAGGCTTTGAGATCAGAGCTGAGCATCACTGGTTTAACGGGATAAAAAAGTGACAATACATCGTATGGTGGTTCTTTTTAAGAAGCTCTAATGTTCTAACAACAGACCCACTAAAGTTAGAAGTAAAGTGAATATGTCGCTACTCAGATATTTCTAATTTTCTTCTTTAAATTTGTATTAAACGGGCGTAGGGGGATTTGAACCCCCGTTCTACAGCTTAGGAGGCTGTCGCCATTTCCAGACTAGGCCACACGCCCTTATCGTTTCTTTAGTTACTCTATCTGGCAAAAGGAGGAATCTTTTATTCCTCCGAATTCCCAGACTATATTCAAGTGCATCTTGATGACCTTGGATGTGAGGGATGATGTCCTTTTTCA
>JAZKSH010000014.1:0-27163 GCA_036626195.1 Thermoplasmatota archaeon | reverse complement strand
GTTTCCATCCCTACGTCTATCCATTCTTCCTCGTCCAATCTGATCTCGTGGGCCTCTGCGTTTTCCGATTGCCATTCTACCGTAACATTACGTTCAGCGAACACCTGCTCCGTTTTAGGTGTGGTTATATCTACCCAAACCATATCTGGAGATAAAACTTGCAGCGCCGCTTCCCCAGTGATCTCTTCACCATTTAGAGTGTGAGTACCAGTTACGGTCCATTCACCCGCGTTTTCGGAGTGATATGCGTTTTCCTCCCATACACCTCCAGCTTCTTCATCTATCGACCAGTTGGTCTCTTCAGTAACCTCTTCGATCTCGTTACCGAACTCATCACAAGATACCGCGTTATAGGTAACGGTTCCACCTGCAGAGACTATTTCTTCTCCCGGTTCGATATCTAGATAATAGGGGTCTGCTGGTTCTACCACAACCGAGGTTGGTGATGATGTTACACCATCATACGCCGCGGTAACATCGTATTCGCCCGGTTCGGTTTTTGAGAACACGCCGTTCACAGCGTTTTTCCACTCAAATTCGGCTACGTCTCTGGTGATCAGGTTGCCTTCAGCGTCACGTGCTTCAGCCCTGAAGAAGAGCTCTTCACCCGCTCTCACCGTTTTTTCCACTGTAGCTC
Source organism: Thermoplasmatota archaeon (assembly GCA_036626195.1). Classification (GTDB taxonomy): domain Archaea; phylum Thermoplasmatota; class Thermoplasmata; order Halarchaeoplasmatales; family Halarchaeoplasmataceae; genus Natronoplasma. The sequence goes on along the minus strand of JAZKSH010000014.1, from coordinate 26,526 downwards.
CTTCTTCAGGCATTATACTCACGCTGTCGACCTCGCCCGGCTCGACGACAAGATCAACAGTGCCTGTCACTCCGTCATGATCCCCCTCTACTGTCCATTCACCGGCGGCTTCTGAGGTATATACGTGATTATCCCATTCTCCTCCTGCTCCTTCCTCTATCGACCAGTTGGTCTCTTCGGTAACATCTTCGATCTCATTATTGAATTCATCATAAGTGCTAGCTGTATAAGCTATGTTTTCACCCGCAGTCACTGTTCTCTTCTTAGGTTCGATTTCTAAAGAAGAGGGGGCTGCGGGTTCCACTGTCACGGTGACCGTCGAGGAATTTACACCCTCATAGGTCGCAGTAACATCGTATTCGCCCGGTTCGGTTTTTGAGAACACCCCGTTAACAGCGTTTCCCCATTCAAAATCAGCTACATCCTTCGTGATAGAGTTACCTGGTCCGTCCAGAGCCTCTGCAGCGAACACTAGTTTTTCACCCGCTTGGACGGCTTGATCTTCTTCAGGTTGGATATTCACCTCGTCGACTTCGCCTGGTTCGACATGGAGGAAAGCCTTTTTACTAAGCTTTTCTCCCTCGTAAGTGAGATTGGCCGTTACGATCCATGAACCTGCCGTTTCAGAAGTGTATTTGTTATCGGTCCATCCACCGCCCGCATCATTATCTATATCCCAATCAAGATTTTCTGGACCTATATCCATCACGTTGCCGATCTGATCGTAAACGGTGACGTCGTAAGTTTGTGTTTCCCCTGCTTTGATTGTGGTCTCTAGAGGAGAAACCTCCATCTCATTCGGAACCGCGGAGAACTTGCGATAATAAAGGTAAGCGTGTCCGTCATTAGCACGGGCTCCAAAGGACCAGTACAGGTCGCCGCTTTCCGTACTCAACAGGTGGTCCGTGAGTACCTCGTCACCGGCCCCGACAAACTGTATATTGGCCCAGTTCTTTCCCCCGTCCACCGATCGGTAGAGGAAAGCATTATCGCCGTCATTCCCTAAAGACCAGAATATATTACCCTCTTCGTCTTCCAAAAGATGGTCTGTGTTGATACCATTCCAAACCCAGATCACTTGTTCTTCGATCCAGTTTTCTCCTCCGTCGGTGGACCGATAGAGGAAAGCACCCCTGTCTCCATTGACGTTAGCCCCGAAGGACCAGAATATATTACCCTCTTCATCTTCCAAAAGGTGGTCGGTTTTCACACCGGCCTGAGTATTGATTTCTTCAACATTGTTCCAAGTTCTTCCCATGTCTGTAGATCGGTAGAGAAAAGCCCGGTTATCGTCGGAACCGAAGGACCAGTATAGATTTCCGTCTTTATCTTCCAGAAGATGGTCGGTGTTCACCCTACTTCCTGCATCGATGGATTCTGCTTCACTCCAGTTTTCTCCATCGTTGGTTGAGCGGTAGAGGTAAGCATAACTGTCATCGTCGCCGAAGGACCAGGAGATGTTTCCGCCTTCGTCCTCTAGAAGGTGATCGGTGTTGACCTGACCTTGGGTCTCGACAGATTTTACTTCGGTCCAGTTCGCTCCGCTGTTGTTGGAACGGTAGATGTGGGCCTGACTATTCTTGTCGCCAAAAGACCAGTACAGGTTACCGTCTTTCGCTTCCAGTAGGTGGTTAGTAAGGACTTGGTCGTTTCCATCAGATCTTTTTACTTCACTCCAGTTTCCTCCACCGTCTGTCGAGCGGTAGAGGTGGGCTGAACCGTCTCTGTCTCCAAAGGCCCAAAAAATATTACCTCCATCGTCTTCTAAAAGGTAGTCCGTCACCACATCATCATTGGTCTCCACGGATTTGACTTCAGCCCAGTTATCTCCTCCCTCGGTTGAGCGGTAGACGCTGGCGAAATTGGCCCTTGACCCGAATGACCAATATAGATCTCCATTTCCGCCCTCCAGTAGGTGGTCCGTATTAACAGAGTCACCGGTAGGGACAGATTCTGCTTCAGTCCAATTTGCTTCTTCAGCATTGACGGAGGGCGAGATTCCACTCTTGTTCGGATAACTCTCGGAGATCTCGCTGTCCGGCTGCTGGTCTTTAAGCCTTCTATCTTCATCGGCGGAGACTGCTCCAGGACCGATGAAAGCGGCGAGGAAAACTGATATTATCAATAACATTCCTACTATAGCTGCCGAATATTTCACCTTCAAACGCATAATATCAAATCCACAATAACAATATTATTCTCTTGTCTATTAAATTTTATTGCTCGCTGCATTAGGTGATGATAAGGAAATTGAAACCATGCTGAGGAATAGGGATTTGCTGGAAAATAACATAATTGACAATCCGCTTTCTTCCCGGAGAAAAACTTATCAAAGATGGTAGGATTACCTCATCTCGGTGTTTCGATTGTCGCGAAAGGCGCTCATAAGCGTTAACGAAAAAAGTGGTGTGGTAAGCTTTGCTGAAGGTCTGATCGAAAACGGTTTCGATATCGTTTCTTCGGGCGGGACCGCAGCTGTTTTGGAAGAGAACGGTTTGAAAGTACAAAGGGTGAGCGAGATAACCGGTTTTCCAGAGATACTTGACGGAAGAGTCAAAACGCTGCATCCGAAGATCCACGGAGGTATCTTGTATCAAACGGGAAAACATGAGGAGGATATCGAAGAGCATGCGCTTCCTCAGTTGGACGTCGTGGTTGTGAATCTCTATCCTTTCGAGAACGTTATACAGGGAGAGCACGACCTTGAGGAAGCTATCGAGAACATAGATATCGGCGGTGTAGCTCTTTTGAGAGCCGCCGCAAAGAACCACGAAAGAGTAACGGTCGTGACCGAAAAAGAGGATTATGACCTTGTGTTGAAAGAACTGGAAACCAACGATGGAGAGATAAGTGAAGAAGTTCGGAAAGATCTGGCATTAAAGGCTTTTCAGCGGACCGCGCGATACGATGCGGTCATATCCGACTACCTTCAGAGCGAATTTAAAACGGAAAAATTCGCAGAAAATAATCACGTTTTCGGTGAAAAGGTTAAAGATCTGAGATACGGCGAGAACCCCAATCAAGATGCGGCCTTCTATCGGACTGAACGTACGCAGGAAAGCTCTGTTTTGAAGGCGGAAAAGCTTCACGGAAAGGCTCTCTCCTATAACAATATAAGAGACATAGAGGCGGCGATGGACATGGTGAAGGAATTCGAAAAACCCGCTGTCGCAGCTATCAAACACACCAATCCTACAGGGGTAGCTACGAAAGAAGATTTAGCTGAAGCCTATCAGCTCGCCTACGAATGCGACCCGCAGTCCATCTATGGCAGCATAATCGGAGCGAACAGGCCGATAACCGTTGAGATGGCGGAAAAAATGGACGAGATCTTCGTAGAGGCGAGCATCGCTCCGGGATACGAAGAAGGGGCTATAGATGTCCTGAAAAACAGCAAAAATATAAGGATAATGGAACTCCCCGAATGGAATCCAGAGAGGGAAGGATTCGAGTTTGCCAAAATCGCGGAAGGTCTGCTGGTGCAGGACAGAAATAAAAACAAAGTGAAAAAAGAGGACATGGAAGTGAAGAGTGAAAGAGAGCCCACAGATGAGGAATTGGATGCGATGGAATTCGCCTGGAAAGTTATAAAACACGTCAAGTCTAATTCTATAATATTCACTAGAGAAGATCATACGGTAGGTATAGGCGCGGGTCAGATGAGTAGAGTTGATGCGGTTAAGATAGCCAAGATGAAGTCTAGGTCAGATACTCAAGGTTGTACGATGGCTTCCGACGCGTTCTTCCCATTCCGCGACGGGATAGACGAAGCGGCTGAAGCCGGCATCGAAAGCGTTATCCAGCCGGGCGGTTCTATAAGAGACGACGAGGTCATCGAGGCCGTAGATGAGCACGGCATGAGTATGGTGTTCACGGGACAGAGAGTCTTTAAGCATTGAATGTTAGTGTGATCTGATGGGAGATAAAAGTGAAGAAACCGCAGCAAGAAGTATCGAAAACCCAAGAAAAGAGTTCGAGCACCCAGAAGAATACTTTTACTCCTTGAAACGTGTGGGAGTAAAGCTCGGGTTGGACAAGATAGAGGATTTTTTATCTAGACTTGAGAACCCTCATGAAGACTTTGAATCTATACTGGTCGGCGGTACAAACGCGAAAGGTTCTGTATGCACCGCCCTGATGAATATACTGGATGAAGCGGGTTACAACACCGGTCTTTACACATCGCCTCATCTCACGCATTTCGAAGAGAGGATGCAGGTAAACGGTGAGAAGATAAAGGAAGAAGAGCTATGGCCTCTGATAGAAGAGGTGCATCCCGAGATCAAGAAGATCGAAAAGGAGGATCCCGAAAAAAGGCCGAGTTTCTTCGAGGTTTTGACCGCTGTAGCTTTCTTATACTTTTCTCGGCAGGAAGTGGATATTGCGGTATTAGAGGTCGGCATGGGTGGTAGGTTGGACGCCACCAACGTAGCTCCGCACGCCTTCTCCGTGGTCACTTACGTGGGCTACGACCACGCTGAATACCTCGGCGACACGAAAAAGAAAATAGCCCGTGAAAAAGCCGGTATAATAGGAGAAAACAACTACTTCGTAACCGGAGAAACCGACCGCGAGATAAGAGATTACTTCAAGAGCGTCTGCAGGGACAAAAGGGCGGAATTCAATTACGCCTTCGATAGAGAACATGAGATACTTTTTGACCCGCTCAGGTTGAGGACCGAACCCTACGGAGAGATCAAAGTGCAGGGTATAGTCCCATGGCTGGCCGAGAACGTCTTGATGAGTTTGGAAACGGCGGAGGGTCTTCAGAAGGAGGGTTACGATGTGACTGAAAGGAACATCAAGAAAGGGATAGAAAAGACCGTCTTCCCCGGAAAGATGGAGACAGTAAAGGAAGAACCGCGGGTGATCATGGATTCCGCCCACAACAGGACCGGGTTCGAAGCGTTGGCTAGAGGTTTAGAAAGGTTAGATTTCAATAGGTTGCTCTCCGTTGTAGGGGTACTCGAGGACAAAGATCATGAAAGCATGGTCGAGATACTCGGACCTATCACTGACAAGGCCTACCCGGCGGAACCAGTCAGTGAAAGAAGATTGGACAGCGAAAAGTTGGCCGAGGACTTTCGGGAATACTGCCCCGCTGAATCCTCGGACCACGGCATCGAAGCACTGCGCAGGGCCGAGGACGAATGGAAGCAAGGTGATCTGATAGTAATCACAGGTTCTCTTTATCTTCTAGGCGACATAAGGAGGAAAATCGAGGAGGATGGAGGGTACAGAGATGGATGAGGAGATCGATTTTGACGAGATGATCAGTCTTCTAAAAGAAGAATTTCAGATAGGCGCCTTCCCCGGAAAGGATCCTGAAGAAGATGAGACGCCGGATAGGTCTCCCTTCGAGGTGTTGATATCCACGGTCCTATCACAGCGGACCAAAGATGTTAACACGCATAAAGCCTCAGAGGCGTTGTTTTCAAAATATCCTACGCCCGAGGATATAGCCGAAGCTCCATTAGAGGACATAAAAGAATTGATAAAGCCCAGCGGCTTTTATAACGTGAAGGCGGAAAGAGTCAAAAGGATAGCCGGGAGGATACACGAGGAGTTCGATAATCAAGTACCGGACGATATGGAGCAACTTTTGGATTTCAAAGGCGTCGGAAGGAAGACGGCGAACTGCGTCCTAGTGTACGGTTTCGGAGAGCCTGCAGTGCCGGTTGACACTCATGTCCATCGGATAAGCAACAGGTTAGGAATCGCTGAAACCGACGACCCGGAGGAAACCGAGAAAGTACTGGAAGAAAAGATACCGAAGAAGTACTGGATCGAGATAAACAGATTGATGGTGGAATTCGGTAAGAAGATCTGCAGGCCGAGAGAGCCGCGGTGTGAAAGTTGTCCTCTAACCCACATGTGTAAGTATTACGAAGAGGTGTATGAAGATGGAAGTTGATGTAGATAGCGTGGATGTATTCCCGATAGCGATAGATAGGGATGAAGTGTTTCGGATCTCCACCGGTTCTTCTCTCACCGCTGAGAACGTTCTCGTTAGGATAAGATCGGGAAATGAGGAAGGATGGGGCAACTCCAGCGCCAACAGCGTAACGGAAGAGAGCGTCGAGTCCATATTGAAAGCCATGAACGTGATGAGTTCCGAGATGGAAAACAAGAGAATAGATATCGAAGAGAACTGGAAAGAGATGAAAGAAAAACTGCCCAAGGACCCCTCGGCTCTAGCCGGCGTGGACATAGCCCTTTACGACCTCGTGGGCAAACTGCGTGGGAAAAGTGTCTACGAGATTTTTCAGGGAGTTGAAGACGGCATACTTACCGACCGTACGATAGGTCTGATGACTGAGAGTGAAACCAGGGAGCACGCTAGGGAGTTCATGAATAGAGGATTCAAGGCCATCAAGATCAAGATCGGCTTAGGATTGATGGAGGACATAAGGAGGATAAGAGCGGTACGAGAGGAAGGCGGTGAAGACCTTAAGATATGGGTTGATGCGAATCAGGCCTTCACGCCCGAGGAATCTATAACCCTGTGTCAGAAGATTGCGGACCTGGACATAAAGTTCGTAGAACAGCCGGTCAAAGTCGACGATCTGGAAGGCCTAAAAAAGGTGACCTCTGAAACAGACATCCCTATCATGGCGGATGAAACCGTCAAGAGTCCAGATATGGCTGAAAGGATCTGTGTCGAAGGTCTAGCAGACATGATTAACATCAAATTGGCCAAATGTGGTGGACTCACAGGTGGTAGAAAGATCGTCGAGATCATGGAAGAGTACGACATTGAGGGTATGGTGGGCTGCATGGGAGAGACCAGCGTCTCTATAGCTGCCGGAGCGCATCTCTTCAACAGCACCCCCTTGCTCAGATATGCAGATTTAGACAGCCACTTCATGCTCTCAGACAATATAGCAACCGGTTTAAAATTCAGAGATGGGAATCTGTGGATCTCCGGCAAAGACGGCTTGGGGATGAATGTGGATGAAGAAAAGGTAGAAAAGTATCAAATGAATCTAAAGGGTGAATTATGATAGTCCAAACACCAAGCAGGCTACACTTCGGTATAATCGATCTGAGCAGGAGCTTCAGAAGAGAGTACGGTGCATTAGGACTTTGTTTGAAAAACGGTTACGAGATAGAGCTTAATGTTAAAGGTCCCGAGGGCGTTGACGTGAAAGGCGATGAAAGAGAGAAAAAAATAGTGAAAAACGTTTATGCCAGATTGAAAGATGAGTTCGATCTCTCCAGCGGTTTTGACGTGGTCATAAAAGAAAGAGTGCCGAGTCATGTCGGCCTGGGTTCTACAACCCAAATAACGCTCGGAGCCGGCTACGGGATGTTGAAAAGTGTAGGTGAAGATATAGATACGCCGGACCTCGCTGAAATTTTGGATAGAGCTAGATATTCCGCGATAGGGACCTATGGTTTCAAGTTAGGAGGGTTCATATTGGAGGGTGGAAAGACAGAGACGGACGAAGTTCCTCCTCTCCTTTTCAGGGGCCAAGTGCCGGAGGACTGGAGATTCCTGATAATCTGTCCCGAAGAAAGCAGGGGATATGACGAGGAAGAGGAGAAGCCCATAATGGACGAACTGCAGGTGGAGAAAAAATATGCGGAAAAGATATGCCACAACGTTCTGATCGGGATCTTACCCGCATTGAAGGAGAAGAACATCGAAGCCTTCGGTTCCCATCTGACCGAGATACAGAGACTAGTGGGAAATTCGTTCTCCGACTATCAGGAAGGGACCTACCATCCTGCGGTCGCCGATACTGTAGAGAAGTTGATAGAAGAGACCTACGGCGCTGGTCAGAGTTCTTGGGGGCCTACGGCTTATGGATTGGTCCAGAAGGACGATGTGAATAAGATATTAGAAAAGGTTCTGCCCAACGACCGCAGCGAGCACAGAGTTTGGATTGGCAGACCGAACAACCAGGGAGTCAAGATAAAGAGATGATATTCAGCTCTCTCTTTTCAATTCTTCCTGCATCTCTATCCTCTTGGCTATCTTCTCTATATATCCCAATGCGTCAGCCACGGGCAAATTGTACTTCTGCTCGTACTTTATCCTGTACTTCTCCGTCTCCTCCTCAGTGAGATCTTTTGTGTTAAGCGTTATACCGACCACGTCGGCTCCTGAAAATCTCCTAATCAGATCGATCTCGTCACCCACTTCCGGCATAGGCCACTTGAGCTGTTCCTCCTGATAGTGCCTGTACTTCCTGGCGGGATCGTGCTGCAGCACCACTGCGTCCGGCTGCCTGCCCGAAAGTACGGCTCTTGAGCCACAAACATAAGCTGGATGCGAGATGCTGCCCTGCCCCTCCACCAGTATGAAATCCGGTTTTTTCTCTTTCCAGGCTCTCCAGATCTGATGTTCGAGTTCACCCACCATGTAGTCTCCCTTGATGGAATCTAATGGAAGGCCGTAATCCGATCCCTGCAAAAGCCCTGTCTGTCCTGTAGACACCCACTCGACTTTATTGCCTCTCTCCTTCAAAGATTCATAAACCTCTAAAAGTGCAGTCCTTTTGCCCACTGAACTGTCCGTTCCTAAGAAGGGGATGGTGAGAGCTTCGATATCTTCCTTCCTGTTTTGAAAGTAATGGAGTTCGTCCAACGGAGGCGATCTCCTTATATCTTTTAAAGTGACATTGAACTCCTCCGCTAAACCGCTCAGTTCCTCGTCTTCGTTGAGGAAATGATGCAGCCCAGCTATTATGTCTAGACCCTTCTTCATGGCCGTTTTGATGTGCTTTCTGAAATTTTCCGGCAGGTAGCCTCCCACAGTAGCTACTCCGACTATCAGCGTCTCTACTTCTTTCTCCTCTAGAACGGAAGGAACGTCTGGGTATATCTTAACGGACTTGCATCTTCTGATTATCTGGTCAGTGTTTTTTCCCTGAAATTTAGAATCTATCACGCCTACGATATCGTGCTTTTCAGAATGTCTTAACAGCCCGTGGGCTGTCTTAGCTGTCCCTTGATCAAAAAAGCCGTCGGTCAGTATCACAGTTTTTGTCATCGCACTCTGAAGTAATAGATAGTTTGATAAATTTTTCGTTCCTGGTTGAAAATAGATCCGATCTTGAGCATTGTATATGATTCTCTACTCTTCTTCATCTAGATCGGCACCGCAGGCCCAGCATTCATCCGATCCCGGTTGAAGTTCACTTTTACAGACCGGGCATTTGATGGTCTCTTCTACTTCGTTCTTTTCACTCTCCTCTTTTTCAGTAGTAATATCCTCCTGCTCTTCTACTCCACTACGCCTCTTCTTGTCCGTCCAAACCCCTTCATTGGATTCCGTTTCGTCCTCATCCAACATCTTGGTTATCTCTTCCTCCAGTTCCTCTTCGTCCTCCTCGGTTTCATCTTCCTCGATTTCGTCTTCCCTCTCTTCGCTCTTTACCTCTTCGCTTTCCTCCTCTTCTTCATCGTCAAGATCCTCCTCCTCACTGGAAACTTCATCCTCTTCAGTAACGGAACTCACGGAAGCGTAGTCATTGCCGCATTCTGGACATTTTCCTTCGACCCTTAAGCAGTCATCGTGGTACACCGCTCCGCACTCGCATTGTAACCTGTTCTCCGGATCAGCCGCGCTAAGACAGATATTGCACTTTTCCTTAGAAGGTTGTGGTGAGGTAGAGATACCGCCTGCACCGCCTACCGCTCCGTTCTCGCCCTTTTCGGACTGTGAAGAAGGTGCCCTCCTTTCGGACTGTGAAGGAGGTGCCCTCTCAGATTTAGCTTCCGATAGAGAGGAAACCTCGGACGGTCTCTCCGATCTCTTCTTTTCTAGTTTTTCCAATTTTTGGCCTCTTTTCTTTTTTATCTTAGATATCTTAGGCTCCTTAAGAGGCAGTACCTTCTCTTGCTCCTCTCTGCGCTTTTTCCAGAACAGCGCAACTATTAAAAACAAAGCTATGATGATAAAAAGTACATAACTCCACCACGGGAGCAGTGGACTCTCATCCACGACCGAAACCGTAACCACCTCCGTATCGGTATCCAGCGATTCGTTTCCACTCCTTATTTCAAGCTGGAACTCCCCTTCCTCTGGCGGCTCCCATGTGAACTCTACTGTCTTCGTCTCGTCGGGTCCGATGCTCACTTCCTGTTCTTTCCCTGTAGGTTCTCCATCGACGTAGAACTCGACTACCTCTTCCCCGCTTATACCCCCCTGATTCGTGACGCTGAATTCAACCGCTATCTCGTCTTGTAGAGCAAAACTCTCACCTTCTTCTGGAGAGACTATCTCTCCCTCCAAAACGGGTTCTCTGAGAAAATGAGCCCTCAACTCCTTGTCCTGGTCCATGGTTATGGTAAACCCTTCTTCGGTAGTCCCGTGATCACCTGTCCACTGGTCGAAGACCCATCCCTGGTCTGGGAAGGCTTCGATCATCACCGATTCGCCGTGTGGATATGTTTGTGATCCCTCTGGAGGAGAAGTCGTTCCTTCCCCCTCGATGATTATCACAAGTTCATGCTCTATTCTCTCGAATCCCGCTTCTATGTTTTTGTCACTGTCCATCGTTATGTTTATCTGCTCTTCGCTTCCTTCGTAGTCTCCAGTCCATCCTCCGAAAGTCCAACCCTCGTCCGAAGAGGCCTGCATCGCTACTTCGACGCCTCTCTCACGCTGTCCCTCCCATCCATCTTCTACTTCCTCTCCATCAACTTCTACCGTTCCTTCACCTTCGATATTAACGGTCAGCTTGAAGACCTCGACGAAGCGCGCATCTATCACTCTATCTTCGTCCATCACAACCGATATATCTTCTACTTCCTCCTCGTCCTGTGGTATATCCCCTTCCCAGTGGTCGAAGCGGTGATCTTCCGCTGGTACTGCTTTTAAATCCACGCTCTCTCCCTGCGAGTAATACTCGCTGTAAGGAAGCTCGACATTTACACCGTTGACTTCTATACTACCTTCCCCTGCTGCGATATCCACAGTCAGTTCGGGAGTCGCCTCGAACTCGGCCGTGATGTTGTAGTCGCTGTTCATGGTGATCGTAGTCGATGTTGCAGTAGTGTCTTCTATCGTTTCGGTATCGCCGCTCCACTGTAGGAAGTGATGACCTTCTTCGGCGACCGCTTCAAGGTCCACCACGTCTCCGTGCTCCCACACGAAGTCATCTTCACCCGGCTCGACCACTTCTCCCCCATCCGTAGATTCTACAGTCAACGTGTAAGTCTCCGTCGCAAACCTCGCGGTTATCTGTTGGTCCTCTATCATCTGTATGTTGGTCACTTTCGATTTTGTATCTTCTATAGAGCCTGTGTCTCCTATCCATTCGATGAAGTGGTAACCCTCTTGCTCGTTGGGAACCGCCTCGATCTCTACAACCGAGTCGTACTCATACCCAAATTCCCCTTCTCCAGGCTGGATGACCTCCCCTCCACTCGTCGAATCGACGGTCAATGTATGGTAATCCACTATCTCCTCTGTCAATCTATTCAAGCGGGGTGTCTCAGAGCCCTCTGAGGTGGAAAATACCTGCCGGGTCCACAGATATTTACCCGTCAAATCATCACCCGGATTTATGCCAGGTATAGATCCGCCATTAGTTGCTTCCTGCCAATTATCTGGAACGGTGGTATCATTGTTCGTTATCGCAGTGTATATTGTGATGTCAGTATTTCCGGTAGACACCTTATCCCATTCTATCAAGCTCTCCCCTGCATAATCGACCTCGTCAAGACTCAGCGGATGAGATATACGTTCACCTTGATCTTCATAGCCGTGAAACTCTATCGAAGCCGAGCCATCAGCTCCGTGCTCTTCAGGATTCTGTCCACCGCTGCCTCCTCCTCCCTTTGTCCATCCGGGACCGCCCAGCCAGTACGCATTGTTGTACTCCCCGCTGCCGTCACCCCCGTCTTCTTCGGAATCGTCAGCACCGTCTCCTCCTGTGCCGGAACCCCCAGCATCTTCGCCGGGTTTGTCCGCCGAACCGCCTTGACCTCCTCTAGCACCGCCGCCCCCTCCATATGTGGTCTCACCGGTCCCGTAATCGTACCAGGCTCCGCCCCCTCCACCCGCATCGGCAGCAGCTAAAAAAGTTCCATCAGCCACTATCTCCGTGGAACCTCCCCCTCCACCCGCATAATCTCCGCCGTCGCCCCCACTGTATCTCCCCCATCCTCCTGAGCCGCCGCTGTCGGAATATCCCCCGCCTTCCCCGACCCATATCTCCAGAGTATCGAAGCTTGAAACATCGAACCACCCTTCGAGGGCACCGCCGGCTCCACCGGGTGAATACCAGGTCAGATCACCTTCGTAGGCTGCGGCACCGCCGCCCCCTTCAAGATCTACATAGATGGAAGTGTAATCGGTAACGTCAACTTGGGTATAGCCGGTATAAGATTCGGACTTCTGTTGGGTCTCCTTAAGCACCAATTCGTCTTCTTTGATCTCTAAATTCTCCATGCTGTGGTAATTTTCCCATTCGATCTGGGTCTCCGTTGTCCTCGAGACCGTGCCTGGACCGAAGGGCCGCGTGTCTTCACGGAGAGACGGCCGCTCCTCTTTTACAGCATTCCTGCATCCCTGACCCAGCTCGGAGTCTACGTCGTTATCTAGAGCTGATGTCACATAAATACCATTAAAGCTCACGGTAATCAGCAAAGCTGCCATCAATAAGATGATTAATTTTAGCCGGCGAGCCTTCAACATAGACATCGCTATAACTTAGATATACCAGGTAGATGTATAAAAAATTTCTTGGGAACTTATCACAAAGATCCTCCTCTGAGGTAGCGGGTTAAAAGTCCGTCAGAGATCTCTGTCCATCCCGCTTTTTCCCGCTTTTCTTAGAAACGATCTTCCCGTACTTCCCACCGCCTCCCGACTCTATTTCGATATTTTCCTTTCTAAAGTCCTCTATCAGTTCGGCGACCTCCTCTCCCCCCGTACTTTTTATCTTTTCGACCGGCGCTTCTGTAAGGACCTGAACTTCGTCTCCTATCTTACGGATCAGGTCTTCCCATAAAGCCGTTACTTTCTTCGTGTTCGGACTGGAATGGCCCACCGCTTTGGCTATGATCTCCTGTAATGGTATCACAGCGAGGTAAGGCGGTGTTCCTCTTGGCGGTTCATCCGCATCGGCGAGCTCGTCGACCCTGTCTTTCACACCTTTCTTTATGGAGCCTCCACATCTACACCGCCAATCTCTAGATACGGCCTCCTGGAAACTGTAGTGTGTATAGCAACTGTTACATGCGCTCTCGTTGTACTTTCCTTCTTCCGGCGGTAATCCGACGTTCTGGACCACACCGCCCTTTTTGCCCTCGAACAGTTTCTTTAAACCTTCAAAACTCAATTCATCGAGACGTAATGTGTTGAACTCTCTTGCCAAACGATGTGGAAAAGGAGAATGTGCGTCGGAGTTGGAAAGGTAAACAAGGTCGTGAAGTTCGGAGAGCTTATCCGCGTAGGTGCTGTCCGCGCTCAGCCCGAGTTCCAAGAAATGGACTTTCTTCGAATACTTACTATAGGCGGAGGAAAGAGAGTCGTGATTTCCATATATCCCGGTGTAGGGGGTGAAGGCATGTGAAGGTCCGAACAAGCACCCCGTCTCTTTAGCCATTAGAGCAAGTTCTTCTCCCGAGAGATCGACTCGAGGTCTGCCGTTGGAATCGAGGTTGGAAGAAAAACGACTCAACCTCTCATACAGCTCCCCGACCTTTGAGATTGATGGAAACACTAAAAGGTGATGCACTCTGTCTTTCGTCTCGACCTCTCCAGTGAGAACAAAATTCATCCCTTTTTTGCTGAATATAGATTCCCTCTCTTTATCCAGTTTACTTATATTCTTCCTCCAGCTAGGATGTAGACAGTCTCCGGTGCCGAGAAGATCGATACCTTTCTTCTCGCTTTCCACGCTCAGGGTTTTGAAATCCATCTTCTCGGACACACCGCTAGAGTACTTGCTGTGGATGTGCAGGTCCGCGTTGACGTGCATGGTCTATTCTAACAATAAATTCAAAGTTATAACAGTATCGGAAAGAAAGAGAGAGGAAGAGAGGATATTTTGAAAGAATATGAGATCGCTTTATATCCGTTTTTTTCTTACCATGACCAATTGTGGCTCGTAAAATTTTTATATCATTCATCCGTACCCGATAATGGAAGATAAGATGAACAGGGAGGATAAGGTGAAAAGAAAGAAGATAGAGGATTCGGTATTGGAAATAGCTCAGGGAGATATCACAGCCCAGGATACGGAAGCCGTGGTGAATGCAGCTAACAAAAGACTCGCTCCAGGTGGAGGGGTCGCAGGAGCCATCCATAATGCGGCCGGACCCGAACTTTACGAAGAGTGTAAGCAGCTGGGCAGGTTGGAAACCGGAGAAGCTGTCATTACCGACGGTTACGAACTTCCGGCAGATCACGTCATCCATACTGTAGGACCAGTCTACTCGAAGAAGGGAGAAAACGAGAGACTTCTCAGAAATAGTTACAGGAACTCCCTTGAGACGGCTGCTGAGAAAGGCGTAGAAAGCATCGCTTTTCCGGCTATCAGCACAGGAGCCTTTGGCTATCCTACGGAAGAGGCGGCTCAGATAGCGTTAGACGAGATCAAAAGATTCCTTGAAAAGAACAACGACATCGAGCAGGTCAGGATGGTCCTTTACAGCGAAGAGGATTACAAAACCCACGCAGAAATAATTGAAGATATATCTGATTGAAAAGCGTAGGGAAGCGTGTGGAAACAATACAATAAGTATCTTTATCCTAGAAGTGGCGTGAGCCAATCCGGGTCTAGTCACTTTTTGCTGACGTCCTTGATCCCGCTGGATAGATCTTTACCCTGCTTTTTATAGATGATTTCTTTCTCTTTTTCGTACAGTTCTTCCTGCCATTCCTGCAGTTCTCTTTTTTTCTTCTTCAGCTCTTCCCTCTCTTCTTCCAAGCTATCCTCCCTTTCTTCGAGTTCCTGGCTCCTCTGGTCGAGCTTCTTCTTTTTCTCTTTGAGGCTCTTCCGTTTTTTCTTCACTTTTTTGGCTCTGTTTTTTAACTTGGATCTCTTCTTCTTCAATTTTTTAATCTTCTTTTGAAGTTTCCGCTTCGATTCGCCTTCCTTGATATCGCCCATTCCTTCATTTAAATCTTTGACCTTGGGGGGCTCGTCTAACTCTTTTTCCGAACCAGTTTTTTGAACCTCAATCTCGGTTTCTTTCTCTTCAACCTCTTTCTCCGATTCTTCGAATTCGGGCTCTTTTCCTTCCAACCGTTTCTCTCTCTTATCCAATTCTTTTTTCCTTTCCTCGATCTCCCTTTTTTCTTTTTCGACGTTCCCTTCAATCTCTTTCACTTCAGCCTTCTTCTCATCGAGCATGCGTTCTCTCTCGTTCAAGTCTTCCCTTCTTTCCTGAAGCTTCTCTTTTTCTTTTTCAACGTTTTCCTCCATCTCTTTTACTTTTGACCTCTCTTCGTCGAGTATTTCTTCTAAATCGTCCAACTCCTCCTTTCTTTCCTGGAGTTTCTCTTTTTCTTTTTCGACGTTTTCTTCCCTCTCTTTTACTTCAGCCCTCTTCTCTTCCAGTTCTTCTTTCTCTTTCATGAACTCTTCTCTTTCTTCATCCAGCTGTTTTTCTTTTTCTAAGAGATCCGACTCTTTCTTATCCAGTTCTTCCCGTTCCTCTGTAAGAGCCTCTTCTTTTTCTTGGAGCTCTTTATCAAGGGCCTTCAACGGTCCTTTTCTTCTCTCTAGATCTCTTTCTTGTTCTTTCAGTTCAGATTTCTCGTCTTCGATATCATCCCATTCTTTTTCTATCTGTTCTCTTTCCTCGTCCAAAGTTTTCTCTCTTTCGTCTAGTTCTTTCCTTCTCTCCTCGACTTCAGCTTCTTTTTCTTCAATATCATCCCATTTTTCTTCTATCTCTTCTCTCTCTTCGTCCAAAGTTCTCTTTCTTTGGTCCAGTGCTTTCCTTCTCTGCTCTATTTTTTCCTCTTTCTCCTCCAATTCTTCTAGAGCCTCTTCTCTCTCTTCCAATTCTTCTTCCCAGAGGGATAATCTTCGTTCCTTATCGTTCAGCTCACCCTCTCTTTTATCCAACTTTTCCTTCTTAGTTTCGATCTCTTTTCTTTCCTGGGTCAGTTCTTTTTCGGCCGATAGGCTCTCAAGTTTGTTTTTCGCTATATTCAATGAATTAAAACCAGAATTTATCTCGCCATCTATCGAATGAGACTTCGCCTCTTCGACTTCATCTAAAACTTCAGCGAGATCCGATTCGTCGAAATCTTTTCCTTCTAGCTTTTCTACCTCTTCTTCGAGCTCTTCGATCTCCGCAGACAACTCTTCCTGACACTGAGAACAGATATTTTCCGGGTCTATGAAGTTCCCGCACCTTCCACACTCTTTTGCCCAGACCTTCGTGTTCTCCAATACCTTCTCTGCTCTTTTCGGGCCGAAACCATCTACTTTCTGCAGCTCTTCGGATGTGAGTTCCAAAAGCTGGTCTCCGTTTTCGATTTCCAATTCCTCGACCAATTTTTGTGCGGTAGAACTTCCAACGCCCGGTATTTTACTAAGGTTTTCGATGGCTTTATTGTTCATATAAAAACCATATAACTCACAAATTTGGGAATTAATAATCTTTACGGTCTAGTCGAGCACGCCATTCCTGCAAGCTCAGATACCCAGGTCCTCCTAGGATTTACGATGAGTCATAAGATCATAAGCCGATTATCTCTCTTCTAGCGGCTTCTTCCATCTCTTCTCTCATTTTGGAAGGACAGGAGACCATGATGGCCCAGGGCTGTGTTGGCCGTCTCTGCAGCGCCCTAGCAAGGGGGCTGTACGCTCCCAGGTCAGAAATACGGTCGTCATCTATTATCTTTATACCGGTCTTGGTCAATCTAGGTTCGGACAGCTTGACCTGCTCGTAGGGAACATCGACCAATATCTTGTTTTCACTGATCTTCTTTCTGCTCGCGATAGCTCTTTCGAGCTCCCGGATATTTTCCCGTTCGCCCATACTTTCTAGATCTATCTTACCCTCTTCCTTCAGCTCCTCTTCAGTCAATGTCAAACATTTTTTGTAGAGCTGTCTGTACTTGAGCCGTTTTACCGTCTCCTCCTGATAGCCTCCCTGTCTTTCCATGAGACTCAGGAACTGCCAATCCGACATCTCGTAGATACAATCTAGCTTCTTCCTGACTTTATCGACGGCTTTGGTTAACATCAGCTCTGCTATCCTGGCAGTTTTATGGAAGTAGACGGAGGAGTACATCAATCCTCTTGCGACTAACATGCCTTCGACCGCTGGGACACCTCCTTTCGAAACCACCAAGTTCCCGTTGTGTATCTCGACCGTCTGAAGCAGCCTCTCTATGTCGATTATTCCGTGAGCCGCACCGGTATAGTGCGAATCCCTGATCAGATAATCGAGCTGATCCACGTCTAGGGACCCGTGTATCATCTGGTATAGGTATTTCTCTTCGCAGAAATATCCCTGTTCTTCATGAACGTTGAAATCGGTTATCTTCACCCTGTCGGGCTCTTCTTTGATAAGATCGGCGACTTTCTCCGGATCTATCCCGTGTTTCTCTAAGATTTCGGGGATGGTGGGGCAGTCCCTATCCTGGATCGCTCTACCGCCCTTTATGAGCTCCTGGGTCACGTCCATGTGGTCCTTCCCGGTCTTATCTTCGATGATGAACTCCAGGGTATGACTGAACGGAGCGTGTCCAACATCGTGTAAAAGTGCGGCGGCCTTCACTAGATTCCTTTCTTCTTCGTTCAAACCAAGGCTCTCGGCCATCTTCTCCGCCACGTGGTAGGCTCCGATGGAATGTTCGAGTCTGGTATGGTTGGCTCCCGGGAACACAAGCTTAGCAAGCCCTAACTGCTTGATCTCGCTCAATCTCTGCATCTCCGGGCAGTCTAAAAGCTCGAGAAAAGGACCGCTGAACTTGACGCTTCCATGGATTGTATCTTGGATGGTCTTGTAAGTCATGAATAGAGGAGATTATGAGGGTTTTAAATAAGTTCTCCTTAATCCGATCATATGTTTTCTCTGATACTCCTCCCGGCTACTATGCCCGTAGCGGCCGCATTCACGATGTCGTGAGATAGACCGGCCCCGTCTCCCGCGGCGTACAGGTTGGGTATAGAACTCTGCAGGCCCTCGTCGACTTTCAGATGTTTAGCATAAAATTTTATCTCCGGAGCGTATAGAAGAGTGGTCGACGAGTAAACTCCCGGGATTATCTCGTCAAGCATCTCTAAACCCTCTTTTATATCCATCACGGCTCTCTCGGGCAGAGCCATGGATATATCGCCCGGGGTGTAATCGTCCAACGTGGGCTGTACGGGATTCCTGTTGATCCTATCCTCCGTAGATCTTCTTCCCGCGGTTAAGTCACCCAATCTTTGAACGATGGGTTTTCCTCCGCCGATGGTGCTGGCAAGTTGGGCTATCGCCCTACCGTATTTTGTGGTATCCTCGATGGGCTCGGTCAATTTTGTCCTCACCAGGAAGGCGAAGTTGGTCTTGTCAGTCTTGCTGTCTTTCATGGAGTGGCCGTTAACTCCTATGAAGCCGTCGTATTTCTCCTTGACCACGAATCCCTGATGGTTGGTGCAGAAGGTTCTCACGAAATCGTCATAACTCTTCGTGTATAGATGGAACTTTGGATCTCTATTGACTTCTATAACAGGGTCCATGATTATGCTCGGAACTTCCACTCTAACCCCTATATCTATCGGGGCGAATTCCGCATCTAAAGGATGCAATTCAGTGAGTTTCTGGACCCAGTCTATACCGACTCTGCCGGGAGCTAAAACTGTCTTCTCCGCTCGGATTTCTTCTCCCTCTTGAGTGATACCGCCTTTACACTCGCCGTCTTCTACAAGGATGTCCTCTATCTCCGTTTCGACCCTGAACTTTACACCTCTCTCCTCTAATTCTTCTTTAAGTGATTTGATCACCGCAGGGGCCTTGTCCGAGCCTATATGGGATTGGAGTATGGGGAAGAACTTCGCACCTAAAGAAGCGGCCCTGCGCTTCAATCTCTCCTCCTGTTCGGTGTTCTCCTTTTTAGGCTCGGGCATCCCGTGGTCGGAAAGGATCTCCTGTATATACTCTACCAATTCCCAGGCCTCTTTATCGTTCTTCGTGTACTCCCTAAGATTGCCTCCTATGTCCGGTCTAAGGTTCACCGTTCCGTCGGAATACGTGCCGGCGCCTCCTATACCGCACATGATGTCTTTTTCCGTCCTATCTTCAACATCTTTTCCTTTATCCACCACGATGATATCTTTGTCTTTCTCGCTTATCTCATAACTCGCGAATAAACCGGCGGGCCCCGCACCGATAATCAGCACGTCATATACCATCTTAAACACGCTCTATCCAAATCAATTACATCTATCTATTTAATCCCTTCCTTGTCTGTTTTTCCTTTCATAAAACACAGAGAGGACGAGCACTATCCCTGCGTTGGTAGAAGCGGTACCGTTCAATACGATGAATACTATATCCTCTATGTACACGGAATAGGTGGTCAACAGTATAGAGCCGGTCAATATGAAGAGTATAAAAAGGTTAGAGACGTCTCTAGACGATTTTGACTTTAGAAGTTTCACTATTTGGGGAAGATAAGAGAACCCCAGGCACAGTGCGCCTATCATACCTATTATCTTGAACATCCAAATGCCTCCTACGAGTTCAAAAACCTCCTCTATAGATTTCTTTTCATATAAATATTTTGTGCAGGAGCTCGATAAAATTTATAAAGAAAGTTTCACTCCACGTAAAAGGAGAGATTCAGCATGGAGATAGAGAAGTTTCTAGATCATACAATATTGAACCCTGATGCCCGGAAAGAGGATGTGAAAGAGGTCTGCGACGAGGCGAAGACTTACAACTTCGCTTCCGTCTGTGTGAATCCCTGCTGGGTGAGTTTAGTCGATCGACGGTTGAAAGGAACCGATATCAGTACTTGCTCGGTCGTTGGATTCCCGCTCGGAGCGAACAACAGCGAGACCAAAGCTTTTGAAGCGAAGAAAGCCGTCGAGGAGGGCGCCGATGAGATCGATATGGTCCTGAACATTGGAAAGTTGAAGGAAGGAGATCATTCCTATGTAGAAGAGGACATCCGAGCTGTTGTAGAATCGGTAGATGAAGACCCGACGGTGAAGGTTATCATAGAGGCCTGCCTACTTACTGATGAGGAAAAGATCAAAGCCTGTGAGATCGCTAAAGAAGCCGGCGCCGACTTCGTGAAAACATCTACGGGTTTCGCTGAAGAAGGTGCAAAGCTCGAGGACGTTAGAACGATGAGAGAGACAGTAGGCGATGCCATAGGAGTGAAAGCCGCCGGAGGTATCGGAAGTTATGAAAAAGCCAAAGAGATGATCGAAGCCGGCGCTTCCAGGATCGGAGCCAGCTCTTCGGTAGAGATAGCTGAAGGTAAACCACATGATCGATAGAGTTATCTGGATAGTTTTGGACAGCGTGGGTGTGGGGGCTTCACCCGATGCGGAAGAGTACGGAGATCCCGGCGCCGATACGTTGAACCACGTCGCTTATCATGTTGGAGGTTTGGCCCTCCCTCATATGAGAGACCTCGGTCTAGGGAACATCGAGGGCGTGACTGAGATTACTAAAGTTAAAGAACCAAAAGCATGTTATGGGCGGTCGGCTGAAAGATCCGCCGGCAAAGGAACCACTGTAGGCCACTGGGAGATGGTAGGAATACAAAAAGACGAACCATTCCCCACTTACCCTAACGGCTTTCCCGATGAAGTGATAGAGGCCTTTGAAGAGGCGGTGGGAAAAGAGGTACTGGGGAATCGTCCCGAATCCGGGACCGTGATAATCGAAGAACTGGGGCCGGAACACGAGGAAACAGGAAAACCGATTGTTTACACTTCGGCCGACAGCGTCTTCCAGATAGCGGCTCACAAGGACGTTGTTTCGTTAGAAGAGCTGTACACGATGTGTAGAGAGGCCAGGGAGATCCTACAGGGCGAACACGGCGTGGGAAGAGTCATCGCTAGGCCCTTCGTAGGCGAGCACGGAAGTTATACTAGGACCGCGGAGAGAAAGGACTTCTCCATCAGACCTCCCGAAGAGACCCTCTTGAACAGATTGGAAGGAGAAGGTTACGACGTTATAGGTATAGGCAAGATCGACGATATATTCGCTGGAGACGGTATAACCGAGGCGATACACACGGAAGACAACATGGATGGAGTGGACAGGACCATCGAACAGATGGGAAAAGATAATACCGGGCTGATCATGACCAACCTGGTCGACTTCGATATGCGGTGGGGGCACAGGAACGATCCCGAAGCCTACGGGGAAGGTCTCGGAGATTTCGACGAGAGGATCCCGGAACTGCTGGAAGCTATGGGTGAAAAGGACGTCCTCATCATCACGGCGGACCACGGCTGTGACCCGACCTACGAAGGAACGGATCACACTAGAGAATATGTGCCTCTGCTTCTCTACGGATCGAGTTTGGATGAAGGTGTCGATTTAGGAACTAGAAGCACCTTTTCGGACCTCGGACAAACCGTGGCGGATATGTTTTCATTAGGTGACCTGCCCCACGGGTCGAGCTTTTTGAGCAGTATAGAAAAGGCATCTGAACGAAAGGTGATATAGTGAGGATGGTAGACATCATAAAGAAAAAAAGGGACGGAGGAAAACTCAACCGAGAGGAGATCGATCACTTCGTAGAGAACTACGCCCGTGAAGAGATCCCGGATTATCAGGCCTCCGCTCTGTTGATGGCTGTATTCTTCCAAGATATGGACGATGAAGAAACCGTGAACCTGACCGAATCGATGATTCGCAGCGGGGAAACGGTCGATCTTTCACCCATCCAAGGGATTAAAGTGGACAAACACAGCACTGGAGGAGTGGGAGACACCACAACGATGGTTGTAGCACCACTTGTAGCCTCATGCGGCGTACCTGTAGCGAAGATATCCGGTAGAGGTTTGGGCCATACAGGAGGGACATTGGATAAATTGGAATCCATAGATGGTCTATCCGTCGATATGTCGATCTCGGAATTCATCGAATGTGTGAAGAAGGCGGGTGTGGCCGTTGTCGGCGCGACGAAAGACCTGGCTCCAGCGGATAAAAGGCTCTACTCGCTGAGGGACGTGACAGCCACCGTGAAGAATATATCTCTTATAGCGAGCAGCATAATGAGCAAGAAGATCGCCGCTGGTTCCGATAAAATAGTTCTTGACGTAAAGAGAGGTAAAGGAGCCTTCATGAAGAAGACAGAAGAGGCGAGAGAGTTAGCTGAAGCTATGACTGAGATAGGGAATAGGATGGGAAAGAAGACCGTCGCCGTCGTAACCAACATGGACCAGCCGCTTGGTCGCGCTGTAGGCAATTCCCTGGAAGTTAAGGAGGCGGTACGGACTCTGAACGGAGAAGGGCCGGAAGATCTTACTGAACTCTGTTTGACTCTCGGCAGTCAGATGCTGATGCTGGGAGAGGCCGCAGAGAGTGTATCTGAAGCTGAAGAGAAGCTGACCTCATCTATAAATGATGGTAGTGCACTCGACAGTTTTGAGAAGATGGTGGAAAATCAGGGCGGCGACCCGAGATGCGTGGAAGATTCTACTCTGCTCCCTCAAGCGGAGTACCAGGAGGAGATAAGAGCTGAAAGGTCTGGTTACGTGAAAAAATTAAATGCGAGAGAGGTCGGGCTCAGCGCTGCCGTGCTCGGAGCGGGGAGAGAAGAGAAGTCCGATCCTATAGATCTATCTGCAGGGATAGAACTGGAGAAGAAGATCGGTGATGAAGTTGCGGAAGGAGAAAAGTTAGCGGTGGTGCATCACAACGATGAGCAAAAGTTTGAAAAGGGGAAGAAAAAATTAAAGGGGGCTTACGAGTTCTCGGTAAAGGAACCGGAGACGGATCCCTTGATCTACGAGATAATCGGATGAGAAGCTGAAAAGATGGAAGAGGAAGAAAAGCTGATAGAGAAGGCTAAGGAAGCGAGAAAAAATGCTTATGCACCCTATTCTGAGTTCAAAGTCGGTGCTGCCGTCTTGACACTTGACGGGGAGATCTATACCGGGTGCAACGTCGAAAATTCCTCTTACGGCCTGAGCATCTGTGCTGAAAGGGTGGCGATATTCAACGCCGTTTCCGACGGTAAACGTGATCTAGAGGCGGTCGCGGTGATAGCGGATACTCAAGAGGTAGTAGCGCCCTGCGGAGCCTGCCGCCAGGTCATCTTCGAGTTGAATGAAAACATGGACGTGATCATGGCCGATATGTCCGGAAATAGATCCATAAAGAGTATAGACGAGCTGTTGGTCAATGGTTTCTCTCTTAAGGAGTAGATCAAATTCTCAGGAGGTAAAAAGATGCCGATACATGTAAAAGCGAAAGAAGAAGAGGTCGCAGATACCGTTTTGCTTCCAGGTAACCCCGAGCGCGCAAAATACATAGCTGAAAATTTCTTCGAAGACGAAGATAAATACAACGACTACCGGAAGATGTACGGTTACACGGGAACTTTCGATGGGAAAAGAGTCTCGGTGCAGTCCACCGGCATGGGTGTTCCCTCCATCGCTATAGTGTTGGAGGAGCTAAATATGCTGGGGGCTGATACATTCATAAGGGTGGGGACCTGCGGAGCCCTGCAGGATCATCTCGATAAAACCGACGTCATACTAGGTCAAACTTCATCGAGTATCGGGACCTCTATCAACAGGCTTTCCCAGGACGTGACCTTATCGCCGGGGGCGGATTTTGGGCTGCTCACTTCTTTTGAGAAGAAAGCGGACGAGATGGGACTGCCTATCCACGTGGGCCAGATCGTGACATCAGATTATTTTTACGGCAAAGACGATACCTATATGGAGAAATTAGAACGGTTGGCCGACCTCGGAGCTCTAGCCGCGGATATGGAGAGTTCAGCCCTATACCATATAGCCGCTAAGTACGGTTGTAGAGCTGCTACGGTTCTAACCGTTTCCGATCACGTGTTCACTGAAGAAAGAGTCGACCAGGAGAAGATACAGGAGGGAGTGGATAAGATGACAAAGTTAGTGGTAAAAACGGTCAGTGAGAGCTGACTATTTTCGCTGCGGCTATATACTATCTTTAGTATAATATAAACCAATTCAGTAAACCTCATATAACCTTATGTACTTCTATTTTCAACTTGAGGATAACTCATGCTCTCGGATATAAATAAGATAGCCTCTCTGACCGTCGCTCTTTTTTTCCTCATCAGCGGGATGTTTGTGACTGTATCTTCACTGGATGGAAGTCACTGGACCGCGGATTCTTCATCGCCGTCGAGCGATGACCTCGCCCGCGCTGTGGAACGAAGCGATCTAACGGGAGGTATGAAAAAAGAAACAGCGAACTATCTGAAAAATCCCTCTCTCGGAGTGTGGGATGAAAATGACGAGATAGCGAACTGGACAGGAGACTTTGCGTCATATGTGGATTATCGGATCGGAGGTCTGCTTGGAGAAAACGCCTCTGTCAAGAGTCAACCTTATTACGAGTATGCCAAACAGGCAGTAGATGTTGAGGCCAATCAAACCTACTACATGGAGGCCTGGTTCAGGGTTCCGGAAGGTATCAACGGGACCGCAGATGTTAGATTAGATTATCAAGACGTCGGGGGAACTACCCACCAATCTGAAGAGTTGCACATAGTCGAAGCTGACGGCTGGCAGAGCATCGAATTGACGGTTACGGAAGAAAATACTGGATCGGGTCAGATAGAACTTTACACGTACAGAGGCGATAATGAGTCTTACCCTGATGTTGCTATCGGCGCCGCCTGGTTCTCCGACCAGGAGTCACCCGGCGATTGGCCCGTGGTTCCGGACAACGTCACCCTCACTATAAATACAGAAGGGCAAGGCACCACTTACCCCTCAGAGGGAAATCACACCTATCCTTACATGGATGAAGTGACGGTGGAAGCCGTACCTGCCAACAATTGGGAATTCGTGAATTGGACCGGGGATAACCAGAGTGAAGATAGATTTATAACACTAACCATGGACGACGATAAAGAGATTACGGCTCATTTTGAGGAAGTAATACCGGCCGAACTGGTACTGCAGAACTGGTCAGTCGAGCCGAAAGTCGTTGATCCGGGTGAAAATGTAACAATCGAAGGCGAAGTGGAGAACATAGGCGATGAAACCGGCAGCGATTCCGTGGACCTGTACGTCAATGATATGGAGAATTATGCAGACTATGAGAACGTGGAATTGGGACCAGGGGAATCTACCAATGTGACTTTCGAGTACAATGATACCGAAAACGTTGGAACTTACCAGGTCAGAGTAGAGTTCTACCAGCATTTCGATGATTACTGGGAGAGCGAGTTCGACGTGACAGTGACCGAGTTCGTTCTGACCATCGAGATAGAAGGAGAGGGCAGTACCGAACCAGTGGAGGGGGATCATACCTATCTAGAGGGGGAAGAACTCAACATAACGGCCATGCCGGCCGATGGATGGTACTTTATAGGATGGACAGGCGACTATGAGGGGAGTGAAGAAGAGATAAACATAACAATGGATAAAAACAAGAGCATTACGGCGCACTTCGCCGAGGAAGGAGTATCGGGAAACTATTTAGAAAACCCCTCCTTGGGAGAATGGACCGCCGATGACGAGATAGATAACTGGACGGGAAATTTTGCGTCATATGTGGATTACCGAATCGACGGTCTGCTTGGAGAAAACGCATCCGTCAGGAGTCAACCTTACTACGAATATGCCCATCAAGCGGTGGATGTTGAGGCTAATCAGACCTACTACATGGAAGCCTGGTTCAGGGTCCCGGAAGGTATCAATGGAACCGCCAGCGTTAGATTGGATTATGAAGACGCTGGAGGAACGACACACGAATCAAAAGAGCTGCAGATAGTCGAAGCCGACGGCTGGCAGAGTATCGAATTGACAGTTACAGAGGAAGATACTGGGACCGGTGAGGTATCGCTGTACACGCACAGAGGCGAAAATGAGTCTTATCCAGACGTTGCTATCGGCGCAGCATGGTTCTCCCATCATCCGTCACCAGCAGATTGGCCTGTCCCAGATTCTGTCGACTTAACAATAAACATCGAAGGTGAAGGAAATACCACCCCTGCTGAAGGAAATCACACTTACAGCTATGGAGAACGGGTTACGATAGAGGCTGTATCGGCCGAAGGCTGGTACTTCGTGGAGTGGACCGGCGATCATAATGGGACTGAAGCTGAGATGAACATAAGGATGGACGCTGATAAGCAAATAACGGCGTGGTTCGATGAGATCAAGGATTATGACCTCACGCTGACCATAGAGGTTGTCGGCGAGGGCAGTACAGAACCTTCTGAAGGCAACCACACCTACCAGCACGGAGAACAGGTCTCGGTAGAAGCCACGCCTGCTGATGGATGGCAGTTCATAGAGTGGGCCGGCGATGAAACCGGAACAGATCCGACGATAAACGTAACGATGGACGCTAACAAGAGTATAACAGCAGTATTCGAAGAGGAAATGGTAGTAGAATACACCCTCACGATAGATATCGATGGAGAAG
>JAZKSH010000013.1:0-27464 GCA_036626195.1 Thermoplasmatota archaeon | reverse complement strand
GGGAGATCACGAAGTGACGGCTTCTCCTCCTACGCAGTTGATAGCCCCGGGGATGGACACGGAGTACGACGTTGAGGTGACCGCCGAGGGCGCTGTTAACCCGATCGATCTAGATCATCAGTGGATAGGGGCTGAACCCAACGATGTGACCGTCACGCTGGAAGATAATCAGGTCCATCCTGGAGGGGATACGGTAAATGAAACTAAAGCTATCGTGGAGACTCAAGAGACTACTGCACCGGACGAGTACACGCTCCGGATATGGGCGAACGGTACTGACGACTCTGCGATAACCGATTATGCAGATGTGAATCTGATAGTGGAAGATGAAGAGAATTTCTATATCACAGGTATTCCAGATCATCAAAAGATAGGGGCGGGCTCCGATTTTGGATACCAGATAAACGTGAGCGCCATCAACAACTTCACCGACGATGTGAACCTCTCGGTCGTGGATGTGGTTCCATCCACACCTGAATTGAGTTACGATTTTGAATCTACAACGCTCACCTCACCTTACCCCAATGAGACCGTGCTCAACGTTTACACCACCGATGATATCGAGCCCGATATCTACGAGATCACGGTCCAAGGAGTAGGTGGAGGGAAGCAGCACAACACCACCGTTGAACTAGAAGTGGTTACAGGGTTGAACGCTGAGATCCATTCCCCGATCGAAGATGAGCTGGTCTCAGGTGAATACACGTTCCAGGCAGATGCTTCTTATACAGGGGGGGAAATAGAAGATGTAGATTTGACTTTTGGGGGGAACATGTCCTCATTGGGGACCATCTCTACAGCATATTCTAGCTCCAGCGGTCTCTGGGAAAGGGACGTGAAAACCGATGCTTACCCTGATGGATATTCTACAGTCGAAGCTACCGCCATAACGGAGGACGGCGCCATTTATACTTCCGACTCGGTTCGGTTTGAGACGAAAAATACGCCGCCGAATCCAAAGATAAAGAACCCCTCTGATCATGAATACGTTTCTGACGACGTTCAGATCGAGGTAGAGACCAGTGAAAAAGTCAGTGAAGTGCAGTTCCGGATAGATGACCAGGCATGGCAGCCGATGACAGGGGGGCCGCCGACCTGGACAGCCTCTTGGGACACAACCACGGTCAGCGATGGTCTGCACGAGATAACGGTAGAGGCCACGGATGAAGGCGGTCTGACCGGGCAATCTGGGACCGAAGTTTACGTGGATAACAATCCGCCGAATATCGATATAGTCTCTCCAGTGGATAACGAGACCATCGAAGGGAAATACAAATTCCAAGCTTTAGCGGAAGATACAGTCAAAGTCGATAGGGTCAATATAACCGTTTTCGGCGAGACCATCTCGATGATATACAACGAGGTGACAGGCTATTATGAAAGGTCTCTAAGGACATCTACGGTTTCAGATGGTGATTACACCGCCCATATGCACGCATGGGATAGAGTCGGGCATGAGAGCGCGAACCAGTCGGTCAACTTCCAAGTTGCCAATACACCTCCTTCCATGACCATCCACTCTCCAAAATCGGGAGAGATCGTAAATAATAACTATACGTTGATGGCAGAGGTGGAGAGCGACTTTTTGGAAACGGTGGAGTACAGAGTTGATGACGGCTCTTGGGAGACCCTAGAATATAATAGCACGGTAGAGAATCACACCGCTGATTGGGACACCACCGCAGTTCCCGACGGACCTCACACCTTGACATTTAGAGCTGTAGACGAAGTCGGACATGAAACGGAGGTCAGTAGGGAGATAAAGGTGGACAACACCCCCCCAACCGGAACCGTGATCGAACCCCTAAGTGGAGAGTTCATCAGTGGAGAGTACACATTCCGCATAACAGCCAGCGATGAAGTCGCTATTGACAAGGTGGAGATAAACGTTTTTGGCGGAACCTATCCCGCAACTTACAACCAAGGCACAGGATATTACGAGTACAGCATCGACACAACCTCGATAGATGACGGCGAGTACACGGTAAATGCTACCATAGAAGATGAAGCCGGATGGGCATATACCACCGGTGACGTTACATTTGAAGTGGATAACAGTGCCCCAGGTGTATCTATCGAAAACCCCGCTCCAAATTCATATGTTTCTGGGAACGTATCTATCGAGGCAAATATAACAGACATGTATCTCGATTCCGTTGAAGTAAAGATAGATGAAGGCACTTGGAGAGATATGGGAGAATCAAACAACATCTGGACCTACGAGTGGGACACTACAGACCACAGCGAGGGAGAACACCAGGTTCACGTGAAAGCGATGGACGAATCGGGCAAGAGTACGACCCAGAATATTTATGTCATCGTGGATAACGAAAACCCTACCGCTTCTATAGTATCCCCCAATTCCGATGCAGATATCCAGGGAACGTATACTTTCCAGGTATCTGCGACTGATAAGAACGGTGTTGACGAAGTTAGCATAAATGTTTTCGGGGGGAACTACACTGCAGGATTTAATCAAGGTACTGGTTTTTATGAAAAGACCATAATAACCACAACTGTAGAAGATGGAGATTACGCTATAGAAGCTATTGTTGAAGATGAATCCGGAAAGGAATTGACTGTTGGGCCAACCAACTTCTCCGTCGATAACACCGCCCCAGCGGTAGATATCGTTGAACCCGGACAGGGTGATTATGTTAGCGGAGAAATAGAGATAAATGCGACCACTCACGATGAATTTTTGAAGGATTCTCATTATAGGATAGACGGAGGAAGCTGGAACGAGATGGATATAAAAGGAAACTACTCCACTGCCTACTGGAATACCACCAAATTCAGTGAAGGGTCCCATCGGATCGATGTTCTTGCCGTAGATGAGATAGGTCACCGGACGACGGATTCCATAGATATACTTGTAGATAATAAAAAACCTACGGGCTCGATAGCTTCACCCTACGGAGGAGAGTACATAAGCGGTAGTTTCACATTCCAGGTCTCCGCTGCAGATGAAAACGGTATAGATCAGGTAGAAGTGGAAGTTTTCAATCAGACATATACAGCTGAATATAATTCTGGCACTGGGATGTATGAGCTTGTTGTGGTAACCACCACCGTAGAGGACGGAACTTATAACATTTCAGCCACCATCGAGGACAACGCTGGATGGGAAATCGATTTGGGCCCGTTAGAGTTCTATGTTAACAACGAAGAACCGAGCCTTTCTATACTGAAGCCGGAGCCAGGTGATATAATGAGGGGAACTTCTGGGGCGAGAGTCAAGGCTGAAGACAAATTCCTATCTGAAGTTAGATATAGGGTGGACGATAGCGAATGGAAATATATGGAAGACGTCGGGAATGAAGAGTGGACATCTATAATAGAGACCTCGAATTTCACCGACGGAGAGCACAATCTTCAGTTTGAAGCTGTGGATCGTGGAGGCCTGAGGACCGCCCAATCGGTAGAAGTGGTCTTTGATAACACCGCACCGGATGGCGAAATCATTACACCTTCCGAAAGCGATTTCATCGACGAGAGGGTTAGATTCCAGGTCAACGCTGAAGACGAAGTTGGGGTAAAAAAAGTGATGATCAACTTCTTAGAAGTTGAAGGTGAAAACGCCTCCGATATCGATGAGCTGGGCACCCAGAAGATGTATTATGATGTCACTACGGGTTCTTACCTGTTTGAAGTAGCTACTTTCAGATATACTGATGGGAAGGCTCGATTTAACGCCACCGTGATAGATAAAGCAGGTTTCCGAACAGACCTGGAAAAAGTTGACTTCTTAATCGATAACAGCCCGCCCGAAGTCGAGTATCAAGAGCCCTTACAGGGCGACTATGTCTCTGGAACAGTTAATATCACCGCCGAAATAGATGATGACCCGTTCATACCCGAAGTGGACTATAGGATAAACGAACGTACCTGGAGTTCGATGGAAAGAGAAGGAGACGTGTGGACAGCGGAATGGGATACCACCACGATAGTGGACGGCAAACACACAATCGCTATCAGGTCTAGAGACGATGTGGGACATGTCACTTTGAACGAGATCGAGATCACCGTGGATAATCACAAGCCCGAAATAGAGGTCTTGAATCCCGTTTCCGATCAGTTCATCGAAGGTGATCTAACCTTCCAGATACGGGCCGCAGACGAAGTCGGTGTAAGGAGTGTTGAACTTGACATATACGCTTTAGTGAGAGACGAACCGCATACCGGGCACTGGACGATGGAAGCGACTTACAACCCCGGTACAGGCTATCATGAAGCCACTCTTGATACGACGCTGGAACAGGAAGACGGATATTGGAACATGACCGCCTATGCCACGGACCAATCTGGAAAGAGAAATATCACCGATACAATAGAGTTCCGTGTAGTCAATCACGATCCTTCTCTGACGATCCATTCTCCACAGCACGGCGAATATGTATCCGACCAGGTCGAGATAGATGCGGAAGTTGAAGATGCCTTCCCTGGACCGGCCTACTACAGCGTGGATGAAGGAGGATGGACTCCGATCATCGTGCCGTGGAACACAACGGGTTACTCGGACGGTGAGCACAGATTGGATGTAAAGGCGACAGATCAAGCAGGTAATAGCGTGGTGCGAACGATAAGGGTTACCGTGATAAACACTGAACCCGAGGCATCTATAGTCAGCCCAATAGAGGACCAATTCGTAGAAGATTGGTTCCAATTTAGGGTCAACGCGAGGCACGAAGTGGAAGTGGATAATGTAGAAGCTGAGCTATTCGATGACACCCTTGATCTATCCTATGATAGAGACAGCGGATACTATGTCTACGAAATAGATACGAGAAATATCGCAGATGGAACCTACACATTCGAAGCTACAGCTACAGATCCAATAGGAAATACAGACACAACGAACACTATAACTTTCCATGTGGATAATAATCCACCAGTGTTAGATATCAACTCTCCAAAGAACGGCGAGTACATTCGAGATACGGTGGAACTAAACGTCACTGCCGAGGATGAATACCTCGAGGATGTAAAGTATTCTGTAGATGATACTGGATTTGTACCTATTGAGGAGGAACTCAACACTACGAGATTGAGCGATGGGGATCACACTATAACCGTTAGGGCAATCGACGAAGCCGGACATACTACAACGAGAAAAGTGACCGTTATCGTTGATAATATCGCGCCCACCATCCGGGTCCACAGCCCAAGAAGAGAAGAAGTCATCAGTGGAGAGCATGAACTCGAGGTCTTCGTTGATTCCGAAGTACAGGAAGTTATGATCGAATTCCCTGAGGAGGATCTCGGGCCGTTCACTATGGAAAAGACTGCCGAGGAAAACAGATACAGCTATCTTCTAGATTCTACGGAACTCACCGGCAAAGATGGAACCGGGGTATTCGATGTGAGAGTGTCTGTCAAGGACGTAGCGGGACACGAAAGAGGCAGGCAATTCGAGATAACCGTGGATAACGCCGGTCCGATGATAGAGATGGTAGGACCCGTGGATAATATCGGCAATGAGACGACAGTCAAAGGCTCTACAACCTTCTCTTTGAACGTTTCCAGTCTGGCTGGAGTGGAAGATGTACAGATCAACATCGAGGGAAGAGGATGGCAGGATATGATGCTGGTCAAGAATAATACTTACATGTACCAGTGGGAAGCCGGCGACGAAGAAGACGGAGACTATACCTATGTGATCAGGATCGAAGATAGCGCGGGCAACGTCAACCAGTATTCTGGATCCATAGAAGTGGAAAATCCACCAGACTACTGGCAGATATTCCAGAACAATATACCAGGGATAAGTTTCCTGCTTATAGTGATACTAATCATCTTCATCCTTTATCTTAGTAGAAACGAGGTCGGAGAAAGGATAAAAAGAGAAGAAAAGGATGAGGATGAAGAAGAAGAAGGAGATAAAGAAGGCAAGAAAAGGTTCGGCTGGATATCCTCTTCGTTGGGCTCAGATGAAGAAGAAGGCGATGAGGAGAAAGGTAAAGAGAGGGCCGAACAGGAGAAAGGGAAATCCACTCTCTCTAAATCATCTACAGAAAGCGATGAAGGCCAGGAAGAAGAAAGTGAAATGGAACAAGCTCACCCGATAGAAAAGCTGGACCTGAACAGCGGTGTTGAAGTTAGCCTGAATAGTCAGGGCATAACATCGATCGAGGCTTTGACCGAGAAAACAAAAGACGAATTGATGGACATCGAGGGCATCGAAGAGAAAAGAGCTGAACATATACAGGATAAATTGAACGATGTCGGACTTTCTTTGAAATCCGGTGAAGCAGGAAACGAAGGAGAACAGGGATTGATGGAGTCTGTCATGGAAGCTGACTTACCATCTGACAAAGAATAAGGAGTGATCCCCTAGATGTTTACAAGAAAGAAAGTGAAAGTCGTCCTTTGGATCTCTGCCATATTCCTAACTGTTTGTTTAGTGAACTCGACGAACGTTCAGGCAGTAGAGTCCTTTGATGACTCTTCCGGCCCCGGTCCGTATTTCGATATCACGGTAAAAGGGAGCAGCGAAAGATTATGGCCTCTCCAGAAGGAAAAACAACCTGATGAGATCCAGATCAATCTGAGCTTCGAAGCTACGGGTCAGAAAGCTTTGAAATTCGATCCACAGGACACGATGCTTATTGTGGATTTTTCCCAAGGATCTGCATCTTGGGATCCAGATCATGAACGGATAGAAGCCACTCAAGCTTACGTGGACAACATGGTACCACCGGATAGAGCCGGCGTCATAAAATTGGCGTCGAACGCTACGTTAGAACATCCTCTATCTCAAGATTATCAAAATGTGAAGGAAAGTCTCGAGATGGGGCAGGAGCCAGGTGGTCGGACAAATTATGACGAGGCCATCTTTAAAGCAACAGATGAGCTGATAGAAAACGGTGACCCTGAAAAACAGCGATTAGAGCTATTTCTATCAGACGGGAATCCCACCTACAATGTGACCCGAGAGACCATGAATCGGGCCGTAGAAAATAATATCACCATATTTACTATAGGCATGGGCGATGATGTTAACGACGACCTTCTAGGTTGGATGGCCGATGTCACTGGAGGGGAGTACAATTATGTTGAAGAACCGGAACAATTGATAGATACCTATCTGAACATATCCGAACAGTTTTACACCAACTTGACTGGAGAAAATATAGAACTCAGGACCGAATTTAAAGATCATATCAGGTTGAACACGTCTTACTTTTCTAGAACACCTGACAATATATCTACAGGTGGTAATCGAACAGTGGTAGAATGGGATCTGAACGATACGATGAGGCTGGGGGACAGTTGGGATGTAAGATTCAATATCAGCACCACTAAGAGAGGCCATCACTCTATCTTCACAGATAGGTCCGGATTATATTATATCCAGCCGTGGAACGGCCAGAACAATTTCACCGCTCTCCCGGATCATACGATATATGGGATCATCCAGGCTACCGCTCCCCCTCCACCGCCCCCTCCACCGCCGGCGGCAGCACCCCCTCCGCCCCCACCCGAGATATTTCCGATGCCTTCTCCACCTGTAGGAACCGCTTCAGTGATACCACAGGCTTCTTTGCAGCCAGTGGCTCAAGCGACCGGTTATCAGGCCCTTTTCGCTCCCTTCGTTGGTCTCGGAGTGGGCGAAGCTTTAAAAGATAGAGCTAGTGTGGAACAAAAAGAAGGAGTAGGTATGAGAGCCGGAAAGAAATCTAAAGAGGATGATGAAGAGAAAGAAGAAAGTACCTTAGGTTACACCTTGAACGAGAGTTGATATGTATGAAGATGGGATTAGATAGAAGTAAATTGGTAGTATGTCTTTTGGTCGGTTTGCTCCTGCTTGGAGTATTCTCAGGAGCTTTACTGGTATTCGTAGAAGGAGATGATCCAGAACCGGATTTTCAAGAGAATCAATTCGATGATTTATTTGAACTGGACTATACGCCTGAACAACCGGACCCGGATCACGGTGTCGAGGTGACCATCGAAAGCATAGAGGATGAAAATATCTCGAAAGCCCACCTCAGATTCCAGTATAGAGAGGAAGGAGAAGAGAATTTCTCCGAGAGCGGTGGGTACCCTATGCAAGAAGGGGAAAACGAAACCGTTATGAACGCTGTTATCGAGCCGGAATATCATACGCCGAACACCGAGGTCAGATTTTGGGTCAACGCGACTTTCGATGAGATAGATTGGTACCGTTCCGAGAATTTTACTTATACAGTCAGCGAGAGTGGTGCTTGGATATCTGAAGAGTTTGAGGACAATCTTTATTTCAGCTATGAGCCTGTAAGCCCGACCTCCGAGCGACGGGTGAATGTAACTCTCGTTAAAACCGAGCAGGCCGAAGAAGAGGGGGTCGAGATGAATTCTGCGCGCATAGCGGCTACCATCGATCAGCCCAATCAACCCCCCCAAGATGCTACCGCAATTTTTAACGAACAGGATGGAGAATGGACAGCTACAATCCCGGCCTATCCGGCTAACACTTCTGTAAATTTTTATGTCGAAGCCTATGATACGTATGATAACGCTATCGTATCCGAAAATGTGACATATACGGTCAGGGCTGAAGAGCAGTTCATCCAACCCGTCATAGTGGTTTTCGACTCTTTGAACGATAGATATGTAGACGGGGCTTCGGTCCGAGTTGAAGACAGCGACGGAGAGGTTCTCTTTGAAGGAACTACTGAGGAGGGACAGGTCACTGTAGAAGAACCGCTTTCCGCCGGGAATTATAGGGTATTCGTCGAGTATGAAGGAGAGATGGAATCGAGAAACATACAGCTGACCGGCGAGGAGACCGGAGATGAGGGAATATTCCAAGTCGATATGGAGCCTGAAAGCACTTTAGAACACGGGATGATCTCATTCCCACAGATTCCTATATTGGGCGGTCTTATCGCTGCTATAATCGTTCCGATAGTTTGTATAGGTTGGGTATATAAAAAGAAGCAGCAAAAAAAGGTAGGTCTTGAAGAGGGAGAACAGGGTGATAGTGGAACTTCTTATCCAATGATTGATGAGCTGTGGGAGAAGATCATGGATGAGACTCGGGAACCTGAATTTTTGATACCGATCGGTTTCTTTCTTCTCTCTTTGGTGGGCTTGAGTTTTGCACCTTTCTATCCGTGGTGGATGATAGTGGTCCTATCTGTAGTCATAGGAGCTATCGCTTACAAATATCCTTTCAACGGTCTGCTGATCCTAGCGCTATTTGTGACCGGCGCTGCAGCATATCAATCCTCGGAATTCGGTCTGGTATTTTTGGTCTTTTCTCTCCTTGTCTTGCTCGCTTCTTTCTTCGATTGGAGATTTGGATATCTTGTCTTTTCTATATTGTTTTTGGCCAGATTCGGCGCGGTTTTCCTAGTGCCGGTGATGTCGCTCATACTGTTTAGTTCTTTTCTAGCGATCATCTCGACCGCGGTAGCCGGAACATTTTTGGTCATGACTTCTTCCAGCGGGAATCTAGAGCTCATCGGTCTTGTCACCTCATATCCTCACGAGACCGCCTTTATGCGTTTCGATAGGCCCATCGTCTCGTCTTTCCGGCCGAGTTCATTAGGCAGCGCACTGGGCAGTATAAGCGGAGCGAACGCCGGTATAATTGAAACCGTTTTAGCGAATAATTTCGGCGCTTCGATACTTCCATTCTTCCAGATACTGCTCTGGTGTATAGCACTTTATTTGCTCTCTATGATGATCGAGACTAAAGGGCCGACCTTCGATAAGATAAGTGAATGGTTAAAGTATCCTTTGAAAAAAGATTGGAAGATATCGCTCAGCAGTTCTCTCCTCCTTGGAGCTTCTCCGCTCATAGGATTGATCTACTTCGATTATTTTTCAGGGATGAGCGGCCTAGATATAGGGCTTCTAGCGGGCTTCCTATCAGGGGGGGTCGCATTGGCTTATTTGAGTCAGGGTTTAGGACTAATGACCAAGAGCCTTTTCCAAGAGTATTATAGAGGGCAGTTAGGGGTCTCTGACGTGGGAACTAGGGTCGCGGAGATGGTCGACCTTGGCGAGACACCTTTCGAGAATGTTGGTGGCTTGGAAGACGTTAAGCAGGATGTGAAGGAGAGTATCCTCATGCCCCTCTTAAGGCCTGACATATCTGAAAAGTTCGGGGTTGAGACTTCGAAGGGTGTTCTTCTTTATGGCCCGCCAGGATGCGGTAAAACTCTGTTGATGAAAGCTTTAGCTACCGAACTCGATATCGAGATGATCAACGTGAAGTCCGGCGACATCATGTCTAGGTGGTACGGAGAGAGCGAAGAGAGCATGATGAAACTGTTCAAAGCAGCTCGAGAAAGGAAGCCGTGCATCATCTTTTTCGACGAGATAGATGCTATAGCGAAGAAAAGAGATATGTACTCCGCAGATGACGTCACGCCGAGGCTCCTCTCACTCCTTCTATCGGAACTAGACGGGATGGACAGAGCCGAAGGGATTATAATGGTGGGTTCGACCAACAAGCCAGAGATGATCGATCCAGCGCTGCTGAGACCGGGAAGGTTCGATAAGATAATCTATGTACCTCCCCCGGATAAAGAGGAGAGGAAGGAAATCCTGAAGATACACCTGAAGGATAAGCCGATCTCCTCCGATGTCGATCTCGATAAGCTAGCTCGAAAGACTGAAGGTTTCTCCGGGGCGGATCTGGCCAACCTAGCCAAAGAGAGCGCCACCTTCGCCATGAGAAAATCTCTCGACAGTGGCGGCGTGGATTACATCACCGAAAGCGAGGTGAACAAAGTGCTGAAGCAGATGACTCCCAGCATCACCCCCACCATGAGAGAGGATTACGAGAAAGTCAGATCTAAGTACGAGAGAAAGATGCACGAGATCAAGAGACCGGAGATGGAAAGAGGAGTGACCTTGGACGAGATACCGGATCTGGCCGACGCTAAGCGGATCATCAAAGACGAGTTCCTCTTCCCACTGACCGAGTCCAAACTGATAGAGGAATTCGACATATCAGGAACAAAAAATCTTCTCCTCTACGGCCCGAAAGGATGTCAAAAATTGAGCTTGATAAAAGCTTCAGGCAACGAAGTAGGAATATCGATGAGAGTAGTTTCGGGAAGAGAGTTCAAAGAGACGATATCTGAGGAAGGTAGAGGAGCGATAAAAAAGCTGTTCAAGGATATGAGAGATATCGCCCCCTCGGTTATAGTGATAACTGAACTCGAGAAGATAGCGGGCGAGGAGATATCAGGAATGTCCGCTCCGAAAGCTTTAGCGAGTCTTCTCAACTTGATGGATGACTTGGAAGAAGAAGACAACATAGCTTTGATAGCTACCAGCCATTATCCAGCCAAGATCAAAGAAACCCTTTTCCAAAGGGGTAGATTCGAAAAGACGATCCACATACCTCCTCCTGATTTTGAAAGGAGGACAGAACTTTTCATCAACGAACTCGAAAAGGTACCAACGGAGGAGAACCTGGACTATGGTAAACTCGCAGAGATGAGTGAAGGTTTCACATCCAGCGATATCAAGAGCTGCGTTGAAGATGCAAAGATAAGGGCGGTCAGCCAAGCCAAAAAGAAAAAGGCAAAGATAAGTCAGAGCATGCTAGAAGATATCATAGAAAGCACTTCGCCGTCAGTTTCAGAAGACATGTTAGAGTCAGCAAAAAGTTTTGAGGAATTCAGGGGGGAGAGTAAGTAGATGAGAGACCATGTGCTGATCTTTTTATCAGTCATCGTCTTTATCATCCTTCTCTCGCTGGGGACAAGCCCTTTCTGGTCTTTGTTCATTCTAGCCTTCGTACTCCTTGGATATATCGGTCTTAGATATCCTTCAGGCGTTTCTGACTGGGATTCCGATAAAAAAGAGTCCGGCTACCTTCTGCTAACATTAGCTACAATACTATTAGTAATATATCTACTTTACATAGTTTTCACCATCGTCACTTTTCCTCCGGTAGTGGTACTGTTAACCTGGGCCGGGGGCATAGGTCTGACTGCACTCTTCGTACTGTCGATATTTTATCCAAAAGGGTTAGGTATTAAGATCTGATTGATAGGAAGAAGCAGTTAACTTTTGTTGCTTCTCTATATCAGTTTATACTCTCTAAGATATAACAACGAGCTTACTTCCCGTCTTTGTTCGAAAATAGTGAAATAAGTCTTATAAATAAAGGATAACACTGTCCTATATGTGAGAAAATGAGACCAAAAAAAATTGTAACATTAGTAATGGTAGGATTAATGTCGGTGTTCTTAGTGACGTCAGGACTAACTATAGCTTTCAGCGGTGATGGTCAACAAGGATCTTCTGATCAAAATCTGATGGACGAGGACGAAGATGATGACGGCGATGGCGATGAAGGTGAAGAAGATGAAGGTGAAGACGACAGAGAGGATGAAAGCGACGACGCTGATGAAGAGGAAGAAGAGGACGCCGATGAAAGTGATGATGAAGAAGATGATGAAGAAGAAGAAGATGCAGACGAAGATGATGGAGAGGATGAGGGCGATGACGGTGATGATGAAGAAGACGATGAGGGCGATGATGACAATGAGGAAGATGACGAAGATGAGGAAGATGACGATGACGACGATGAAAGAGGAGTAGGATCTTGGAATGGCACTGAAGGGACTTTCACTTCCTTTGAATTGTTAGAAAACGGAATAGCCAATTACACGCTGCAGATGAATAATACGGAATTCTTCCTTTTCGAAAATGTGATAATCCCGGACCTGGTCATCGAGGAGAACGAGACCGACGGAGCTCTCTATGAGATCGAGGGCGAGGATACGGATATCAAGATATATGACGTGGCGCCCGCACTGATGAAGATCGATGCCGAGTCAGACTACGAGAGCAATTCAGCGCCGGAACGGGATCAGTTGATAGGCAGAGAAGAAGCGCTGGATATCGCGTTTGAGATGGTCGATGGAACCTTGACTGATTTCGGGCTTGAGGAAGACGAGGAAAGCTACATCTACCAGATAGCGATCGTTGATTCTGAAGAAGAACATGAGATAGCGATCGATGCATATTCCGGTGAAGTCCTCGGCAATGAAACGGGTGGTTATGATGAGGATGAAGACGAAACGCCGGAATGGGATCAATTGATAGGTCACGAGGAGGCACTCGAAATCGCATATGGGATAGCTAACGGTACTCTTGAGGGTCTAGAACTCGAGGTAGAAGGCGACGAAGCTTATCCCTCTTATGAAATAGAGATCGTAGGGGAGGAAAAAAGATACGGGTTGAATATCGATGGGTATACCGGAGAAGTCCTAGACATAGAAACAGAAAACATAATGGATAGTCCCCGCAAAGTCAGCTTCGACCTAGGAAATCTAGAGGTCGTTAAACAAGAAGGACCTAATCTGATTCTATCTTATGGGAACTACACAGCTAAGCTACTTTCGGTCAGTGAAGGAGAGGAATCATGGAACGAATCCTTGAATATCAGTATAGGCGACGGAGTCGTGAACTACACCTTTGAAGAGGACCTATTTTTGGTATTCCGGATGACAGACTTTGAAGGAGAAGAAAGAGAACGGGAAGAAGAGCGCGAAATGGATAAGAACATCACAGATGGCATCTCTCAAGGTAAAGTAGGGGGAGAAGTGATGATAGACAGAGCCGGCGATAGGTTCTCAGATACGTCAATAAGCTATGCCGACATGCAGATGATGACACAAGTTCAGGAAAACGATAGAGTGCGAGTAACGGTATCATCTAATACACTGGGAGAAGAAGGAAAGATCTTGGCCATAACGATCTACAAAGAGGTACTAAACGCTGATAGCGCTGAAGAATTGGAATTAACGTTTGACGAAAAGGAGATCGACATGGCCGATGATTACGAAGATCTCACGGATTCATCGGAAGGAGCGGAGTATTTGATAAGCACCGGTTCGGAGAAAATAGAAGTTCTGGTGATGGTCCCACACTTTTCAACCCACAGTATAGAAATTGCTAGAGCGGAAACAGACATCGGATCTCTAGTAGATCTTCAGTACTATCTTCCGGTCGTTGCCATAATGGCAATCATAGTCCTAGCTACTGTTTGGTTCACAAAGAAAGAAAAATAAAAAAACCCCTTCTCCTTTTTCCTTTCTTGGTGAATCGAGATGCTAAATGTTCAGATAGTTTATAATGCGGTTTTAGGAATAATGACTGTCCTTTCACTAGCTCTCACGATAATATCGATCATCGGATACAAGCGGACCAGAGACAGCAAGTTTCTTTTTATAACTTTGGCCTTTTTATCTTTCTTTGTCAAAGGGCTATGGCTATTCTATAATTCCTACCTATACCCCGTCGATGTGGACTTTGATTTTTGGCTCCCTGTACTGGTACTCGATAATATAATACTCGTTTCATTCTATTTGACATCCCTCAAGAGGTAGAGATATGGGAGAGCCCGAGCTGGAACTAGAGAGCAGAAAAAAGATTTTCAAAGTCATTAAGAGATATCCGGGTC
This sequence comes from Thermoplasmatota archaeon, assembly GCA_036626195.1. Taxonomy (GTDB): domain Archaea; phylum Thermoplasmatota; class Thermoplasmata; order Halarchaeoplasmatales; family Halarchaeoplasmataceae; genus Natronoplasma. The sequence goes on along the minus strand of JAZKSH010000013.1, from coordinate 13,045 downwards.
TCAACATGAAATATATCGAGAGAAAAACGGATATGGATTTAAATCTAGTCAAATATCATCTTCGAAAACTCGAAAAGATGGGGGTTGTAAATAAGATCGACGCAGAAGGCTATAAAAGATATTATCCAAGTGAATACCCTCAGGGAGAAAGATTAAGCCAGGAAGATAAGAGAATCTTGGGCTTATTGAGAAATGAGAAACCTCTAGGTATAGTGTTATATCTGTTAAATAATGGAGGAAAGGCAAGACACAAGGATATAAAGGAGGAATTGGATCTACCCGGTTCTACTCTCTCTTACCATCTTAAGAAACTAGAGAGAAAAAACGTATTAAAGAAGGTTGGAAGATCATATAAGATTGAGGACAAAGAACATATATCGCATCTACTGTTAGAGTATAGTCCTCCTGATGATGTGGTCGAAAGATTCGTAGATGCTTGGGAGGATTTTTCCATATAAAATATCGACAGAAAAGCCGCCGGTGGTGCCGCGCCTTGGTCTGTCAGGGAGTGCAGAGAGAAGGAGACAGATGGGCGTCACGAGACTTTAGAATTGAAGATTATAGATATGAGGTAGTGATGATATGTTACCTATCTGGCTAGAGATCCTGGGAAGCTTTGTAGTGGTCATCCTCGGATTCATATATATAATGAAGAAGGTTGTAGACCATAAAGTGGGAAAAAAGATATGGAAATTGTACAGCGAAGTCTCGGACCGGACGGACCTGAAGACGAGGAAAAGTTTGAATATATTTTCCGACTGGCCCGACCTTCATGGAGAGATCGAAGGGAAAAAAGTGTATGTGCACCCTAACAAGGGGAGCAAGAGGAAGAACCGCCCTTCCAAGACCATATTCGGGATCGAAAGCGATATAGAGCTGGAGAGCGATGTAATCGTCCTTCCCTCTTCCACCTCGATGTCACCGGACGCCTACGAGTATGAATTCGAAGTCCCGAATTTGAACAAGCACAACTTTTCCGTCTACAGTCAAAGTAAGTTGGATGAGGAAAAAGTTGACGATATCTTCACGAAAGAGGTCACAGGAAAGATAAACGACCTTGTCAAAAAGAATCAGGAAAATTTTAGAGCTATCATACTCGAGCCCGGTCTTGTGATGTTCAGTATCTACAGTCTCGAGTTTGAAAAGGACGAGGTTCTTGAGAATTTGAAAAGATCATCGAAAATAGTTACAGCTATAGAGCAAAATTTAGGAGACGAATTTTTAAACGAGAATTTTGTAAACCTTAGGATAGAAAAGCTCTCCAAAGGAAGTAGAACAACTCTAGTAAAGACCGCCGCATCTTGCATATTATTAGGGGTATCGATCTATTTATTCTATCAGATAATACAGGGGTTCTCTTTCTTCCTCATGAACGCCGGGATATTCGCCTTAGCTATAAGTCTACTCAATCTGTACATCTTGTCTAAGATCAGATACGACTGAAAATAGATCAATAATCCAGGTACCTCTCCAGTTCCCAGTTGGTGACGTCCCTTTTGAACTCTTCGATCTCCTTTTCCTTCAAGTTCTTGTAGTATTCGTAAGATTCTCCTAAAGAGTCTTGGATCACCTCGTCTTTCTCCAATTCATCTAGAGCTTCTCTTAGGTTGCTGGGCAAGATATCTATACCCATCTCTTGGATCTCCTTCTCGCTCTTCTCGAAAAGGTCTTCCTTGATACTCTCTCCGGGGTCAGAGGATCGTTCTATACCTTCCATGCCGGCACGGATCAATGAATTCAACATTAGGTAGATGTTAGCGGTGGCGTCACCTGCTCGGTATTCGATCCTACCTTTTTTCTGCTCGGAAGTACCGTATCCGGGTATCCGGACGAGAACGCTTCGATTCTCGCCACCCCAGGAGATGTAAACCGGTGCCTCGTAGCCCGGAACGAGTCTCTTATAGGAATTGATGGTGGGCGAGACAACGGCCGAAAGGGCTTTGGCGTGATCCAACATACCGGCGATAAAACCGGCGCCCTCTTCGTTTATTTCTTCGGAAGAGAAAAGGTATTCTGAATCCTTAAATAAAGACAGATGGAGGTGAAGACCGTTTCCAGCGTCTTTTGATACTGGTTTAGGCATGAAAGTTGCGTAGGCGCCATTTTCCCTAACTTTCCTTTTGATCACTTCTTTGATGAAGACGGATTCATCCGCCGCCTGCAAAGGATCGTCGTAGGGAAGTGGTTCCACCTCGTATTGTCCTGGTGCAGCTTCATGATGAACTTTTTCTACTTTGAAATCGTATTCCCGCATGGCTTCCACCACTTCACCTACCATATCGGTGTAACCGATCTTTCCATCTATATATTGCCCTCGGTCGAACGGCTCGAGAGTTTCTTCATTCAAGATGTGGAATTCGTATTCGGGTTTGATTTGGACCTTGAATCCGTCTTCTGCTAGTTCCTCTATAGTCTTTCTCAGCATGTATCTTGGATCGCCTTCGAACCTACTACCGTCGGATGAATACATCTCGCAGAGAAAAGTCGCTACCTTCTTTTCTCCGTACTCCATGATTCTCATGGTAGAAGGGTCCGGTACCGCCACCATGTCACTGTCCGAAACGTCCGCAAAACCCACGTTGGAAGAGTCGAAACTCATACCGTCTTCTTTGACCACGTCCCACATATTTACGGGGACTCTGATCTCTCTAGGTTCTCCGTTCAGATCCAAGAATTTTAGCGCGATAGAGTCGACATCTTCCGGTATTTCCACATCTTCTGCCATGATAACACCTTGAAAGGGATTAGGAAGGAAAAATTAAGTATAAAAAACCACCGGATATTTATGAAGGAGATGATTTTCTACCCAAACACTAAAGAGGTTTTCCTCGTTTAGATTTTCAGAACAGAGGTTGGTGAACTTGGTCGAGGATATAAAGGAGGAAAGAACAGAACTGTTGAACGATGAGGAAGTCAACGAAGGAGATTATGTGCTTTACTGGATGCAGCGAGCTCAACGGGCAGAATACAATCACGCCCTGGAGTATGCCGCGGAGGAAGCGGATGAGCTGGATAATCCTTTGGTGGTGTTTTTTGGGATAACGGACGAGTTCGAAGGAGCGAACCTGAGACACTATAAATTCATGCTAGAAGGATTAAAAGAAACGAAAGAAAAACTGGAAGATAGAGATATAAAACTTGTCATAAGACACGACCATCCCAAAAAGGGAATCGTGAAACTTGCAGATGAAGCTTCTTTATTGGTAGTGGACAAGGCTTACCTGGATTTTTTGGGAGGATGGAGAGAGGAAGCGGCTGAAGAGGTAAACATTCCGATGATAGAGGTGGAAACTGATCTCATAGTTCCTGTCGAGGAGGCCTCTTCGAAGGAAGAGTATGCCGCTCGAACCATAAGGCCGAAGATCGAGGATGAGCTGGATAAGTATATGGAGGAGGTCGAGGAGAGGAATTTGGAAAATTCTTCTCTCGAATTCGATTTTGACACTTTTGATATAGATAATCTAGAGAGTGCGCTTTCAAGGTTAAATATAGATGAAAGTGTGAAGCCCGTCGAAAGCTTTGAAGGAGGAACGGACGAGGCGAAAAAATACCTTAAAGAGTTCTTGGATCACAAGCTTGGAGGATACGCAGATAATTCCAACGACCCGTCTAAAGACTACCTTTCCCATATGAGCCCGTACTTACACTTTGGCCAGATATCTCCCCTCTACGTGGCTCTAAAGGTAAAAGAGAAAGGCGGACCGGGAGTGGACGAGTACCTGGAACAGTTGATCGTGAGGAGGGAATTAGCCTACAACTTCGTTTACTACAGTGAAGATTACAGGTCTTTAGGGTGCCTGCCCGAATGGGCTCAGGAAACGCTGGAAGAACATAGTGATGACGAGCGGGAGTATATCTACTCAAGAGAAGAGTTCGAAGAAGCGGAAACCCACGACGAGTACTGGAACGCGGCGCAGAAAGAGATGCTGAAAACGGGAAAAATGCACGGCTACATGCGGATGTACTGGGGCAAGAAGATACTGGAGTGGAGCGAAACGCCGGAGGAGGCTTACCAAACAGCACTGTATCTTAACAACAAGTATGAACTGGACGGGAGAGACCCGAACGGTTTTGCTGGAATAGCGTGGTGCTTCGGCAAGCACGACCAGGGCTGGAAGGAAAGGGAGGTTTACGGAAAGGTGAGGTACATGAACGCCAACGGATTGGAAAGGAAGTTCGATATACAGAGTTACGTGAAACAGGTAAAATACCTTTAAGGTCTACATCGCCGAGATAGGTCAAACTTTAAAAAGGTAAAGAGCCTTACTAGGTATGGTGAAAATAATGACTGATGTAGAGATTAGGAATGGAGAGCCAGTTATAAAAATACCGGATGAAAAGCGATCTGCAGACGATAAACCGCATGAACTCGACTTGATCGAGATCGGTGATACCGGTTCCTTCCGAAGGACTATCACTGATGCCGATGTGAAACATTTTGCAGCAGCCACCGGAGACACCAACCCATACCATTTTGACGACGAGTATGCAGCTCAAGGTCGATTCGGAGAAAGAATCGCCCACGGGATGCTCGTTACGGGTCTCATATCGACCGTCCTTGGAACTGTACTTCCCGGCGCCGGAACGATATATCTAAACCAGTCTCTAGAATTCAAAAATCCGGTCTATCTTGGAGATACGATAACGGCGGTAGCCGAAGTGCTCGATATCGAGGAAGACAAACCTATAGTTACACTCAGAACAGATTGTAAAAATCAAGACGGGCAGAAAGTGGTCGAAGGTGAAGCGGAAGTGTTGGTGGATTACGTTTTTCTCGAAGAAGAAGGAAAAAGTGAAGATTGAAGAAAAGTGAAAAGTGTGAAGAATGTTGAAAAGTAACTATCTCTCTTTCCTCTAATCCCGAAGCATGGAATACCCACCCGTGAGGAGATAGTGAGGCTTTCGAGATTGTACAATCTGAAGACAGTTCGTGTCGTTCGTCAGGTATTTTACCCTTTCTCATCTCCTGTCCATATGAGAGCTACATATATGAGTGAAGAGACCAACAAGATAATGCCTCCAACTCGCAGCGCGATGTCGAGGCTGAATAGATCGCTGATCAACCCGAAGATGAAGAAACTGCCTAAGCCTCCGGCTATCTCTATAATAAGCGAATCAACGCTCCCCATCGTAGCTCTTATGCTGGAAGGAATGTTTTCCTGCAGGTAAGCTCCCCTGATCAGTCTATGAAAAGCAAATATCGTCATGATAAGTATATATACGACCATCACCAAATAACCGGGGTCAATAGCCGAGAAAAGTACAACTAAACTGCCCAATAGAGCAGTCGATATCAACAACATCAAAGGATAACTCCCTACTTTTTCGGTGAATTCCTCCGATTTGAGGTTCACTATGAATTTTAAAAAAGAGGTGATCGCTGCGATCACGCCCAACCAATACAATTCGAAACCGATCTCTGTGGTCAGATAAGGCTGCCAAGCATCTTGGAGAACCGTGAAGGAGAAAAAGAAAACGCTCACACTGACAAACAAAATCAAGACGATCCTGCTTCTTTTTACCAGTCTGAAGCCCTTACGGATAGTGTTTTTTATGTAAGAGAAAAAGTTCGTTTCTTTTACTCCTGAATCGCCTACTCTGACCTCCTCGGCTTTGAAGTACAAGAGGAAAAAAGTCAGAATAAATAGAGCGCCGTGAGTGAGAAAAAATATCCTCATCATCAGTACAACAGAAGGAGAAAGAACCTCTCCCCCTCTAGAGATGAAAAGTACCAAAGCTCCGATAAGGGAAGCAGGAACCGCGACTAACCCGCTGATGCTTCCTTGTCTAGCCATCACTCGATGGATCCAATCATCTAGACCCTTGCTTTTCAGAGTATCAATCAACCATGCTGCAAAAGATCCAGAAATAAATGTAGATCCGAAGGCGAAACCGGAGAAGAGGAAAAGCAGATAATAAAACGAGTCATAAAAAGGGACGAGGAAAAAAGAAATGCCGCAGACACCGAAACCGATCAAAGTCGAAGTTTTTCTCCCGTATTTGTCCGCCACTATCCCGGTAGGGATCTCAAAGACGCCGTGGATCACGCCAAAAACCAAGTAGATCACTCCGATCTGGGCGAAAGAGATGCCTACCGCGAAAAGGTAGATCGTCTCTACCATCATGGTGAGAGTAAAAGCAAATCTGGTAGTCAAACCGGTGATATAAAATATCCCGACGACTTCCCATTCCTCTGAAAATTTTTCAAGCAAACCAGTCTTCTCGGCTACCATTTCTATAGTTATAATTATATTATTATTTATTTGTTTTGCCAGCGATTGTTCGAAGAGTTGGAAATCGCGGAACCTGTTTTGTCTAGTATTTTAAATAATTCAGAGTGGATTTTTTATCCATATAGGCATTTCTTTTTCACCTCAAATTTATCAAGAACGAATTCACAAAGAAACGAATACAACGGAGATGGCTTTTACATACTCGCAGTTCGAGAAAATCCAAAAGAGCGGGGAGAAGTGAAGAAAGACAGCGGAAGAGTCTGGTTCGTGTTGGGAAAAGGATGGTGTCTTAGTAAATGTGGATGTAATTAGAAAAAATATTTTAAATAGATTGGTAAAAACCAGAGATCATTCGTGCGTATAATAGATTGCCCATGGAATAAGATTGGTCATGAAATGAAATGCTCCGGCAGCTATTATACTCCAGCGCCAGACAAAGATGAGTCCTAATGCAAAAGAAATACAAATTCCCTTTATGATGTCGATTTTTCTTTCCCATCTTTGAGGACCCTGAGTGACTATATGGTGATAAACAAAGAAAGATGTAACGAGAATGAATATAATCCAAAGATCGTAAGGAAATGTTAACAGCGCTGCTGGGACAGCTATTAAGGCGCCTCTGAACATTATTTCTTCCCAATAAGCTCCTAAAAGGATTGAGATGGGGAGCCAATATTTTTGAGTTTTTTTAGGTCCTGGAACTGGTTCACATATTTTTTTAACTTTTTCTCTTTCCAATTTCCAGATACTAGGAATATTATAATAGAGTGTCCAGAGAGATAATCCTATCAATCCACCGATGCCAAAATTGAATGCTGCTCCTTTCAAAGAAGTTGGAAATCCCATATATTTATGAGGGTCATTTGTTAGAAAAATAGAAAATAAAACGAAGACCGTGATAATGACCCCATAAAAAACAAATTCTGAAATCGCAGATTTCTTCCAATCAGCCTCTTTCCTTTTCTCATCTTCCTTCTCAGGGCTGGAGCTAGATTTAAGCTTTGGAAGTAGGATCATGAGGAAAATATAACCAACTATCACCATTATTGGCAAAATCCAAGCTATCTCCATCTTGAGTATGTTTTCAAGCAGCATATTTTCCATCCTGTATATTGACCCTGCTTATATAATTATTATTGCTGAGTAAAATAATCAATAACAAAGAGTACAAGATATCGCCCGATGTAAAACATTCCTTCGAGGATTATTTTTACCTTTTGAAAGGGAATAAATTCAAATTAGGAGAAGATAATTAGAATATCGAAAGCTCAAAAAGATAATGAGTCTTAAATGGTGGTGATTTTAGATGAGTGATGTAGAAGATTACAGGACAGGGCGTGTGCTCGAGAAGGTTCTAGAAAAAGAAAAGTTATTGGAAAAACTGGAAAGGGATGATGCCGAGGACGTCAGGGAAGAACTGAAAAGAAGAGAGAAAGGGGCCGAGGAAAGGATGGATTGGATGGAATCCTATTTTTCTAGACTTGAGAAAGAGATAGAAGGTAAAAAGTGATTTTCGACTTTTGAGACTATGGAATCTTTTCTTTTGTTTTATCTCTCCAAAGTTCCATTCCTATGTCCTCAAAGGTTTTCAATGCCCGCTTTAAGTATGACTCGCTGGTCTCTTCGTTTTCCTCGGCCCATAGAACTCCGAGTTCGTACAGGATTTTACCCTTCTCTTTTTTGTCCCCTCCCTCTCCTATCTCTTCAAGAGCCTCTTTCAATATTTCATCCGCTCTATCGAACTCGTTATTCAACCTATACCCCTTTCCGATCGTTCTTCTAGCTCTATACCGTTTACTCTTCAATCCACTTTCTTCGATCTTCTCGAATGCCTCCTTGGCCAGAGACAGTCCTTCTTCTACTTCGCTAGATTCCAATTTATCCTGTGCTAAGCTGAGAAGAGAGTTGATGATCATCTTTTGATTTTTTATCTCCTCCGCGATATCGAGCCCCTCTTCATGACTTTCTTCTGCATCAGAAAGCCTATCTTTTTCTCTATAGACTTCTCCGATATAATTATGGCAAAAAGCCATCCCCTCTTTGTCATCGATTTTTTCTTTCGCAGAAAGACTTTCGTCGTATTTTTCTAGAGCTTTATCCAGTTCTCCTTTGTTGTAGTACTCTTCGCCTATATTTAAAAGCGTTAGAGAGACGGAACGGATGTCTCCTATCTCCTTGACTATTTCAAGACTTTTGTTCAGGTAATTCAATGATTCATCCAAATTCCCTTTATTGGAATACACCACCCCCAGGTTATTATAGGATGAAGACAATCCTCTTTTGTCTTCTATCTCTTCCCACAACTCGACAGCTTTTTTGAATCTCTTTTTTGCATTTCCGTATTCCCCTTTCTTCAGGTAAAAAACACCTTGGTTGTGAACGGCCTGCGCCTTTTCCTTCGTATCGTCTATCTTCTCCGCGATATTCCTCTCTTCCTGAAATATAGTCTTGACTTTTTGAAGGTCGCCCCTTCTCATCAGGGCCCACCCTTTCTTATCGAGTAATCGGCATCTTATCCCGTCTTCCTCCTCGAGGATGTCTAAGCCCTTTTTCAATCCTTTTAGTGCTGAATCATAGTCCCCTTGGTCCAGGTATGTTCCTCCTACTTTACAATATAATTTTGCTTTGACTTCTTTATCTTCGGTTTCTTCGATCCCTCGGTTGAAATTATCTCGGCTCTTCTCGTATTTTCCCATCACTCTGAATGCGTCCCCTAACCTCTCTAATATATCAACTTCATCAGATTTTGGTTTTCCGATCTCCTTCATGAGGGATAGGGATTTCTGGTACATCTGTATGGCGTTTTCGTGAGCGTACATATCTTCCGCTTTCTTTCCCGATTTAAGATAATAATCGATGCTGTCTTCTACTCTTCCTCCTTTTTCGAAATGTAATGCTAACTCAGAGAAGTGTTCGTCTATCTCATCTTCATAAAGGTCTTCGATAGTTTCCCCTATCTTTTGATGATATCTTTTTCTGATGGTCCCAGGTATGTTTTCATAGACCGCTAACTGGATCAATCCGTGAGAAAAGTAAAATATCTCTTCATTGGGCTCGTCGTCCCACAGGTCCGCCCCGACCAGTATATCCAAATGATTCATCAGCTCGAGATCGTCCATGTCGAGTATAGGAGGAAGAAGCTCGAAAGGGACCTTTTCTCCTATAACGCTGCTTATTTCCAATACCCTTTTTGTCTGCTGGTCGAGCTTTTTTATCCACTTGTCGATTATGTCGTTAATTATCCGGGGTATCTTTATCTCGTCCTTGCTTTTTGGGTAGATCCCCTCCTTACCCTCTACTGATCCTTCATCCAACAATTGTTTAGTGCACTCTTTTATGAATAAAGGATTCCCCTCGGTTATATCGTGAATCAACCTTACGAACTCTTCAGGAACTCTATCCCTTTCGACTAGATTTTTGAGGATCTTTTCAGTCTCGGTCCAGTCTAGGGCTCTCAGCTTTATCTCATCATAGATATGGGCCCTAGACATCCTCTGGATGATCTCTATCAAGAGGTCGTCGTCGGAGACCTCTTTCGGTCTATAGGCACCTAAAAAAAGAACGGGAGATTCCCGGGTGTTATCCGCTAGATAATAAAACAGTTGAAGTGTGGTACTATCAGCCCACTGCAGATCGTCTAGGAAGATCACTAATGGCTTTTCGGAAGCTATGCATTCGATGGTTTCTACGGTCTTATAAAATATCGATCGTCTTTCGATCTCTTCATTCTGGGTCTTTTCTTTCCCCTCTTCGTAAAAAGGGAAATACACTCCATTTTCTTCTCGATGCCCTTTAAAAGCCTCCTTGAAGGGTAGATAAGGATCGGCTTTGTCGAAATAGGCTCGACCAGCAACGAAGTTATAGTTTTTGGTCAGGAAATCTTTTTTGAATTTAGATATCAAGCTCGTTTTTCCTATCCCTGCCTCCCCCTTTATAAAGATAGCTTTGTTGCCCTCCTCTTTTAAGGATTCAGATACTTCCTTTAATTTATTCAACTCCTCTTTTCTGTTTACGAAAATTTCCTTAGTTTCTTCCTGTGTCTCTCTCAGATCGACCTTCCCTTCGTCATCTATCTTGTTCAAAGCTGTAATAAGTGGATCCTCAGAATCTACATATTTTTCTATGGAATCTAATTTTATTTTTTCCTCGCTATTTTCAGTCTGTACGGTGATCGTTTTTTCCTTCAATTCTTCTCGTATCTTTTTCCCTCTTTGATATCCCTTGGATGTTAGAAAATAAGCCTTCCTCTGTCTCTTTAAGCCCACGATGTGCTTTTTTTTCTCTTTCAATAGATCCTTTTCTTTAAGGGCATTCACCAACTGTGCTATCCTTGCTTGAGAGACATCTAGTCCGTCACTCAGACCCTGCTGGCAAGTACTGTAGGGGACCAGATTTTCATCTTCGTAGGCTCCTTTCCCGTGAAGAGCTAATAGTATCTTCTCTCTTCCTTTTGGTAACTTCATCGAAGGATTATTGACCAGGTCATATAAAACATTTATACCTACTTGTGGGGTTATATATAAGACCTAAACTTATAACCTTTTGTTCACATATAATAGGGATGATGATAGAATGAAGAGTATAATAGATATGATAGAGGGTAGGTTGGATAAAAAACTGATAACACTAGCAGTCACATGTCTGTTGCTGCTGAGCGGTATGATGGTGATATTTTCAGATGCAGGTGAAGCGGCATCTCCAGAAAATGAAGTGGATGTAGAAGATGAAACGAACGCCGTCAAAGGATCAAAAGAGAGAGATACATCAAAGGTGGAGACATCGGCCAACGAGATAAAAGCGGATGGTGGGTCCGAATGGCTTATCGAATCAGTGGAAACGGACGGAGATGTTGGGATAGGGAGCTCGATGGCAGTCGACAGTAGCGGGAATCCTCACATAGCCTATTGGGCCTACTATGATCAAGATTTAAGGTATGCGAGATGGGACGGCTCCTCCTGGTACAAGAGAACGGTGAATATTGATGTACCTTATAACCCGAGAACTTCGCTGGTTATCGACAGTGATGACAATCCACATATCGCTTATGTGAAGGGGTTCCAGCTAAGATATGGATGGTACGACAGCGATTATAACTGGCATGGTACAACAGTCGTCGACGGCAATAATTATGAAGTCGAAGATGACATTTCTCTCGGTCTTGATAGTGACGGTGATCCCCACATAGCCTATTTTGAGTCCTCTAATGATGCCATAAGATATGCTCACAGGGACGACGGCGGGAATTGGTATAAAAATGATTGGATCTGGGGCAAGTGTTCTTACGGCGACCTTTCACTAGCCATGGACCCTAATGACTTTCCGGATATAAGTGTTTACGACACCGAAGATGATTACTTACTATATCTTGACGGTTATGGTTATAAATCTGACAACGAGTATACATTGGAATATCACAAGACCTACGTTGACTTGGCTGGAGACGTAGGGAGACATAATTCCATAGCGATTGACAGCGAGGGATATCCGACGATCTCCTATTATGATAAAACTAACGGGGATCTTAAGCTCGCCTCTCAAGGAGCATCAGGGGATTGGTCGACCATTCACTCAGACTGGGAGGGGGACGTAGGTTCCTACACATCCCTTGTTTTAGATGATACAGGAGATCCTCATGTAAGTTATACCAACAACGAGAACAGCAGTCTAAAGTACGGAAGAAAAGAGACTTTTTTTGGAAAGGAAACGGTAGACGACAGCACAGAGATGATGCATACAACTTCTATAGATTTAGGTAAAAACGGGCATCCTAGGATCGCTTACTATGACTACAAAAACGCAGACCTGAAGTACGCGGTCGAGGGAATCCCTTCAAAACCAGAATTTCTCTGGGTCGCTGGCGGCGACGATAAAGTAGATCTTTGGTGGGGAGAACCCGAAGATCCCGGCGGTAGAGACATAGACAAGTATAATATATACAGGGGCGAAACATCTGGAGGCGAAAGTTTACTCACAAGTGTAGATAGCACTTCCACGACTTATACCGATAATGACGTAACGCCTGGAAACAAATATTATTATTACGTCACAGCGGAAAACCCGATAGGGGAGTCACCCGAGAGTATGGAAGGGAACGCTACTCCTTCTACTGATAATCAACCGCCTAGCAAACCTAAGGTTTCCTATCCAGAAGATGGGGACTTTTTAGAAGAAGGACAGACATCTACCGCTTTGATGGTAGATGTGAGAGATCCCGATGGCGACTCTATGGATGTGAAGTTTAAGGACTTTTTTGGCAACACTATAGGTACTGATTCCGTTGAAGGCGAGGGGACCGCTTCTACACTTTACGACAACCTTATAGCGAATATGACCTACTCCTGGTATGCTATCGCTGATGACGGGATCAACACAACGACATCCGATTGGTTTTATTTTACAACCGATGATCCCTATGAGATCGATAAAGATAATGATGGTCCTAACAGCGCTTACGACATAGGGAATAACGAAGAGAAATGGTTGAGCGACCTAGAGGGTAAAGGCAGGCAAGCGGACCAGGATTGGTACGAGATCGATGTGACCCAGGATTATCAATACGTACACGCAAAGGCGACGTTCACCCATGCAGATGGTGACATAGAACTACGATTGTATAACAGCAGCGGTCTCCCTGTAGCTTTAAGTGACACCTGGACCGATGATGAATACATTCACTACAAGGTCAAATCCAGCGGCACCCACTATCTGAGAGTTTCCGGCCAACATAAGGGCAATCTTTATGACCTTTGGTGGGACGACAAAGAGACTCCACTTCCCCCTGAAGATCCAAAACCGGCCGATGGATCCAGAGC
>JAZKSH010000012.1:0-30095 GCA_036626195.1 Thermoplasmatota archaeon | reverse complement strand
AGTCCTCTAGCATGTTGAGTGAGACCTCTCGCGACGGATTCGAGTGTGAACTCTTTACCTTTACGTATTATTTAAAAATTACACCTTGTATCAGCGATAAACCAAATCCTCAATTTTTAATACGACTTCTGTTATCAAGCCTCATGAAAAAGCTCCTAGTGTATTCACTGGTATTGTTGATCCTCATCACGCCGCTCACTGGATCGAGTTTTGAAGGTGTGCAGGCTGAGGGCCCAAGTCTGGATCAAGAAGATATCGGTCTCAGGATAACTAAAGTGTATTACAATACAGGACCTGGGAGTGAATTTTTGACTATAGAGAATCGGGCGGAAGATCCCTTTTATGGAGGTATATCTTTGTCCGATGGAAACGGGAGTTTGAGCTTGGAAGAAGTTCGGCTTGATATAGAGGAGAGGTTAGTTTTGGCTCGAGATCACGGTTATGAAGAGGTATGGGATAAGAGCCCCGACTTGATATGGTCCAACGAAAGCGCGGTAGAGATGGAAGGAGATTTTGACCTTGATGACAGCAGCGGTAAAGTCATCCTCTCGACCAATGATGATCCTATCGATTCCTTTTACTATGGAGACGGAGAGGACGGCGAATTGTGGAAGGGAGAATGGGTGGAGAGGCATTGGAAAGGTGAATACGCCAAGAGGAGGGAATTGGATAAAGAAGAGTCTCAGAACGATAAGGAAGAATGGAGCTGGGAGAGAAGATGGATGGTGGGACATTCCGACTTCGAACCCGAAGAGATCACCTACGAAGGTTACGCTGAAGCCTATGTGTCTCCCGACTCTTCCCTAAACTCTTTACTAAATTTCATAAACGAGACGGAATCATCCCTCCATATAGCGATATATCAATTAGACAGCCTGAAAATAGCTGAGAAGATCGCCGATGTTTCTCAAAGGGGAGTCGATGTCAAAGTTTTGGCTGAAGGCTCACCCGTAGGCGCTATTTCAGATAGTATGCATTATACCTTATCACTCATAAAGGAGAGCGGTGCGGAAGTGAGGACCATAGGAAAAGAAGGTTACTCTCCTTACGATTTTCTTCACTGCAAGTACGTGATCAGAGACAACGATTCAGTTTTAGTTTCTTCTGAAAATTTCGGCGATAGTGGATATTCTCCGGAACCCAGCTGGGGCAACAGGGGTTGGGGCGTCATCCTGGAAGAAGAACACGTGGCGGAGTATTTTTTGAACGTATACGAGAGCGATCTGGACTTCAGCGAGGAGTACGTCGTAAATGGGGAGAAAGAGCGCCCGGACGATTCAAAGGCAGAAGACACTTTTTACTCACCCGAGTTCGACGAGAACGGATTTCACGGTGAATTCAAAGTCAAACCTCTTCTCTCTCCAGATACCAGCATGTGCCAGGATACGTTACTGGGTATGATCGAATCCGCGGAGGATTCTATATATGTTCAGCAGGCCTATATCAATCACTGGAGTGATGAAGAAAACCCTTATGTAACCGCCTTGAAAGACGCGGCACTGAGAGACGTCCAAGTCAAAGTTCTAATAGATTCAACATGGTATCAGATGGAAGAGCATGGCGGAGAGAACGACGTCATAGCTCGAGAGTTGAATACCTTCGCTGAGAAGAAGGACGTTCCTTTAGAAGCGCGTTTACTCTCTTCCTACAAGGAACTTCTCAAAATCCACAATAAAGGCATGGTGGTGGACGGAAGCAAGGTCATGATATCCTCTATCAACTGGAATCCGAATTCGGTCCTCCAGAACAGAGAAGTCGGCGTTATCTTAGAGAACGAAAAGCTCGGTGAATACTATTCCGAAGTGTTCATGGCGGATTGGACAGACAACATCGAACCTATCGCAGATCCTGGGCCCGAGAGGACGGTAGAGGTGGGCTCAGAGATCGTCCTTTCAGGAGAGAACAGTTGGGATGATCATAATATCGTGGAATACAGATGGGACCTCGATGGAGACGGAACTTATGACGAATCGGGACAGGAGATCTCGGTCATTTTCGAGGAGACGGGTACCCACGAAGTAGAGCTTTACGTGGAGGACGTCGCAGGGAACAGCGACACATCCGTGGCGGAGATAGAAGTTGAGAACGAAAAAGAACCTAGAAACTGGCGATCTATCGTGAATTGGCTAGTTTTACTGATTCCCCTCATCGGTGTGACTTCTTTCCTGGCCAAAAAGACGTTATTGGATTCTAACAGATTCTAGGCACGGGATCTCCTACCGGCATCTCCAGTATCCTTTTACCTCCGACTTCCGTTTTAAGGACGACCCCTTCCAACTCTTCTTTAACTTCACCGATGACCGCCGCTTCTTTTCCATCACCGGTTTCTCTGACAGCGCTCAACACCTCTTCAGCTTTAGATGGATGAACCGCCATCACGAATTTCCCCTCGTTTCCGATCTCTAAAGGATCGACACCCAGCATCTCACTGGCAGAGCTAACCCATTCGTTTATCGGTATATCTTTTTCTCTGATCTCTATCCCCGCCGAAGATTTGTTGGCCCATTCGTTCAAAGTGTTAGCCAATCCGCCGCGGGTAGGATCTTTTACGGAAGCCACTCCGCCGACTTTCAGGGCTTCCTCCATCACTTCCGTCAAAGCGCTCACGTCGCTGCGTACGTCCCCTCTGAAACCGTATCCTTCTCTCTCGGATAAGACCGTGATCCCGTGATCACCTACACATCCGGTGACGATTATCTTATCACCCGGATTCAGATTGTTGTCTGAAAGCCATCTAGTGTTTCTTCCTCCCGCCAATTCCATATTTTTGTCCAGAAGTGGGTGCCGCTTTGCGATCCCTGAGGTCGTGAAAATAGGTTCATCTATATCTCCCTTCTCCACCACTTTGGTATCGCCTGTGGTCACGGGCACACCTTCCTTTTCCACCACTTGTGAAGTGCTCTTCAACAGCCTTCTAACATCCTCGATCGAAAAACCTTCGGGTATGACGAGCGCAAGAGAGAGAGCTAGAGGTTTTCCCCCCAGTGCGAGCAGATCGTTTATGGTTCCGGAAACGGCCAGGCTGCCGATATCTCCTCCAGGAAAAAAGATTGGTTTGACGGTGTGGCTGTCTGTTGTGAAGACTATGTCCTCGGTCACGGAGGAATCGTCAAGATTCGATAAGGGTATCTCTCCAGAGTCGTTCGTAAGCCAGGGCATGATAGAGCCGGATAAGAGTTCTTCCATCTTCTTACCGCCGGCCCCATGGGCTAAAGTCACAACTTTATCGTCTTTCTCGGACATGTTTACACCATGAAGCGGATTTTCTTTTCCGGTATAATCGGCGAGCTTAAAAAGGGTTTTTATTGAAGTAATTCACTCGAATACCGTGTTCGAGTTCGACAAGAAAGCGGTCTTGATAGTATCGGTCATCGGAACGCTCTCGATAGTTACGATTATATTTCTCGGAGCGGAGGGTATGATCTTTGTAGTGTTCTGGTTCGTGGTACCAGTTTTGATAAAAAAGATGATCGAATACCTGAGGAAAAAGCTCCCGCTCTGAGGGAAGAGTTTAAATAACATTATAGGAGATTATATTGTTTACTAACCTGAACAGGGATGACCTACGATAAGAAAAACTTTATAATCGAGTAACATTAACTCTTATCCCCTCAATCTTAAAAGGTCTAGGTAAGTGTTAAAAATGGTAGGTAATTCTAGAGGGACTCCGTCTGGAAAGGTCAAATCCTCAGACGACGCGTTAGAGGAAACTATGTCAACAGATGAGGCTTCAATGAAAGAGGCCCTAGTTGAGCTACCTGGAATTACCGAAGATATTGTCAATGATTTGATAGATAATGGTCTTGACAGCTTTGAATCTATAGATAGAGCCGAGGTAGAAGATATCACAGTCGTAGACGGGGTCGGCGAAGAGAAAGCCGAACAGATCAAGGAAAAGGCGGAGGAGTTCGAAAAAGAAGAAGACAATCCTGGAAGTAACCCAGTAGAAGAAGGCAATCCTATAGAGGCCGACGAAGGGGGTCAGCAGGATGGGGATGATGAACTAGCCCAGTGGCTGACAGGTGAAAGTGACAAGGACATAGGAGGGATATTGAGCGAAGAGATCGAAGAGGCAAAAAGTTCAGGTCCTACTCCCGAAACAGGGGTCAAAAAAGAGGGAGAAGAATTTGACTCTTTGAAAGCTTGGTTGTCCGGGGAAGAAGAATCTTTCTCTGAATGGCTCGGTGAAGAGAGCTTTGAAGAGGAAAAGAAAGAATTGGAAGAAGAGCTCGAGGAAAAAAGACGGAGATTGGATGAAAAGGAGAAAGAACTTGAAAGGAAAAAGAAAGAATTAGAAGACTTAAAAGAGAGATATGAAGAGCGTGTATCGGAAATAGAATCCGACGACTTTGATCCTCAGGACTTATTGGAAAAAAATAGCGAATTGAGGTCTAAACTGGATAGGAAAGAGGCAAAGATAGAGTCCCTGGAAGAGGAGAAAGAAGAGCTCAAGGATGAAATAGAGGAGATAAAGCAGGGCAGCGTGGCCATGGTCAAATATCTAAAGTCCGAGCAGGGGGAAAAGGACACCTCAATGGCTGAGACTGCAGCTATCGACAACAAGAAGTTAGAAGTACTGAAGGAACAAAACGAAAAATTGAAGAAGAAGCTACAACAGATGAAGAAGGCTAAGAGTACCTCGTCGGCGGAGGGCGAAGCGGACCAGGGAGATAGAGACGAGGCGATTAGGGAGCTAAAGAGCGAAATCGCGCAGAAGGAAGAAAAGATCGAAGACCTTAAAGAACAGGTCAAACACAAAGAGGAGGAATTGAACGAACGGGAAGAGGATCTGCAGCGGAGAGAACAGATGGTCAGGAAAGAACGAAAAAAACTTGAGGCGAAGAAAAAGGAGTTGGAGGGAAAATCCGAGCAGGAAAGGAAGAGGGAGTTAGAGGAGTTAAAGAAAGAGATAGAGAAGAAAGAACAGGAATTGAAAGCAAAAGAAAAGTATATAGATCAGAAAGAAAAGGAGATAAAGGCCAGGCAGGAAGGTCTTTTGGATGAAGAGCTTGAAGAGAGGGAAGAAGAGATTCTCAGAGAGATCGAGCAGGAGAAATGTAAAACTGGGACAGGAAGATTGGACGATTTACTTCTAGGCGGTATACCTCTAGGTTCGAATGTTTCGATTTACGGCCCTCCTCACGTTGGAAAAGAAGTCTTGATAAATTCCTTCATCGGAGAGGGATTGGAGAAGGGGGTGCCGGCTATATGGGTCATAACTGATAAGACTATCGACGAAGTGAGGGAGGAGATGAAGTTCGTCATGCCGACCTACGAGGAGTACGAGCTGAGAGGTCTGGTTTATTACGTTGATGCTTATTCGGTGAGCATGGGTGAAGTTAAAGAAGAGGAAAGAGAAAAAGACTACGTTGAATATATCGAGGACCAGTCCGATTTCAAGTCGGTGACAGAGGCTGTAGATAAATTTGCGGACGAGATAAAAAAGGAGCACCGTTATTACAGGATGGCCTTCGAGTCCGTTTCTACCATAATCGCTTATCTAGATAGTGAAACCACTTTCACGATACTTCAGCCTTTCGCAGGCAGAAGAAAGAGAGATCAAGCTGTTTCATTATACACCTTGGAGAAGGGGATGCACAGCGAGCAGGACATCTCGATGCTGGGACATATAATGAACGGTGAGATCGAATTCAAGGTGGAACAATTGAAGAACCATCTCAGAGTGGAAGGTCTGGGAGACGTTCAGACCAGGGATTGGATCGAGTACACCCACAGCAAGAGCGGAATTTCTATGGGTTCTTTCTCGTTGGACACAATCCGATAAAAGGTCGATATCTGTGGATTATCAGATGCTGTTTGAGATCGCTTCCAATGTAATCCTATTACCGCTCCTTTCTCTTTCTCTGCTGATAGTCTATATGAATAAAAAGGAATACATGAAAAAGTCCGGTTTTGATAAACCTGAAGTGGGGATAATAATAGTCGGATCCCTTTTCGGTCTTTTTGCCGATATCCCTCTTATAATAGCTGGAGATTCTCTGCTGAATATCAACTTGGGCGGCGCTCTGATCCCTTTGATCGTCTGTGGAAGTCTGATATATAAGAAGGATTTGAACTTGATCCTGGTCGGTCTGGGTACTGCAGTCGTCTCGGCCTTAGCATATTTTGTGACTCGGATCGAGCCCGGTATAGGCATCGTAGCTGAATTCCCGTGGTTCTTAGTGCCTTCACTCGCTGCCTTGACGATAGCTTTCGTTTTAGGGCTTCTTAACGACGATAAAGAATTCTTTTCCATCCCTTATGCTTACACGGTTGCGGTTCTAGGAAACCTGATAGGCGCTGACCTTCTCAGGATACCCGAATTAATCCGGATAGGGGTGTTGGGTTCTTTCGGCGGGGCTGGAGCGATGGACCTAGTCTATCTTTCCGGACTGATAGCTTCGGTTCCACTTGTTTTCTTTTATTATCACCGCCACCCGATAACTCCTTCCGGCGATCTGCTGGATAGAGCGGAGGATGACCTGCATGCAGGTAGGTATGTGCAAAGCAGCGATCTCGCCCTGAAAAGTGTAGTTGAAGAGATAAAAAAAGCATGCAAATTGATGAGAATGCAGGGTCTCCATCTGATGAACAGCCCGATAAGTAGTGCATGGATCCTCCAGAGACTTGGTTTGGAGCGATATGCGGTGAGCGATTATTTGACTCTATCTAGAAAAAAAGATGACCTCGATTTTGCGGAGGCAAGGAAGGATTATATTACGGGGAAACTTTTGAGGGGGAAGGTAAGGGAGAGAGTGAACGAGATCTACTCCAGCTTGTTTAGAAGAGTCGGGGCTTATATCATAGATTCTATCATATTGACCGTGCCTTTTGTTTTCTTCTTCTTTTGGATCTTTTTACAGAACACCGTCGATGGAGCCGCTGGTCTTACAAGCACCCCTGTAATGGTTGCTGTAGTCTCGCTGGCTACATCCATTTATTTTTTATATTTCACGATACTCGAATGGTATTTTGGCACCACCATAGGCAAAAAGCTGCTCGGTTTAAAAGTACTCGATGAAAATCTCGAGGAAATGTCTTTCGTACAGAGCGCTGCGAGGAATTCCGGCAGATATGCTGACATGTTGCTGGCTTTTTACATAGTTAGCATAGTCCTGATATCACGCAGCCCCGGGAGGAAGAGGATAGGAGATTACATAGCCGGGACTAGAGTAGTCAAGATTAAATAACCGCCCTTTCATGGATGGTTCATGAAATCTAGAATAGAGAATATATTTGAGTGGACAGTGGAAGATCCAGAAGCGATAGTGATACTGAATTCGATAAAACCCCATGTGGACAAGACTTTCTTCTACTTGAGTGGGCTGCATCGAGGAGAATTCGAGAACTGCGCCATAGTTGCGTATCCCGATCATACTGCGGAGATGTGTGTGAGCAAATTGGAGTCAGACAGTGCTTCTAAGGCCGATATGCCTATGGAGATAATGGAAGATAGAGAGGAGTTGAAAGACTGGCTTGAAGAAAAACTAGGTGACAAAGAAAAGATCGGCATCAACGGTTCTGAATTGACCTATAAAGCTCTTGAAAAGATCCGTGATTCGACAGATGCGGAGATAATAGACGTCTCAGATGCGATAATAGAGGCTAGAAACAGGAAAGACGAGAATGAGATAGAGACTTTAGATAAGGCTGGGGATATAGCTTCTAGGGTCGCTGAAGAGATCACAGGTCACATCGAGGAAGGTATGAAAGAATTCGAGGTGGCGGCAGAGCTCTCCTACAGGATGCGAAAGAAAGGAGCATCTGGAGACGCTTTTGAGATAATATCTGCGAGCGGCCCAAATTCTGCAGAACCCCATTATACGTCTGGTAAGAGAGAACTTCAGAAAGGCGATTTTCTGGTCCTGGACTTCGGCGCTCTCTATAAAAGATATCGATCCGATATTACTAGGACTTACATCATCGGAGAAGCTACGGATAGACAGGAGAAGATGTATCGAACGGTTTTGGAAGCTCAAAAAACAGCTCTTGAGATGATAGAACCGGGTGTAGAGGGCGAGGACGTCCACAACGCCGCAAAAGATGTGATAGATAGTACTGAATTCGAAGGCAAGTTCATCCACGGCTTGGGCCACAGCATAGGTCTTTCCACCCACGACGGCTCCGGTCTTTCTCCGAACGTCGACGTGACTTTAGAGCCGGGGATGGTCTTCACGGTGGAGCCCGGTATCTACATATCGGACTATGGGGGAATTAGGATAGAAGACGACATCGTAGTCACTGAAGACGGCTTTAGTCTTCTGACCGATGCTGGTAAAGAGATGAAGGTACTGTGATATCAGCAGGCCGCTGCGAATCAAAATATTTATATTGCTCTAATGATTACCTAAGTTCGGTGTAATCTTGGCGATAGGTTTCGTCCTGATAAAAACAGCGCCGGCTGCAGAGCGGGATGTCTACAGCATAGTCAAGGAAATAGAGGAAGTTACGGAGGTACACTCACTGTTCGGAGAGTACGACCTGATAGTGAAACTTCAAGCGGAGAATTTCAACAATTTGGGACAAACCGTCGTGGACAAGATAAGATCTATCGAAGGAGTTGAAGATACTAAAACGTTGACAGGAATAGAATTTTAGGAGGAAAAAAAAATGGCATTGGGAATATATGAGTTCTTGACGGTTATCTTGCTGACGCTGGGTCTAGGAATGCTCCTCTCGGGCGTATTTACCGCCTACTTCGGCAGAGGTAAGAGCAGAAATATCGGTATTTCATTGACGATCGTGGGCGTACTATTTTGGATCGGAACGATCGTGGCCCATTCAGAAGGCGTATTCGGCGGGACCGCTTTCATGGATGTCCTGAAGGCTGGTCTGTTCTACGTAGGAGCCTTCGTGATAGGCGCATTGATCGCTATAGGGATATTCCTCGTAGCGATAATGAAAACGTAGGTCGGCCGAAAAAACTATTTTCTATCTCTTTTTTAGCCCCTTCATGAAAGTGAGAATAATACTCGGAAGTAAGAGCGATCTAGAAGTCGGAAAGAAAGCGGTGAAGGTTCTAAAGGAACTTGATATCGATCACGAGATGACCGTTTCTTCTGCCCATAGAACACCCGAGAGGACGAAAGAACTGTGCGAAGGAGCCGACGTGTTCATAGCCGTAGCTGGCCTCGCGGCTGCTTTACCCGGTGTTGTAGCAGCTCATACCCCGAAACCGGTAATCGGCGTTCCCGTTGCCGGAAGAATGAACTTGGACTCTTTATTGTCTATAGTTCAAATGCCCCCCGGTGTTCCCGTGGCTACAGTAGGCATGAACCGAGGAGATAACGCAGCAATTCTAGCGGCGGAGATACTTGCAACTTCTGACGAAAAAATAAGGAAGAAGTTGGAGGAATATAGGGAAAACAGGAAAGAAAAGGTTTATGAAGATGCGGAAGAAGTAGAGAGCGAATATTGAGGAGATTGAATTGATAGACCCGGAAAGTTTTATCGAGGAAAAAGTGGAGGAAATCAAAGAGGCCGATGGTAAAGCCGTTGTGGGATGCAGCGGTGGTGTGGACAGCACCGTTTCGGCTGTTCTAGCGAGTCGAGCGCTTGGAGACGACCTCCTAGCTATCTACGTGGACACGGGGTACATGAGAAAAAACGAAACCGAAGGTATGAAATCGATATTCCAGGACATGGGTATAAACCATCGGATTATAGATGCCAGAGAGGAGTTCTATGAGGCCATGGAAGGAGTAAAGGACCCGGAGGAGAAGCGCAAGATCATAGGTAACAAGTTCATAGAGATCTTCGAGAGAGAGGCCGAGAACTTCGATGCGGATTATCTGGTTCAGGGTACTATCGCTCCCGATTGGATAGAGAGCGGTGACGAAGAGAGAGACACGATAAAATCTCATCACAACGTCGGGGGTTTACCTGAAGAGATGGGCTTGGATCTGATAGAGCCTCTGTACGATCTTTACAAGGACGAGGTTAGAGAGGTCGCGAAAGAATTGGGCCTACCCACGGCGGAAAAGCAGCCCTTTCCGGGACCTGGGCTAGCCATCAGGGTCATGGGTGAGGCCACGCCCGAAAGGACGGAAATAGTCAGAGAAGCGTGCCATATCGTTGAAACCGAGATCGAAGAGGCGGCTGAAAAGGGAGAGATGAAAAGACCATGGCAGTACTTCGCAGTCCTTTTACCGGTGAAGACCGTTGGAGTCCAAGGCGATAAAAGAGCTTATGGACATACTATAGCGATCAGAGCGGTTCACTCCCTTGACGCCATGACGGCAAGTTTCAGCAGGATCCCTATGGACGTTTTGGACAGGATATCGACCAGGATAACCAACCAGATGAAGAACGAAGTGAACAGAGTGGTCTACGATGTCACGAACAAGCCTCCCGGGACCATAGAGTGGGAGTAGGAAGTGCTTCTTCTAAAGAGTTGGAATTATGTCCCCTATCAGCCTGTTGCTACTCGCTCTGTTGTTCACATTCATAGGCATATGCCTGGGGATCGTTACCGGCCTGATACCGGGCATCCACGTGAACACTATCTCTTTCATGATAATCAGCTCTTTAGGCGCGATAATACTTTTCACCTCTAGTCTACTCTCGGGATTCGATACGACGACAACGGAACTCTTAACCCTGATCTCCATGTTGGTGATAGGGTGTCTCATCACACACACTTTTCTTAATTTCATCCCTGCAACTTATTTTGGTGCTCCGGAGGGAGAAACGGCTTTATCGGTGCTTCCTGCTCATAGGATGCTGCTCGAAGGCCGCGGTTACGAGGCCATAAAGGCCAGTTCTTTAGGCAGCTTTGCTGCCCTCTTCATAGCGCTGATATTGATACTTCCAGCTCGTTTGATCATGGGAAGTCCGGTCCACCTTTATGATAAACTGGTTCCGTTGATACCCGTTATCCTCTTTTCCGTGGTGCTGGTGCTCGTGCTGCAGGAAGGCAGGAGTTTACTAGATTTTAAACCAAAGCTGGTCGCTGCGGGTCTTTTCCTGCTGAGCGGTCTTTTAGGATTTATAGTGCTGACACCAACGGGTCTACATTCTTACAACTGGACTCCTATAGAACAGGAAGGGCTTCCGGTTTCCTCGATGATGCTTTTCCCGATGTTCACCGGCCTGTTCGGTATCTCCACTCTTCTAGTCAGTTTGATGGACGATCCCGAGATACCCGAGCAGGTGACAGAAGGAGTGAAGATCAGGTTGAAGAAGAAAGGTCAATTCCGAGGTGTAGTCAACGGTACCCTATCGGGCGGACTCGTCGGGTGGCTGCCCGGGATAACCGCAGCGGCGGCTACTACGGTGACAACTCTATTCACTCCTGAAGAGCAGAGTCAAGAGGAGAGTAACCGAGAATTCATAATGGCTGTTTCTGCGGTAGATACCGCCTGCGCCATATTCACCTTGGTAGCTTTATTCATCATATTGAGGGCTAGAAGCGGTGCCATGCAGGCGGTCCTCCAATTGAATGAAGCTACCCTACAGGAATGGACGAGCATTTATGAAGTCCCGAACCTCTTCCTTCTCCTCCTCTTTTCCGTTATCGTCTCCGGTACGGTAGCTCATCTTTTGACTCTCACCTTGGGAAAGATTTTTGCAGGAGTGCATAAGAAAATCGAGTACTCGAAGATGTCGAAGGGTATAATCGTCTTTCTATTGATACTGATGATCCTGCTTTCAGGACCTTTGGGCTTGATGATCGGTGTGATCGCAACTTCGATAGGATTGATTCCGCCGCTGTATGGGTTGAGAAGAGTTCATCTCATGGGGTGTATAATCTTTCCTATCATGTTATTTTTGCTTAATCTGGATACGTATTTGGTCCAGTTTCTGTGATCTATTGGATCCTTACTGTTCACACTTCGATTTCAATCCCTAGTTGTTCTACTAGATCCTTGTATCTGTTCCTCACCGTGACTTCGGTGACGTCCGCTACCTCTGCGATCTCGATCTGGGTCCTCCTGTCCTCAGCTTTTATCGAAGCTATGTATATAGCGGCTGCGGCCAAACCCGTGGGTCCTTTCCCGGAAAGCAGTTCTTTTTCTTCCGCCTCGTTGATGATTTTCTCCGCGAGTTGCTTCACTTCGCCTCCGAGTCCCAGTTCGTTGCAGAATTTCTGTATATACTTCTGCGGCTTGGTGGGCTTCAATTTCATGTTCAGCTCCCATTTGATGAATCTGTAAGTCCTGCCTATCTCTTTTCTATCGTAGTCCGTTTCCTTTGCGAATTCGTCCAAAGTTCGAGGTATGCCGAGTTTTCTACATGCGATATAGACCACTGCGCAGGACACGATCTTTATGCTCCTGCCCCTGACTAAGTTCTTTTCCACCACGCCTCTGTATATAGCGGCGGCTCTCTCTTTCACATGATCTGGCAGTCCCATCTTCGATGTCAGCCTTTTGATCTCGCTGAGGGCCGATATCAAGGAGCTTTCTCTTGCGCCCGCGACTCGACTCCTCCTCTGCCACTTCCTTAAACGGTACATCTGAGCCTTCTTACTGCTCGACAAGGCCCTTCCCTTTGAATCCCTTCCGCTAGAGTCTATCTCGGTGGAGAGCCCTTTGTCGTGGATCATGTGGGACATCGCAGGGCCAGCTCTCGCTCTATCCTGCTCCTGCTGCATGTCGAAAGAACGCCATTCCGGACCCTGATCGATATACTGATCATCTATCACCAGCCCACATGATTCGCAGATGAGTTCTCCTCTGCTGTGATCTTGAGAGATGCGATTGCTCCCACACTCCGGACATTCATTGATCTTCTCTATCGTCGGTTTATTATTTGATTTAGATTTTGCTTCAGCACACATATATTCCACCTTTTTCTTCAAACTATATTCACTCTTTACCTCCCATATATTATCCCAACACCTCTCCTCACACCTACCCGGCTATATCACGGTTATAGCTAGGTAAATATTTAAGTGGTCGCAGGTTCTATATAAATGTATCGGTAACCTACCGATCCTTCGTGACCTCAAAACTTTTATCCCAACACGTCATTTAACTATCTATGAGTTCAGTCGAAAAGGTCAGCGGCAAAAAAGCTGAGCGAGATGTGAAAGTGTTCACTATAAGTACATGTGCCTGGTGCAAAAAGGTGAAAGAACTTCTCAGATCCATGGATGTAGAGTTCAGATATGTCGATATAGATCTTTTAGAGGGGGAGGAGAAGGAGGAAGTGAAAGAAGAACTCAAAACTTACAATCAAAAGAGGAGCTGCCCGACCCTCGTTATAGACGAGGGCGAAGAAGTGATAATTGGATATAAGCAGGACGAGATAAAGGAGGTATTGGAAGATGAAGGGGAAGGAACAGATGTTGAAATACGTGAAGGATGACGCCGAAAAGAACGACTGCTTTTTGTGTCCAGATGAGGATCTCCTTGACGATCTCATAGAGGGGCTGGTTGAGAACGAACGGAGATACGGTTATCCCTCCTGTCCGTGCAGAGAAGCCAGCGGTGTGAAGACTTATGACTCCGATATCATCTGTCCCTGCGAGTACCGAGATGCGGACGTAGAGGAGCACGGGATGTGCTACTGCGGTCTCTTCGTTTCTAAAGAGGTGAAAGAGGACCCTTCTCGATTGGGGCCCATCCCGGAAAGGCGGCCTTCAGAGATCATCGATGCGGCAGAAAAAGCTAGCATGGGTGATGAGGAAGGTCTGCAGCAGTCTAGCCCCGAAAAAGCCGATGAAGATATTGAGGTATGGAGATGTACCGTATGCGGGTACATCGCAGCCAGGGAAACTCCACCGCCCGTTTGTCCAATCTGCAAGGCCAAGGCTGAAAAGTTCGAGAGGTTTGATGGTTTAGGCTAGCTTCTCATCGAGTTTCGAACTGGAGTCCCCCGTCGTCACGGAGAGTGATCAGCTTTTCACCTTTCATGTTGATAGTTATCAGCTTCAAACCCCTCACGTTCTCGGAATAAATGTCGAGGATATCTTCTCTATCTATCACAGCTATGTTGGTCGGCAGTATCTCGCAGTCTATCTGGTTCAAACTCCTTTTTAGGAGCTCTTTCACTTCTTCTTCGCTGATCTCCCGACCTTCTCCCGACGGTTTTCCCTCTCTACCTATGCTCTTTTTGATGAATTTACCGTTTTTCTTCTTAATACCGAGTTTTCCGGTTAGTAGAGGTTTGAAAGAATCTTCCTCTAGTTCGTCCATGAATTCTTCCATCCTCTCCTCGACTTCCTCATCGGAGAGAGTCCCGCCGGTGTTCCGGAACTCTAACTCGTCGTCTCTCTTCCAATATTTATATCTCCAGCCCGTGTCTTCGACCTCTCTGTCAAGGACGTCTTCGATGGTTTCCGCTTTCATCGTATCCACTCTGATTCTTCACTCGATTCTGTATCGTTGGGGTGCATATTATAGTTGTCGACGTGACGCGCGGCCCTATATATGGAAATAATCTAGGTAATCTAAGTAAAATATATTTAAACCTACTAGGTATGTAAATAAAGAGACCCTGCTTCGGCCTTTAGGAGAGCAAGGTATATGCATCTGAAGAAGTATATCGCTCTATGGGTTATGATGATTTTAGTTTTGAGCACGTTGACTTTAAGCGTTGGCTTTACAGCACGGAGGGCTGAGTCCAAGATTATAAGAGAATCATCAGGTCAAGAATCAAAGAAAGTTTTAGATGATAATATAATAGAGAAATTGAACTCTAAATCTGAAGAGGAAAAGATCGAAGTCGTGATCAGGTTGACACCCGAGGAATTTGAGTCTAAGGAAAAAACTGGGCCGCTAAATGATATGGATAATGAAAGAGTAGTAACGGAATTGAAAGAACATTCAGAAAGAAAGCAGGCTGACCTTAAAGATATGATCGAGTCCAACGGAGGAGAGATACTTAACTCTTTTTGGATTGCTAATGCTGTTCTAGCTGAAGTAAAGATCGGAACTTTGAACGAGCTTGTGGAACGTCCCGATGTCTGGAGGGTCCACGAAAACTTTGAACTTGATATAAAAGGCTCGAGCCCGACTGGTCTTATAGACGATTCCGAATCTATTGAGAATTCTGACGAGATGACCTGGGGCTTGGATAGGATCGATGTTGAGAGGGCATGGGAAGAAGGTAAGATTTGGGAAGATGGATTTGATGGCGCCGACGTGAGAGTCGCAGTATCTGATACCGGGGTGGATATAGAGCATCCAGATCTGAAAGGCAAGATGGTCACCACGGAAGAAGAGAATGAATATTATCCTGGAGGGTGGATAGAATTTGACGAGGACGGTCACGTAGTGGAGAATTCCACCCCGAGAGATACTCATGAGCACGGAACCCACGTTTCTGGGACGATCATGGGGGGTAACGCCAGCGGGAAGCACATAGGTGTCGCTCCCGGGGCGAAGCTCATGCATGCTCTAGTATTCCAAGAGGGGACTGGAGAGTTCAGTCAGATGATGGCCTCTTTCGAATGGAAAGTAGAACCTCACGATAGATTTGGGAACCCTCTTCATGAAGAGTACGGCGGGGACGTTGAAGATTACAGACCTCACATAGCTAGTATGTCCTGGTCTGCCACTGGATATTGGTCTACTTTCGAGGAACCGATCCAGAATTTACGGAACTCAGGGATCATCCCGGTCGCCGCAGCCGGAAATGGAGGGGAAGCGACGGCGGACAGTCCGGGAGCTATCTACGAAACATTCGGTATCGGTGCTTCAGAAGAAAATGACGACATCGCATGGTTCAGCAGCGGTGATATCGTAGAAGATGAGAGAGAAGAAACACCTGAGAGGTATGTAAAACCGGACTTTGCAGCTCCCGGTACAAGGGTCGAATCCTCTGTTCCGGGTGATGACTGGCGTTCCCTGAGCGGGACTTCGATGGCCACTCCTCACGTTGCGGGAACAGTCGCCTTGATGCTGGATGCTGATCCAGACTTATCTGCCGATGAGATATACGAAACTTTGGATATGTCCTCGGATTATTACCTCGCCGGAGATATGCTGCCCGATAGAAAGGACAAGAACACTCGCTACGGTCATGGCATCATCAATGCGGGCAAAGCGGTTGATTGTGTTTCTAGTCTTGCCATAAGAAGACCGGAAGATGTAGGCAAACACACCGCTTTACTGAGTGCAGAAGTTCTAGATATGCCCACCGATGAACTCGATGTTTTCTTCCGGTATAGGGAGGAAGGTGAAGAAGCATGGACAGAGACGGAACCGGAAACGATCACCGAACAGAAAATATTTGAGATACGGATCGATGGTTTAAATGAAAATACTGAGTACGAGTACAAGGCTGTTGCAGAGACATCAGGGGAGGAAGAAACGACTTTTACGATTACGTTTTCCACTCATAGAGATGTTGAGATATTCACTTGGATCCCGGAGAATATGACTGCCTCTAATGCTACTTTGAAAGGATCTATCTCGGATATGTATATCGAAGAGGCAGAAGTGTTCTTCAGGTATAGGGAGACGGATCAGGAAGGATGG
Source organism: Thermoplasmatota archaeon (assembly GCA_036626195.1). GTDB lineage: Archaea > Thermoplasmatota > Thermoplasmata > Halarchaeoplasmatales > Halarchaeoplasmataceae > Natronoplasma. Next base: position 13,668 of record JAZKSH010000012.1, on the reverse strand, counting down.
GCAGAGACTCCCTCTGTGAACATCTCAGAACCAAAAAACTTTGAAGCCGAAATTTTTGACCTGGACTACATGAAGAGCTACGAGTACCAGGCCGTGGCTCTTTCGGATGAAGATGAGTTCACTGGAGATTTTATCGAGTTCACCACCGATCTTCCAGAGCCGGAGTGGGATGAAGATAGACGTGCCTACCTAGTTTCCAACGTCGGTGAACTCCAGTGGATGGAGAACGAGCCAAGGAGAGATATTATCCTCCAGAACGACATAAACGCTTCCAAAACGGAGGGATGGTACAACGGTGCCGGATTCAGACCGATAGGAGATCAGAAGGGTTTTTATTCTTTCAGGGGAGATCTCGAAGGGCAGGGATACGTGATAAAGAATCTATATATTCACCGCCCGATGAGGGACAATGTGGGACTTTTCGGGGTCAATTACAATCCGAGTGAAACCGATAGGAGGAGCGAGATCAGAAACGTCAGTTTAGTGGACGCAAATGTGACCGGTAGGGACAACGTGGGCGCTTTAGTGGGATGGAACGAAGGAGATGTGAATGAATCTTATGCTGACGGGAAGGTCCGCGGCGAAGATAACGTGGGAGGTCTGGCCGGGAGGAACGGTGAAATAGAAAGGGCTGAAGGCTATGTATTGGAAGGAAAAGTGATCGATTCGACCTCGGGAGTCAACGTTTCGGGAGAAGAGAGAGTCGGTGGTTTGGCGGGCTGGAGCGTAGCGGGAGAGATTACAGATTCTAGTGCAGAGGGCGAGGTAGTTGCCGAAGGCGATTATGTAGGAGGGCTGGTCGGTGAGGCTGGAATCGTTACTGAATCATACGCCACTGGGAATGTGATCGGGAAAGGTGATTATGTAGGAGGTCTGGTCGGTAATGCGAGTAGAGTGACGTCATCTTTCTCAAAAGGTGCTGTAACCGGCAAGGGGAACTTTACTGGTGGGCTGGGTGGAGTTATTCTGTCCGCAGTGAGAGATTCATATTCAGCCGGTGAAGTGGAAGGCGCGAACAAAGTCGGAGGGCTAGTCGGGATGCTAGGGTCTGAAGAATCATATTATAGCCGGATAAACAGGTCGCATGCCGTTGGAGGGGTGAGCGGCGAGGAGGACGTCGGAGGGCTGGTCGGGAATAACCTGGGTTATGAGCTCAGCAATTCTTTCTATCATGAAGATATGCCGGATTGTGACGTGGAGGACTACGGCAGCTTGCCCTTGAGTGACGAAGAATTCAGTTCTATCAGCACCTTTAGTTCAGCGGGATGGGATATAGAGATGGTGGAAACCCATCGGGACTATCCCTATCTATCGATGGAGACAGGCGAAGGGGACGCGGCTTGGCTCATCCAGGAGAGCGAACAGACTTACAACTTTACCATAGACTCTCAGGAGGGCGGAAGCACGGACCCACCTGAAGGGACCCATACATACTATGAGCACGGTAAGATCGTACTCGAGGCAGTACGGGACGATGGCTATTATCCAGCCGGATGGTCAGGCGATGTGGAGTCAAAGGAAAAGATCATCCCCGTGACAGCAGATGAAGACAAGCAGATGACGGCTCTTTTCGAAGAGGTGGACGAGGAGATAAGCGATTGGGAACAACTTCGTAATATCAGATATAAATTGGATGGAGATTTTACGTTGGAAAGCGATCTAGATCGGGATTCCGAAGGCTACGAAGATCATGTGGAGACTGAGAGGGGCTGGGATCCTATCGGCGGATATGTACAAAATGAGTTCACTGGCAGATTTGACGGTCAGAGCTATGAAATCAAGGATCTTGTGATAGATAGGCCCTCTGAAAGGTTTGTTGGTCTTTTCGCGGTTACGAGTATGGGGGCGTCAATCGAAAATATAAGTCTATCGAATGTAGATATTAAGGGAGCGGAAGATGAAGATTTCTTCCGGCCAGGGGTAGGTGCTCTTGTTGGAAATAATCGTGGTTACGTGTCTAACTCCCATGTTACAGGAAACATAAGTGGAGAAATAAATGTAGGAGGCCTTATAGGCTACAACGATATGTTTGGTGAAGTATCAAATTCATCAACAAGGGGTACTGTAAGCGGGAATTCACAGGTAGGCGGACTGGTAGGCGGGCTAGTAGGATATAACAGTGGTTCTATAGACAACTCATCTTCCGCCGCTGAAGTGAGTGGTGAAGGTTCTATCGCCGGATTAGTGGGACGGACTGAAGGGACCATATCAAACTCATTTGCCACGGGAAGCGTGAAGGGAGTTGGACATGTAGGAGGTCTCATAGGAATTAACCTCAGGGGTAGCAAGGTGACCAACTCATACTCTACAGGGAACGTTACCGGCGAAGTGAATGTTGGAGGATTGATAGGTTTTAATCAGAGAGTGGCCGATCCTTCTGCATTAATCGAAATTTCAGGTTCATATGCGACCGGAAACGTTACAGGAGATGAAAACGTAGGTGGTCTTGTCGGGGTGAACCAGGTGGGTTGTACTGAGATATCCCGTTCATTCTCAGCGGGAGAGGTTAGTGGTGAATCTCAGGTGGGAGGATTGATAGGACATCACGCCGCGATGACCGAGCTGTATGATTCCTATGCATTGGGAGCGGTGCAGGGAAACCAACAAGTCGGCGGCCTGATCGGATTCAATAACGGATCCGTGTCAACCTCCTACGCCGCGGTAGAAATTGGTGAAGCTGAAGATATCGGCGGCCTGATAGGTAAAAGTGGAGAGGAAGCTCAAGTGGAGGCATCTTTCTGGGATACAGAACGTTCAGGTATCGAGAAAAGCGATGGAGGTGCTGGTCTCACGACTAGAGAGATGACGGGAGAACCGGCTGTAGAAAATATGGACGCATTCGACTTTGATCAGATCTGGAAAACGGTAGAGAAAACGCAGGATGATGTCGAAACCGACGGTTACCCGATCCTTCAGGCGATAACTAGAGAGGATCAACTCGAATTCGTTCAGGTGGAACCACCTTCTGTGATAACGAGAGAGGCTAAAAACGTGACCTCGAATTCCGCTGTTTTACACGGAGAATTGACTGATCTAGGTGCCGCCGACGAAATCGATGTTTACTTCCAGTATAGGGAAGAGGGGAATCAAAGTTGGACCGAGACCCGGAGACAGACCTTGACAGAACCGCGCATATTCAACGAGACCATCTCCGGTCTTCGAGCCGATACGGTGTACGAGTTCGGCGCTGCCGCTGAAGGCTACCAAATCGAGGAGGGTGAAGTCAACACGGTTGAAACAGATCAAATGATGTATGAACTTACGATTGAAATAGAAGGGAAAGGTGATGTTGAGATTGATCCAGAGCAGAATGAGTATGAGGAGGGGACGGAAATCACTTTGTCCGCGGTAACCGCTGAAGGCTGGTCCTTCTCGGATTGGACAGGTGACTATGAAGGCGAGGAGGCGGAGATAGAGTTCACGATCGAAGAGGACATGGAGATAACCGCCCACTTTGAAGAGGAAGACGATGAAGATTCTGGATTCCCATCCGGCTTCTGGTGGCCGATCGGATTGGTGGTTATCGCTGTCGTGACGGTATTGATTCTGAAAAAGATAAAGAAGATCAGGCATCGAAAGAAAAGAGAAGAGCTGCCACGTTTGCGTAAAAGTGGAGAAGACTGAGTTGAGACGTTTACGGGCTGAGGGCCTTTCCAACCGTTACTTTCACTCTGGAAAGTTTAATAAGCCTCCTCACATGTTGACCAAATGATGTCTTTCGATGAAAGACGATTCTCCGATAACAGGTTGACTCGAGAATTTTACAGCAGGGACGCTTTAACCGTTGCTAAAGATCTGCTCGGTAAATACCTCGTGAGCGAGAAGGAGGAAGGAAGGACCGCCGGGATGATAGTCGAGACCGAGGCATACAAGGGCGAAGAAGACCCAGCGTCACACGCTTTTGGAGGCAAGAAGACCGATAGGACGGAAGTACAGTTCAAAGAAGGGGGCCGAGCCTACGTGTATCTGATATACGGGATGTATCACTGTTTCAATGTCGTGGCTGGAAAAGAGGGAGAACCGGAATCGGTCTTCATCAGGGCTCTCGAACCTGTCCAGGGCGAAGAGATCATGAGTGAAAGAAGGGGTATAACGGAAGAAAAGAGAAAAAAAGAGCTGACCAACGGGCCGGGTAAGCTCTGCATGGCCATGGGTATAAGCAAAGATATGTCCGGAAAGGACCTGTGCGGAGACGATCTCTTCATCTGCGGAATTAGAAGTGAGGAAGATATTGAGGTAAAATCCGCGGAAAGGATAAACATAGACTATGCCGGAGAGGCTAAAACATGGCCATGGAGGTTCCTCGTGAAGGGCAATCCCTATGTGAGCGAATCCGCTTGAACGGAGATGTATACGCAGCTCAGCATTTCCGTAAAATACCAAAACTTTATTTATAGGCTAGATAGATGAAAAGTTACTGTAACAGATCGCCGGTGTAATCGATGGTATCTTCAAAGAACGAGAAAGACGAAGAATCGAAAGAAGTGGGAAGGTCTAATGAGAGTGCGGAGTATTCTGAGGCTCCTCCCGTAGAGGAGTGGATCGAAGATGTCGATATAAATACCACAAGAGATATCGAAGTTCCAGATCTTCTCGCTGACCAGGTGATAGGGCAGGACGAGGCGGTCAGTGTGGCGAAGAAAGCCGCAAAACAGCACCGTCATGTTATGCTAATAGGTCCTCCGGGTACAGGTAAATCCATGATCGCCAAATCTATGACGGATTTTCTTCCTAAGAAGGAGATGGAGGATATACTCTGTTTTCCCAACGAGAAGGATGAGAACAATCCCAAAGTCAGGACGGTACCCTCTGGCAAAGGAGAACAGATCGTGAATGCCCATAAGAAAGAAGCTCAAAAGAAGCAGCAGCAGAAATCGAAGGGGATGCTGATAATACTTGCTTTGGTCGTTGGCGCTGCTATATTGATATCTATCTGGCAGAGTAATTTTATGATAATGTTCTTTGGTATTTTAGCCGCAGCGATGTTATTGATAGCGATGCGTGCGAATCCAAGGGGTTTCGGGGATGACGTCGAAAGCAATACACCTAAACTGCTGAAAAGCCACGATCCCGGCGAGACACCGCCATTCGTAGACGCGACGGGCGCACAGTCCGGTGCCCTTCTGGGGGATGTGAAGCACGATCCCTTCCAGAGCGGCGGCCTTGAGACCCCTCCTCATCAGCGAGTGGAAGTGGGTGCGATACACGAGGCACACAACGGTGTCCTATTCATCGACGAGATGCACATGCTCGGCATGGATTCACAGCACAATCTCCTCACTGCGATGCAGGAAAGAAAGTTCCAGATCACCGGTCGAAGCGAAAGGAGCAGCGGAGCGATGGTCCAGACGGAACCGGTCCCTAGCAATTTCATATTGGTCGCTGCTGGAAACCTGGATTCCGTTTACGGTCAGAGAGATGAAAAGGGAAGAAAGCTCGGGGGCATGCATCCCGCTTTGAGGTCAAGGATTAGAGGATACGGTTACGAGGTTTACGTTAACGATACGATGGACGATACCGACGAGAACCGGCGTAAATTGATCCGGTTCATAGCTCAGGAGATAGAGAAGGACGAGAAGAAGATCCCCCACTTCACGAAAGATGCGATAATAGAGATGATAAGAGAGGCGCAGAGAAGAGCCAACAAGAGAGGGGAACTGACACTGAGGCTCAGGGAGCTGGGCGGTCTCGTTAGAGTGGCTGGAGACCTCGCAGTCGAGAGAGGTCACAATATGACCCAAAAAAATGACGTTTTAGATGCTAAGACCACCGCACGCTCGCTGGAACAGCAGGTAGCGGACAAACATATCAAAAAACGGAAAGAGTATAGCATGTACCAGACCAACGGAGAAGTCGAAGGCGTTGTGAACGGTCTCGCGGCCATGGGAGGAGAGCAGGAGGGTATGTCAGAATATTCAGGAATAATTCTCCCTATAGCGGCGGAAGTGACTCCCGCCCACTCCTCTGAAGAGGGAAAAGTGATAGCTACAGGAAAGTTAGGGGAGATCGCTAAAGAGGCGGTACAGAACGTTTCGGCGCTGATAAAGAAGTATACCGGAGAGGACATCTCCAAATATGACGTCCATATACAGTTCATCGGCACTCAAGAAGGAGTCGAGGGCGACTCTGCCTCTATCTCCGTAGCTACGGCCGTCATTTCAGCGTTAGAGAACATCGCCATCGATCAGAACGTGGCGATGACCGGTTCCTTGAGCGTGAGAGGGCAGGTACTCCCTGTAGGTGGTATAACTTCCAAGATCGAGGCGGCTGCCGAAGTCGGTATGGAGAAGGTCCTAATCCCGAAGAACAACATGAAGGACATCGTTATAGAAAAGAAGTACGAGGATGAGATAGATATAATACCGGTGGAAAATCTCGGAGAGGTTTTAGACCATGCGCTGGTGGGTGATAACAAGGACAAGCTTTTAGATAAACTCGCCTCTCTGCTGGAGATCAAGAGTTTACCCATACCAGCGCAGGATTATCCCGGTGCAAGCGAATCTAGCTCGTCGGAACTTTCATGACTTTAAAGGGTGAGGAACGAATTGGGCGCATTTGACCTTTTATCGGAAGATATATCCTCCGTTCTTACGGACCTCGGTATAGAGGAAGAAACTAGGCCGCAAGAGGACGCTATACCCCCTATATTGGACGGAAAGAATACTTTAGTGATAGCCCCCACTGGCATAGGTAAAACTGAAGCCGCGCTTTTACCGATACTCGAAAACATCTTGAAAAATGATACGGATGGATTCGCTCTTCTTTACATAACCCCTTTGAAAGCTTTGAACCGGGACATGATAAGGCGGGTGAAAGAGTTCTCTGATCGGTTGAATTTCGACGTCGGTGTGAGGCACGGAGACACGACGCGTAAAGAGAGGAGAAAGCAGGCCGAAAATCCTCCCGAGGTCTTGATTACAACTCCCGAGACACTTCAGATCATGTTCACCGGGAAAAAATTGAGAAAGGGGTTGGAAAACGTTGAACACGTAGTTGTAGACGAGCTGAACGAGCTGGCCGAAGACGAAAGAGGCAGCCAACTATCTTTAGCGCTTGAGAGGCTGGCGGCGCTGTCCGGCAGGGACTTCCAGAGGGTCGGACTTTCCGCCACTGTCGGAAGCCCGGAGAAGGTCAGAGACTTCCTGGTCGGCGAGGGTAGGAAGGGCGTGATAGTCGAGACCGCCGGAGAAAGGGAGTTAGACGTGCGGGTAGAAAAACCCGTCATAGAACAGGAACGGGATAAAGAGCTTTCAGAGGTGATGCGGTGCGACGTGGAAAAGGCCGCGGCCCTTCGCCTCTGCAAGGACTTCATAGAGGAACACCAGTCCACATTATTTTTCGTCAACACTCGAGACGCGGCGGAGACTCTTTCCTCTTCTTACACGCTCTGGAGAGATGAGTTTTATTCTGAAGATGATTTCCCTATCGGGGTTCATCACGGCTCGCTTTCCAAGGAAGCCCGGATAGAGATGGAGGAGAGGTTCAAAGAAGGTTCTTTGAAGGGATTGATCTGCACCTCGTCGATGGAGCTGGGTATAGACGTCGGGAGGACCGACCTGGTTTTACAGTATCAATCACCTAGACAGGTAACGCGCCTTATACAGAGGATAGGCAGGTCCGGACACAGGATAGGCGAGGTCTCAAAGGGCAGGATCATAGCTACCACCATGGACGACGTTGCCGAGGCGGCGGTCATCTCGGAGAAAGCGATAGGAAGGGACCTGGAACGAACGGAGATTCCGGAAGAGCCCCTGAGCGTGTTGGCCAACCAGCTTATAAGCACGGTGCACACGGAGAAAGAACTGGATACTGAAAAGTTCTTCAGACTGGTGAAAAGAGCCTATCCTTTTAGAGGGCTGGAGGAAGAAGTTTACAAAAGATTGTTAGAACAGCTGGCCGAGATAGGTGTGATATGGAAGGACGAGGAGGAAGGTCTCGATAAAGTTGGCAAAAGGAGAGCTTCTCTCAACTACTTTTACGACAACATCTCGATGATACCCGACGAGAAGACCTACATCATGAGAGACGTGAGCGATAGGAGCATCATAGGCAGCCTTGACGAGGGTTTCGTCGCTAGCAACGTAGCTGAAGGAGAGGTTATAACTCTTCAAGGTAAGGCTTGGCGCATCGTTGAACTCGAAGAAGAGGAGGTCTTGGTGGAGAAAGTCGGGAATATAGGCAGAATACCGGATTGGACGGGAGAGGAGATACCGGTGCCTTACGAGGTGGCTAAAGGTGTGGGCCAACTTAGAGAGAAAGGGCTTGAGGATCAACCGGTGAGCGAGGAGGCTAGAAAACAATTTTCCAATTACCGCGAACGACAAGGCGAAAGAGAGATCGCAACAGCGGACAAAATAGTCATAGAGCTCGAAGAAGATACTGCGGTGGTCAACGCTTGTTTCGGCACGCAGATCAACGAGACTTTGGGCCATATGCTCGCTTCCCTACTCTCGGCTAGGCTCGGGGAGAGCGTTCCCCTTCAGATCGATCCATACCGGATCATGATGAAGCTGCCAAGAAGGATAGAGGGCGAAGTGCTGGAGAGCGTTCTAAACGAAACAGACCCTCGGAGTATGTCTGAACTGCTAGAAAAAGTGATGGAGCGATCGAATTTCTTCAAATGGAAGTTCCTCCATGTCGGCAAAAAGTTCGGAGCCATCGAAAAAGATGCGGATTGGCGAAAGATAAACATGGATAGGATAATAAAGACGTTCAGAGGCACGTTACTTTATGAAGAAGCCGTGAGTAAAATTTTCAGGGACAGTATGGATCTGGAGGGCACGAAGGAGGTGTTGAACAAGATACAGAGCGGGACGATAAGAGTAGTTCTTTCTGAGAAAGGTATCTCTCCGATGGGCGAAGCAGGTCTAGAGAAGCACAAGGAGTTCCTGAGTCCCGACAAAGTGAGCAAGGCGGTGTTGGACTCGCTCAAAGAACGACTGGAATCGGAAAAGATGATAATGAAATGTCTTCGATGTGGGAACAGGAGGAGGAAGAGAGTGGAGGACGTGGATAAACCCAAGTGTCCGGAATGCGGTTCTTCCATGGTCGCTCCCCTGCATCCCTACCAGGATGAATCTATAGTGGATAAGGACGATGAAAATCTAGATTCTGAAGAGAGGAAGGAATTGAAAAAGTATTACAAGCTTGCGGAACTGGCTAGAGTTCACAAGAAAAGGGCTTTGATGGCTTTATCAGCGAGAGGCGTTGGTCATCAAAACGCTGGAAGGATCCTCTCGAGAAGGCACAGAGATGAAGACGAGTTCCTTAAAGATATACTCGAGGCTGAGATACGTTATGCTAGAACGAAGAGGTTTTGGGATTGAAAAGCCCGTTAAAGATTAAAAAATGACCCAAGGGTATAAATCGGGGAAATAATATTAGTATATCGTCCCATATAACATTAAAAATTTGAGCACCGGGCTGTTATTGTATAAACGGTTATTGTCTCGAGGTGTAGAGATGGAAGAAGACGAATCTTCGGCTAAAAAAGAAAGTATTAAGGAATTAATGGAAGTTCCTTCCATCGGTGAGCTCTCAGCTAGAGCTCTTTTTTCTAGGGGCTTTGGATCTATAGAAAAGTTGCGAAAAGCTGAACAGGAAGAATTGAGTTCCATACATCATATCGGCGATGAGAGAGCGGAGAAAATTTATAACGAGCTTCAGGGGCAAGGTGAAGAAAGGGAGAATATCAAGGAAGAATTCGAATGTCCAAATTGTTCGAATCTTATAAGCCTAGAAGAGGAGGAGTGCCCAGAATGTGGCGAGAACGTGGAGACAGCTGGAGGCGTGGTCCTACCCGACAAGGGTATACTCGAGGACCCTAAGAAGACCCTTGCCGAAGTTGAAAAAGACATATGGGACGACGGAGGAGATCCGGAGCCGTGGTTTATCAGGGGCTCTATACTCGAGAGTCTCGGCGCGAATCAGCAGGCATTGAAGGCCTACGACAGGGTCATAGAATTGGATCCTCTTTATGAGCATATCTGGAATGCTAAGGCCTCTGTTTGCTTGAAGGTCGGGAAAGTCCGAGAGGCGGGGAAAGCCTACAAGGTTGCACTGGATGCTCACGAATCACCCATGGGCGGGATGGACGTTCCTACCGTTCCATCCACTGAAGAGAAAGTGAGCGAAAAGACTCCGGAGGAGAGCGAAAAGTCGAAAGAAGCGAGAGAGAAGATATCCCAAGCTAGATCATCTATCGAGCAGATGACAGAAGAGGACTTGGACATATCTAACATAAGATCGAAATTGGACGAAGCCACCGATGAACGACTAGACGAGAACTTTATCGAGGCAAAAGAAAAAGCCCAGCGGGTTATAGAAGAGTGTGAAGAAGCCCGAAACTTCAAGGAAGTGGTAAAAGAGGCGAAAGAGGAACTGAAGGGGCTGAAGGCGAGTGAAGAGTTTGACTCCGAAAGGTACGAGAAAACTCTCGAGCAAATCGAGAATTCCGCCGGCAGTGAAGATTATAGGGCATTGGTGCAAAAAACACAGGACCTGATCAAAGAGATGGCAGGTGTTGAAGAAGAGGAAGAAGAGGAAGAAGAGGAAGAAGAGGAAGAAGAGGAGAAGGAAGAACCTCTTGCCGAGAAGATAGAAGAAGCTAAAGATGCCCTGAGAGAAAACAGAGACACAGCCCTTGCTCTGAACAGCTTGAAAAGCACTCTAAAAGATGCGATCAAAAAGAAGGAGCTCTCCGAGAAAGAGGAAGCTAGAGAGAAGCTTGAAGGGGTTATGGAGAGGGTCTCTATCATCTCAGAAGTTGACTCACGACTGGAAGATTTTAAGGGGCGTTTCAAAGCACTAAAAGAAGGGGAAGAGGATGAAAAAGAAGCGGATGTCGAGCGAAGGCTGGAACTAGTCGAGAGGACAAAAAAGGATCTCAAAGAAGCTGTAAAACTCAGTAAAGAAGGTAATTACAAAGAGGTCAGAAGATGGGTGGATAACATATGGTACGCGTTAGAGTGGGAGAAGAAGAGGTTGGAAAAGAAGAAAGCTACTAAAGATACGATAAATAAAAGATTATCTGAGGTTGAAGAACTCTCAGAGATTCTATCAGATGAAGTGATCGATCTGATCGGGATCGAGGAATCGATGTCCGAAGCGAAAAGGTTGGGGGATAAAGGGATGATCGAGCAGGGAGTCGAAGCGCTCGAGGAGTACGTGATCCACGAGGATATCATCCGAAAGGTATCGGATACGTTGAAAGAAGTGAAATCCAGAAAACAAGAGCTTGAAGAATATCAAGAGCTTTTTGATGACCTCGATATCAATGATATCGAGAGCAGTATCAAAAAGGGGAAGGAGTACTTTAAAGAGGGAAAGTACGAGGACGCCGTTATCGAATTTGAAGAGTCGTTGAAGAAGATCGAAGAAGGTATAGAGGAATGCACGAAAAGATTGGACGAAAAGATATCAGGAGTAGTACAGGATATCGAAGAGATGATCGAGTTCGGCGGAGATAAAGAAATCCAGGTGTTTTCTGAAGAGTTCATGGAAGATTTCGAGAGCTTGAAAGAAAAGGCTGAAAGCTCCCCTGATGAAGAGACGCTCGAAAAGTTGAAGTCTCTCAAGGAGAGGGGTGAACAACTTTTGGAATTCAAACCAGAAATATCGGAGGTCGAAAAGAAGGTCGAATCTCTAGAGGACGAACTCGATAAGGCCGAGTGGGAAGAAAAGTTAGAGGAACCGAAAGAGAAGTTCGAAAAGGGCGATCACGAGGGTGCTATGGAACTGTGTGGTGCTTTGAAAGAAGAGTTGGGAGATATCGAGCTGGAACTAGAGAAAAAAGAAATGACCGCTCAGCTGGAGGAGAGGTTCGACGAAACGAAACAGAAATTGGTCGATCTTCGGGGAAGTGGACTCGGGTTGGGAAAGTTAAAGGAATACCTCCGCAAGGCAAACCAGGCGAAAAAACAGGATGACCCGGAAAAGGCCGCAGATTTGATAAAAAAAGCCCAGGAGGCCGGCGATGAGCTTAAGGAGATCTCCAACCTGGCAAAGGAGATCGAGGGCCAGATAGATGAACTGGACGATGAGGCCATGATCGATGCGGGTAGTTATAAAGAGGAGGTTACCCGATACAGGAGAGCGACCCAGCTGGATCTGTATGAATTGGCTAAAAAACTTTTGTCCAACCTGAAAGAGGAACTAGAAGAGGAGGACTTCGAGAGAGAAAAGGTCTCTGAGATGGACGATCCTACCGCTCATCTCAAGGAAAAAATAGGGAATCTGAAAGAACTGCACATGTTGGTCGAGGAGAGCGGGATAGAAGTGAAGATAGGCAAACAGCACCTTAAAGAGGCTGTTGCGAAAATAAAAGAGAAGGAGTATGAAGCGGTCATCGAGGTTTTATCACAGGGCGAAGAAGAACTGTTGGAGAAATTGGAAAACGAGTTGAGGTCCGAAGTAAAAGATTTACTGGGTGAAAAAGACGAGATCGGTATCGGAGAGTGGAGCGATAAATGGATCGAGGTTTTCACAAAAGAGATTGAAAGTCGATTGGATATCGGGGATCATCGAGAAGCTTTGGAGATCTTCGGCGAGATATCTAACTTCGTTAGCTCCATGCAGGAAGAAGACTCTGAGATCGAAAAACACCTTTATTCTATCAAAAAAAGAATGGACTATGTCGAAGAATCGGGATCGGATCTCGAAGATGAAAAGGGCTTATTTGAAGAGGCCCAGGATTCAGAAGACCTCGAAAGAGTGGACAGCCTCATCGGGAGGATAAGAGAGGACCTGACCGAAAAAATGGATAGGAAGATAGAAGAGGGTATGAGCGAAGCCGGTAAGAAGCTCTTATCGGATGAGGTAGATAGAGAGCAGATGGCGGTACTCCTCGATCACCTTATGAAGGCCGAGTTTGGCAGGAAGAAAGAGAACTTGGAGATGATGATCTTCTACTGGAAACAGTATGTAGATAATCTTGAAAACAGTGGTGAATAAGGCCGGGAGGGAGTAAAGGGAACGATTTTTTAAGCGGAAGAAATCGGGTTTTTTTGTATTTGATTTATTGACCCTGTAGATATGATAAATTTTTAACGTCCACCCCCTAGTTTTTCCTAAGATATATATAGATACTCTCGATACTACAAATGAGGATCATCCATGAAAAGCAAAATTTTTGTGCTCACTCTCAGCCTCCTGCTGATTATCAGCGGAGTAATGGTAGTTTTTGGCGGCGAGACAGCTTCAGGAGAAGGAGTTAACGAAAGCGTAGAAAGTGAATCCGAACCGTCAGACTTGGCGGATTCACCTTGGCCGTGTTTTGGTCGTGATGAAAATAACACTAGTAGGAGCCCTTACAACACGAGTCACGTGGATGGGACGGAAAAATGGACCTTCCCCACAGGCGATCAAGTGTTCTCTTCGCCGAGCATCGGAACGAACGGCACGATATATTTCGGCTCTAAAGACAATAATCTGTACGCGGTATATACCGAGAATGGGACGGAAAAGTGGAGCTTTGAGACGGGAGGCCCTGTGGGATCTTCGCCGGCTATCGCTTCAGACGGTACGATATATGTTGGAGCCTTGGATAATCACCTGTATGCGGTGAACCCTGATGGGACGGAAAAATGGAACTTTACCATGGACGGTAATGTGAGTTCTTCACCAGCTATCGGTTCAGACGGCACGATATACTTTGGGTCCTTAGACAAT
>JAZKSH010000011.1:0-31495 GCA_036626195.1 Thermoplasmatota archaeon | reverse complement strand
CCACGTGAAGATTCCCTGATGGGTGTCGTTTTCCTGCAGGGTCAGATCTTGATACACGCTTTCTTCGGACCCCTTGACCTTGAAGACGATGTCCTGCGTATCCGGGACATCTCCGGTATTGTTGACTTCGTATTCTAAATTCATCTTAGCGCCCTGAGTCACTTCCTCGTCATATCCGGTAATATCCACCAAGAAGTGCGCCCTTTCGAGCACTCTGACCAGAACCATGTCGGAGTCGTTACCGCTGGCGATCTTCAGTTCACGTTCGCCGGTTTCCGCACCGGAAGTGTTCCACGTGAATACCCCCTTATATGTCTCATTGGCTTCGATTTTTACGTTCTCTTCCGATCCTTCGACTTCATTATCGACATAGAAAGTTATATTCTGCGTGTCCGCCTCGTCGCCTGTATTCATGACGGTGTAGTTGACGAGGACTTGTTCGCCCTTAAAGTAGCTCTCATTCTCGGCTGGAGACGTTATACTCACATCGAAATACGCTTCTTTGAACGTGGTGAACGAGTAGACGGAAGTGATCGTCCGATTTTTGTTCTGGTCGTCGGTCGCTTCGACCGTCCAGTTGTAGGTCGTCCCGTGTTTTAAATTGACCGCCCCAGTCTCTACCGTTTTGTTCTCCCCTACCTTTTCCGAGTAGACGGGAGAGCCTTCGAGGTAAAAATCCACCTGGGTCGGGTGATTCTCCGAGTAGACGTCGACGGAGAGGGTGCTGTTCAGAGGGACCTGTTCTGCTCCCTCTGCCGGCTCGGGAGATTCTAAAGATAGCGTTACGAAGCTGAAAGGCTGGGTATATATTTTCCCTTCAGGGCTTTCGATCTCCGCCCTTACGAACCTGCAGTCTTCTAAAGTATCGTTCGTCGATATATTAAATCCTTGATGGACGACCTCGCTCTGCTGAGAATCCGGATTGTACGTGATCCAATTCACTTCGGTCACATCCCCGTCGATCGTCAGGTCGATACTGTCACCGGTATTTTCTACATCTGCGATCTCGATGTTCGGTTTAGCAGTGCGATTGTTCGGTATCCATAGGTAGGTCGAGCCGCTCTCTAGGCTTTCTCTGACGTTCTCTTTCGTCAAGTTCTCGAGAAGGAATATATTTCTGTTCCAGCCGAAATCAGATTCGTCGTGCATATCGTCGTTCCCGTACAGCCATACCGGTCTCTCCGGCAGCGTCTCGTGGACGATATTATCATACAGACCTATATCATCTTTAGAGTCCTTATTGTATATCTCCTGACCTAGGATGTGATCGTATTTCCGATAGAAATCGACGTACCACTCGACGGTCTCGTCGTACCTGCTGGGATGGTTGAAGACTGCCAGCCCGTCTTTCTCTCCTATCCCCTGAAATACCTCGTCTTCCGAAAACGTCAATCCTTTATAATCGTTGAATAAACTGTTGATATGATGGGTGGTAGATATTTCGTTTCCCTCGACGGCGACCATATTCAACTCGTCGGGGTCTCTACCATAATCGGTCCACGGATATGTTGTTTCCCCCCATGTCTGTGTATTATGATCGGTCAGTGCTAGAGCGTCATATCCTTCTTTCTTGTACATGTCTATAGCCTCCGAGGGGTCGTAATCCCCGTCACTCTCGGTTGTATGGGTATGAAAATTACCACTGTAGTAATCTATGTTGTTCCAGTTAACTTCCTCGTAGGGAGATCGGAAAAATCGGTCTGATTTATTTGCTGTCTCAGATAGTCTTCTCTTTCCTTCTCCCTGATCGGGGGCTACCTCCGCGTCGTTATTCCCAGCTCTAGCGAAAGTAAAAGTTGAAAAAACAGCTCCCATCAATAAAAAGGCGGTGAGCAACGATAAGAGTTTGGTGATTTTTTTCATTTCTTCATCACCTCCCTGAATTGGGGTTAGCTTTGATAACTAATAACTGGTGATTTGTGATAAATAGTTTATGATTTTTCCACACTTTATATGATAGAGACCATTTGGGTATACAATAATATTAAAGTAGGAAAAACTCATTTTCGAACGCCGTAGAGATGGGTCCGGTCGGCCCGGGTCCTTCAGATAGGAAGGAAGTGACATATATGAGACATCAAAAGCTGCTGACGGTCGGACCATCGATCTCGTTACTACTCAGTGTATTTATCGCACTCAGGGTCCCCTCAAAAAAATGAAAGGGGTTTTCTCTTTTAAATCTAAAATTTACATACACTCACAAACACGCGAAGGGTATAAATATAACTAAGGAAGACTTTTGATGTAGTTCGGAGATTGAACAGGTGGAAATATGGAGTATAGAAAATTTGGAGAGCTGGAGTGGAGACCTTCCGCTTTAGGGTTTGGAGCGATGAGACTGCCCTATCACGGCGATGATAGAGGAAACATAAAAGAGGACGAAGCCATCAAGATGATAAGACATGCCATAGATAAAGGAGTGAATTATGTCGATACAGCTTGGCCTTACCATGATGAAGAAAGCGAAGAGCTGGTCGGAAAGGCATTGAAGGATGGTTACAGGGAAAAGGTGAAGGTAGCGACAAAATTGCCTTCTTGGGATGTAGAGGATTCTGATGATCCTGACGAGATATTGAACAAGCAGCTGGATAAACTTGATGTCGATAAGATAGACTTCTATCTTCTACATGCCCTGAGCAGAAAGCACTGGGAGAATTACCAATCGCTAGATATAGATATATTTGAATGGATGAAAGAGAAGAGAGAGGAGGGAAAGATAGATCATCTTGGCTTTTCCTTCCATGATGATCTAGACACTTTCAAAGAGATAGTCGACACCTATGATTGGGACTTCTGTCAGATACAGTACAATTACTTAGACCAAGAATTCCAGGCGGGTAGAGAAGGATTGAAGTACGCCTCAAATAAGGGGTTGGGTGTGGTTATAATGGAACCGCTCCGAGGAGGTAAATTAGCTAAGGAGCCGCCCGAGGAGATCAAAGAGATCTGGGATGAAGCGGAAGAAGACAGAGAACCGGTGGAATGGGCGTTGAAATGGCTCTGGAATCAACCTGAAGTATCGTTGGTCTTGAGCGGGATGAGTGAACTGGAGCAGGTGAAGGAGAACGTCAGGTACGCCTCCAAATCTGGCGTGGGCGTTCTTTCTGATAGAGACCTGGAGATAGTCGATAGAGTGGCGGAGAGATACAGGGAGATTTCGCCGGTCGAATGTACCGGGTGCAATTACTGTGTTCCATGCCCGAACGACGTGGCGATCCCGAGGAACTTCCGTATGTACAATCAGGCCGAGATTTACGACGAATATGAAAAGTACAAAGAGATATGGGACGAAAAGATGAAAGATGAATCGAAAGCCATGAATTGTGTCAGGTGCGGCCAGTGCGAGGAGGTATGTCCCCAGGACCTAGAAATAATGAGCTTACTTGAAGACGTCACAGATTACTTCGAAAATTGAAGGGAATATTTAAAAGAGATCATCCACAGTGAATCGAGTTGTATCGATTCGATAAACTTAATTAACCACCTTATATCTTGAAATGCTGATGAAAAAAACTCTCTCGATAACTCTAGTGTTACTATTGACAGCTTCTTTCCCGGGTTGTTTGAACGGCCCGAGCCCTCCTGGAGCGGATCTGCCCGAGTTGATAGTTCACCATCCAGAGGAAAAAGAAAATGAGACCGTGATGAACATCCGGGCTATGGAATTGGTCCTGTTCGACGAGGTCACTCTATACCTGAATGATACGGTAACTGGTGAAAGTGAAGAACTTCATTGGAACAACAGCTTCGGTCCTGAACATACGACGCATTTACCTGAATTTGAAGTGGACGTCTACGTTCGAGATGGGGAAGATAGATACAATTTCAACGCTACCTTTGAGCTTTATCCCGATGAAGGGGTACCTGAAGATGAATACGAGGAGGAGGTGGTTTATAGGATAACATATTATGATGGAGAAAAAGAATATATAACCAAGGACGACCTCCCAACCATAGAGCCATTAAACCCTATGGAGGATGAAGATTCATGAGAAAATTTCCCTTTTCTTTGATCCTGATAGGAGTCGCGGTCATCATCATCGGCGCCCTGGCGATTGGTTTTATCACGGGCTGGATCCAGTTCCAAGATATCAGACATCATTTCGTCACGCTGGTATTTTTATTGGTGTTTATTTCTATATTAGCTATCGTGGGAGCCATATTCATAGGGATGTTCATCTCGCACCGTATATTTTCAGCCAGCGGATTCACCACTTTTGAGGAAGAGATGCTGCAGATGAGAAAAGATGTTACAGATATAAAAGAAAAGCTGGAAGAGATGGATGAATTGGAGAAATCGGAGGAAGAGAAGTGATCTCAAGCCAGTGATTCAGGACATATCTCCCTTCTAGAGCAGTTGGCACATTTACCTTCCCTGTGGTGGTTCCTGTGAACATCTTCTGTTTCGATATCCTCTCTCATCATCTCCAATTTCTCTATCAGCAGATTTTTCAAGGACTCGTCGTATTCTATATCGAACTCGGTCTCACCGTATCGGATCAAACCGTAGGGAGGTTTTTCACCCAAGTCCTCTTCGATCAAGAGACAGTAGGCTGCTATCTGTAATATATGGGAAAAGAAGGGACCCTGGGGTACTCTGCCCGTTTTTACCTCCACCGGTATCATGTCGCCATCTTTTTCCAGTATATAGTCTGGCCTGCCCCTTATCCGGTAGTCTTCTGACGTCAGCATATCGCTCTCTTTTTCTAAAGCGTCTACATACTTTATCTCGCCCTCGTCAACGCTGAGATCTTCTCTGGTCGATTGGGCGTCGGATTTCAAGGAGAACGAATGCTTTAACCAGTAGCTGGCTCCTATCAACCACGATAAAGAGACCACTTGGGTTACTCGAGCCAGTATATCATCGATCACCCTGAAAGAGAAGCTGAAACCAGTGAGCATCGTGGCCACCATAGCAAAGATCAAGATGGTCCTTTCTAGCGTCGGTTCCTTGGTTTCTGCATCGTGCCTTTCGGTTATGAACAAGAAGAAGCTCGCTGCGAGAAGCCATATCAGAGATAGAACTATGAATATCGTGCTAAATACGGTCTCAGGATACAGGAAAGTGAGTCCAAGTACGGATATCACCGTGGCGGAGACGGCTAAAAACAATATTATGTTCTCGACGATGTTCAACTTGTCCTCTTTTTCCTGCACGTCTTTCAACGCTTCGCCAAACTCTTTATGTTCCTCTTCCCCCTCTTCCAGTTTTTCGTCCTCTGGTTCCTCTTTCGTTCGACTCACCCACCAGCTCAGAGGACAGTATCCGAATTTCTCTATGTCGCTCGCGGAGATCCATTCTTCTTCTTCCATGTGCATACCCTATTTGGTTTAGAGAAGCTAAATATTTTTTCGTGATATATCTTCTCTAAAACATATCTTTCAATTCCGAAGGTGAGAAAACCCCTTTTTCCGTTATATATCCCGTTATGTATTCTACCGGAGTAACGTCAAAGGCGGGATTTTTTACTGGAGAGTCTTCAGGCGTGATAGGCGAGCCGTTGATCTCTCTCACCTCTCTCTCATCTCTATCCTCTATCGGTATGTCAGTCCCCTTTTCGGTGGATCCGTCATAGGTGGTGACTGGAGCCGCGACGTAGAACGGTATGTCGTTCTCCTCAGCTAGAACCGCCTTCTCGTAGGTGCCGATCTTGTTGGCTATATCTCCATTAGCTACTATCCTATCGGTCCCCACGACCACTAGGTCGATCTCGCCCCTAAACATGTAGTGCCCCGAGGCGTTGTCAACTATCACCGAGTGAGAGATATCTTCGTTGTAGAGTTCCCAAGCGGTCAATCTAGCTCCCTGCAGCCTGGGTCTCGTTTCGTCTACATATACGTGGATGTCTTTGCCTTCTCGGCCCGCGATCCTCATGGGCGCCAGGGCGGTCCCGTAATCTACGGTAGCCAACGCCCCTGCATTGCAGTGAGTCAATATGTTATCTCCACTCTCTATCAATCCGGCACCGTTCTCTCCTATCTTCCTGCACTTTTCGATGACGTCTTCAGCGTATTCTTTAGCGGCTTTTACCGGTTCTTCCAGATTATCGAGCATGTGATCTACGGCGTAAAAAAGGTCGTAAGCTGTAGGTCTTGCAGACTTTATGTGTTCTGCAGCTTTCTCCATATCTTTTCCCTGAACCTTTGCCTGGGCCATGCCGTAGGCCGCGGTGACGCCGATGGCAGGAGCCCCTCTGACCATCATGTTTTTTATAGATGAGTGTATATCTCTATAATCCCCCGCGGTGTAAAATTTCAGCTCAGCCGGGAGGAACCTCTGATCTATCATCTTCACCTCGGATCTTTCTTCCTCCATCCAAACAGCTTTCATATCTTCTATTCTATCTTCCGTCTTCACTTTCATCTTCACACCTCGCCGATAGGTAAGCATCCCAAAGCTTGGGAACGGTCTCCAACTTCTTCATCTCCTCCGGTCGAACCCATCTATAGTCAGTGTTCTCCCAGTTGAGTTCGGGCTCGCCTTCGACTTCAAAAATGAAAGGATTGACCTCCCATATCATCTTTTCTCCTTCATATCTGACCCTGACGGGATCACCTTTCGATACGAGTTCTGGATCCAGACCCGTTTCTTCGTTTATCTCGAACTCCGCCTGCTCGAGGGGGTCGTTTTTCTCTAAAAATCCCGAGACACCGGCCCACTCACCCTCGTAGCTTCCTACCTCGCTGCTCCTCCTCAGAAGCAGTATGGACTCTTTTTTTCTAAGAAAAGCGGTCACGACGGGCTGGAGTTCCACTCCTTTCAATCGAACCTCGCCTTTTTCACCATCTATCTTTATAAGATCGTTTTCCTCGATCAGGTCGATATCGATCCCATCCACCAGAGGGATATTAGAGATTATAGCGCCGGAAGCCACTATGGTTTCGCAGCTTCTGTTCACCATACCCAAGGGTGCGGTGCCGTTCTTTTCGAGTTGATAGATGAGGTATGAACCTACGGTACTTCCTTTACCACCGGGAAAGACGAATATCGAGTCTGAAATATCTTTTTCACCGAACACCTTCCCGGTCTCCGGGTCAACGTCTCCTAAGAATGAGACTCTCCTGTTCACTTTCACGACTTCGCTCTCGGCCTTTCCCGAAGATATGCCCCGCCCCTTCAATATCATGCTACCATCTCCATCAGGGTTTTCAGATCTCCATACACCACTTTCTGTTCAGCCAATTTGGGCAGGTAGGCGGAAGCCTTTCCTGAGTTAGTGGCGGCCACTTCATATCTCTCTTCCAGAGGAGAAACCACCATGCACGTGTCGGTGATAACTTTCCCGAACCTCTCTATCGTCTTCACGGCTTCGGGGAACTCTTCATGGACCTTCCGGCTGGTATAAACGAGAAGATCAGGACCTTCCTTCTTTTCTTTCTTCCCTTCAAGGTGTTTAGCCACCTTCTTCAGTTCTTCTCCGGAGAGGTGGGGACAGCCTATCACTACCACATCCGGTTCTAGGCCGCTTTTCAGCTCTTCCCTCACATCCTTTACAGCGTTTTCGTCGATGGCTATACTTTCGAGACCCTCGATAGAAAAATCATCGGCTTCAGGGGTGATCGCTTCGACATGATACATGGCTACGGAACCGGTGGCGGCCATAGCGGCTCCCAAACTCTTCAGCTCGTCTTCGGAGTAGTCCACTCCTCTGAAATATGGTATCTTTTCTCCAACGTCTTTTCCGGCCAAGTACCCGAGGAGCGAAGGGGGTACGTTCTGGTCTTCGATTTCGTATATTACATCTGGTCTTCTATTTTTCTTTATATGCAGCCCGTAGTGGGGCGTTTTCCCAATGATAGCGGCCATCAGAGCGGAGGGACCGCCCTCCCTGTTGGTCCTAGCTCCCAGGACAGCGTTGGCGAAGGATACCGCCGAACTCTCACTCCAAGCCAGGTTCTCGTCCTTTTTCGGTCTGTTCCCTGCAAGGTAAGGCGTGCATGTACAGCTCAATTCTATACCCATCTTTTGATAGGCTTCGATGAGCTCATTTTGTTTTTCTCTGAATTCTGCCGGCTCATACCCTTTCTTCTTTAAGTCCATGCCGGCGGGATTGAGCATCGATCTGACTTTCACTTCCGCTCCCTCCTTTTTTCCAAAATCGCTGACGAATTCTAATCCCGCGTCTCCCATGGTCTTGTAGGAAACGCCGGCGATCTGGGCCGATTCGATAGGGATCAGTCTGTCCGCATCGTAGACCTTGCCGAGAGCTAGCAGTAATTCCATTGCTTTAGCGGGTGCTTCACCTTCCTCGCCCTCGAGTATCCTCTCTTCCTCTTTCGTCAGATGCATGGGATCAAAACCAAAAAGTGCCGCAGGCCGGACTTGAACCGGCGACATCCACGTCTTCAGCGTGGCACTCTCCCAATCTGAGTTACTGCGGCCTGTAGAAGAGTAAAATCTAATCGGATTTGAATTTTACGCCTCAAATCCTCAAAACGGTTAAGTATGATTACGCCCTTACGCCCTAGTGATATCCTATGTCGCCGGAACTCCGCCCAGGGGAGATAGACTGCGATAACGTGATGGAATGCCTCTATGATCTGACCGATCTGGATAAGAAGATACTCTCAGTACTCTTGGAACAGGATGAACTGACCTCTTCCGAGATCGCCGAGAAGATAGACAAGGACCAGAGTACGGCTTACCGTTCTCTGGAAAAGCTCTTCGAGTGCGGGCTGTTGTACAAAGAAAAAGAGACCATCCGGAACGGAGGATATTACTTTCAATATTCATTGAGACCCTTAGATAAGATAAAAGAAGAAGCTCTAGCCTGTGTCGAAAGTTGGTACGAGGAGATGAAAGGTTCAATAAAAGAGATGGACAGCGGTAACCTTTAGATGTCGAAGTTCTCCTGGAGTTTTTCTTCGAACTCTTCTTCGTTAAGCTTTCCTCTTTCTTTGGCTATAAGTTCTCCGTCCTTGAAGAATAGAAAGCTCGGAAGTGATTGGACGCCGTATTTAGAGGGGATCTCGCCGTTGTTTTCGATGTTCACCTTTGCAAATTTGACTTCGCCGTCGTATTTTTCCGCGAGGTTTTCTATGAGGGGGTTCATCTGCACGCAGGGATTGCACCAGGTGGCCCATAGATCTAGGACCACTTGTTCGTTACCTTCGATGAACTCCTCGTGATCGTTGTCCGTCAATTCCGAAATAAATTCTGAATTTTCATTCAATTTTACTTCCTCCTGGTCTTTCGCTCAACACAATTGATAACATGGTCATATTTAACCTTAACCTTTTAAATGGAGTGGGAAGCGCTGAAAAACGAACGAAAAAGTTAAAACCACCCGTATGTAGTGATACCAACCATGACATCGGAAGAAAATCCAAGAGTGGAGATAGACTTCATATACTCGGATACCTGCCCGGACTGTCCTCCGGCTAGAGAGGCGCTGGAAAGAGTGATAGATGATTTTAACGACGACGTGAACGTAAACTACCTGAGAGCGAAGGACGTGCCGGAAAAAGTCGACGAACACGACATAACCCATATACCTACGGTGATAATAGACGGCGAAGTTGCCCACGTAGAGACGGTCGACGAGAAAGAACTAGAGGAAAAGATACAGAAAAGAAAAGGTAAGGATTAAAAACTGTCTAAGAACGATGCCGCGACTCTTTTTTGAACTGGTGGGACCGCATTATGAGTTAGCTAAAGCCGAGATATCGGGTGGGTTGAAGGGCCTTTCTTTTGAGTACGAAGAGCTACGTTTTGAAGAGGGCGTTTTCGCTGTAGAAGTCGAATCTCTACCGGAAGAACTGTTCTCCCGGCTGGGACTCACCCATCGAGTACATCGCTTGATAGCTGTCACTTCTGAAGACGGTTATGATTTTTCAGGGCTTTTAGAGGATCACGAGTTCCCTGAAGGTAGTATAGCCGTCAGGACGGAAAAGGTCAAAGGTGGCGAAACGGATACCAAGAAGATCAGGGAAGAATTGGGTGATCTCATCTCGGGGACCAATTCTATAGACTTGGAGAGTCCTGACCATGAGATATTTGCGTTGGTCTCGACAGATCTATTCCTCGGAAAGAAGATCTACGAAGTAGATAGGAAAAAATTGAGAGGCAGGCAGGTGAAGAACAGGCCGTTTTCTTCACCGATATCTCTGAAGCCGTGGTTCACAATAGCGCTGATCAACCTGGCTAGACCTTCTAGGTCCTCTAGATTGCACGATCCTTTCTGTGGGACAGGAGGTCTGCTGATAGAAGGCGGCAAAATGGGACTGGAAGTCTCGGGTGGAGATAAAGATCCAGAGATGATAAAAGGCTGTGAAAAAAATCTTAATGAATTCGATGTGAAGTGCGAGCTAAAAGAAGGGGACGTTTCTCAGACCATCCCTGAAGATATCGAGATCGTAGCTACGGATCCTCCTTACGGAAGAGCCTCGTCCACTTCTAAAGAAGACCTGAAGTCTATCTACCAGAGGCTGTTCGAGGCTTCGGCGGAAAGATTGAAGGAAGGAGGCCGCCTCGCAGCCATCTTCCCTGAAGAGGAGTACATCTCGATGGGGGAAGAACATCTAGAACTTCTCGAAAGATACAGGACCAAGGTCCACGGCTCTTTAGATAGAAATTTTACCGTGTTCAAAAAGCCTACTCGTTGATCTTGATACCGGCCAACTCGAACTCCTGTTTTTCAGATGTATTTTGTGATTCGATTATAACTTTGAAAGTGACCACGGTTAGGTTTCCCTCCGGTTCGTGTGTATCGTTTTCGGAAAGCACCGCGGTGAATTCCTCTTCTTGAGCAAGACCGATGTGATCAAGGGTGAGATTTTCTTTCTCATCTTCACCAGATAGAAAATCGACGGTCCAATTCTCACCACTAATCTCTTTCGCCTTCACCTCGTAGGAGTCGTTCCGTCCGCGGTTCAGCAGTGAGAAGTCGAAGGCGGCCGTACCTTCTTCGACCAAAGAGTACTGATCAGACGGTTCCGCATCGAAACCATTACCTATCTTCGAGACCATGTCCACTTTCTCTATAAGAGTACTTTCGGTCACTTCTGTGGTGACTTCGAAAGTTATCTCATTCCTCATGGACGAATTTGCAGTTGGACTGATATACAACCTGTAAGTCCGGTTTTCATCGATATCCAGTTTTAAGTCCGTTTCATTTCCCACAGCGATCCATTGCTCTTCGTCGTTCTCTTCCCCTGCGCACTCATAGAGCTCCGAGTTCCAAGCTTGATCTGACAGCGAGTAATTAACCTCGTAATCGATCCCGTCCCCTACATCGACGTTCTTAGCTTGATTTTCCACAGTGATAGTGTAGTTGTAAGACTCATCTAGCATCAATTGCTGTTCCGGTTCGTCTTCCAAACGCACCTCGTAACCGTAGCTGAATCTCTCCTGATCCACAGGGACGGGATGGAAGCTCACGAACAATATCAATATAGCGACGCCCCCTACAATTAATCTCTTTTTATCCAATTTCGTGATGTCGTTCAAAGGGGGTGGATGCTTCACCCCGCCTAAGAAGAGTATAAGTACCCCGAAGACCAACCAGCCAAGGTACAAGGTTATGCCGACGATGATGAAGAACGCGAAGGCTATATAACTTACATATTTTGACTTATCACCGAAAAGGGAACGAACAACGTGGCCGCCGTCGAGCTGGGAAGCAGGGATCAGATTCAAGCCGGTAACCAAAAAACCGACCCAGCCCGCGAACAGGGTGGGATGTATGGTCTCCGTTTGAGGTAAGGGTATCAACCTGCTCAATCCTCTCATTATGACCGGAAAGTTCCACATGTACCTCAATCCTTCTTCGGGTATGGGCGCGGTGGGAGTAGTGGTAGCGGCCAGATAAAGACCCATGATGGAAACCGGTACAGCCACTACAAATCCCGCGATAGGACCAGCTATACCCACGTCTAATAGAGATTTTTTGTCGGGTATCGGTTCTCTGATGCTAATGAACGCCCCTATAGTGCCTAGAGGAGGCGCCATCGGTAGAAAGAAAGGTAGAGACGCTTTTATACCGTGATATCTAGCCATGAGGTAGTGACCCATCTCGTGAGTACCCAAGATGGTCATCAGAGGGAGTGTGAAAAATAACGCCCCGCGGGAGAGGTTGTGAAGCGTGAGCATGCCGCCTCCGGCAGGGGCATAAGACGACCACCACCATGCTCCGGCTATAAGCGTAGTGCCGAGAGTTATGAAGAGCATCACGATATTCGCCTTGACGCCCCGAAAACTCTTATCTTCCTGCATCTTGACCTTGATGACGTGTTCTCCGTTCTCCTCTACGAGGTAGGGTACGAAATTTTGAGGAACCAATTTTTTCCTCAACTCATCGAATTCATCCTCTAGAGTTTCATCGACTCTAGTCTTCACATAAACGGAAACTATGTCGAACTCTACTTCCGTTTTATATACCGGAAAATGTTGGCTCACAACGTCTTGGATGAAATCAATTTCGTTCCTGTAGTCTTCTGGTCGTGCCACCATCTTATCTAGATTAGCCCATAGTAGTTAATAAGTCTTATGAAAAGGATCTGAAAAAGGTCAGAAATCGTCTAGACTCTTTTCTTTCCAGGCTCCTCCTTCACTTATATGTACGACGTCCCATCCCTCCTTCTCCAGCTCCTCCGCTATATACTTCCTGTGGCATTTCATGGGATCTTCTTCCAAACACATCAATACTGTTTTTCCTTCTTTGGCTAACTTTTTGAGCTCTTCAAACCCATCCTCCCAATCTTCTCCTTCCATGACTTCCTCGTAATCTTCTCTTAAACCGCCCAGTTCCGGTAGATGTTTGTACATGATGCTCTTCTGGAAGAGCTCGTCTTTCAGATTTTCTTGATTGAAATCTTCTTTGCGTGACCTGGGACTGGACCGGACATCTATCAACCGGCTGACTCCTCTCTCTTCCAAGAGCTCAAGGAACTTATCTATATCCTTTCCCTCGTAGCCGATAGTGTAAACTTTATTCATATCTCTTAATGCATTGTTTGGAATAAAAAATTTATGATTTTTGCCTTCGTGGCATTCAAACGCCCTTCCCTTGAATGTTCTCTCATCATTAAGATGTCATCTTAACAGTTTTAGCTTTACTACACAGTATAAGCCTTGCTAAACGATAAGTTTTTTATACAAGATAGCTTTAACTACTTTTAGGAGGAACTAAAAATGGCTAAAAAAAGACTCCTGATGGCGACGATCATGGTCATATTGCTGGCCACTGGGGCCGTAGTGACAGCAGCGCTCCAAGCACAGGGAGAGGAAGACACAGAAGTACGCTCGAACAAAACGCTCGGATTCGAAATAGGTACCGTAGATGTTGAGACCAAGCCTACGAAGAGCATACCACCGATAAGTGTGAATGCGACCTACAGTAGAGTGGTCTCCTATGGAGAAACACCCGAACGATATCGGTTCGAATGGAACACGACGGTGTTTATGGACGGCGAAACAAAAGAGTTTGATTCTGGAGAAGTAACCCTAGAGGGTTGTGAAGGGCAGTGCGAGTATACCATTAATCACCCTGAAAGAAAATCTCCAGCATTTCCGGATTATCCCGAAGGCGAGTACTTCACCGAGTTGAGAGTGTACGCTGAATACGAAGACGGTACGGAGATGATCGTTGCTAGCAACTGGGACTCTTTCTATCTGCTACGCTGAGTTCGTTAGCGGCCCTAGAGGAGATACATAATCTCCTCTTCAAAAACCTTTTATCCTTATATATAGATTCTTAATTTATTTCTATATGTAAATAGACAGACTTATTAAGTATCAAGTTATATCAGTCTCTAGAATAGCTCAGGAAGGCTGATAAGATGAAAAGGATAATGTATGTAGCGGCAACTTTGCTGATAACGTTGGTACTATTAAGCCCGGTTATTGCAAGCGCCCAGTACGAGGATACGATCACGGACTCGGAAGATGATCTTTTTTATTATAAAGAGACTGATTCCGGATGGAGCTGGGTAGAAGGTGTCGAAAGACCGGACGTCGATATAATTGAAGTGGAGGTAACAGAAAGCGGTGGAGAGATAGTCACCTCATTAGAAGTGAAAGGAACTATCCAGGAGGATACTCAAGTATGGTACTCGATCTCCCTAGAAGATGGAAATGGTGATTCTTACGAGGTAATGTACACGCAGGGAACTGGCTACCTCGAATATCCCAACGGAGGAATGTCTATAGAGCCTTCAGGCTTCGGTACGAGTACTTTTGAAGCGAGCTTTTCCTCCGAAGATGTTGGTAATCCCAGTTCTTTGAGTATAACCGATGCCCAAACTCACGATTGGATAGACACTGGAGAAGAAGGAGAACATTATGTAGACGTTGCGGGACCAGAGGCCGAAGATCCGACCAATGGCGACGAAAACGGTGATAGCGGTGATAGCGGCGATAGCGGAGAGGTCGACGAAGATCTTTTGGAAAAAGTATGGGCCGGGAGCATGCTGTGTATCGCAATTTCGATCATAGTCCCCATAGTCATATTAGTGATAATAATCGTGGTCGTCATAAAAGTATTGGGTAGCGAGGAAGACGAGCAGGAACCTCCTCAGCAGTATCAACAGCCACCGCCAGAGTAAAAACGCATCTCTGTAGCTAGAGATAAAGGAAGGCACGGGGAAAATCTTCCTTTAATGTCTAACATCATCTGAGGGTATCTCAGCAGCGTTTGGCAGGGCAACATTTATATAGAACCTCAATCATCACAGCACACTATAAGGTGAACAAACATGATGGGAAATCAACCGATATTGCTTTTGAAAGAAGACACGGAAAGAGAAAGTGGAAAAGACGCACAGAAGAACAACATCGCAGCCGCTAAAGCCGTTTCCGACGCTGTGAGGACCACGTTAGGTCCGAAGGGGATGGACAAGATGTTGGTGGACAGTCTCGGAGACGTTGTCATCACCAACGACGGCGCCACGATCCTGGATGAGATAGACATAGAACATCCCGCCGCCAAGATGGCAGTGGAGATGGCCGAAAGTCAAGACGACGAATGTGGTGACGGAACCACCACCGTAGTTGTTTTAGCTGGAGAGTTTTTGAAACATGCTGAAGAACTTATCGAGCAGAATGTTCATCCCAGCGTAATAGCTAAAGGTTTCAGATTGGCTTCGATGAAAGCTAGAGAGATCTTGGAAGAGAGCAAGATAGAACTCGACATAGAGGACGAGGAGAAACTGCATGAGATCGCCATGACAGCGATGACGGGTAAAGCCATAGAAGGAGAAAAAGAAAGACTGTCCAACTTGGCCGTAGATGCCGTTAGGCACGTGGCTGAAAAAGAGGACGGTACTTACACCGTGGACATCGATAACGTCAAGGTAGAGAAGAAAGCTGGAGCGGGAGTCGATAAGACTGAAATGATCAACGGCGTACTGTTGGACAAGGAAAGACTGCATGAGAACATGCCATCCGAGGTAGAGGACGCTAAGATCGCGCTTCTCAACTCAGCATTGGAGATAAAGGAGACCGAAGTCGATGCGGAGATAGAGATAACCGATCCAGATCAACTAGAACAGTTCGTCAACCAGGAAGAAGAGAGTATAAAGCAGATGGTCGAAAAGGTGAAGGATTCCGACGCGAACGTGCTCCTCTGCCAGAAAGGTATAGACGACCTGGCACAGCACTACCTCGCTAAAGAGGGTATCTTCGCGATCAGGAGAGTCAAGAAATCCGACATGAAGAAACTCGCTAGAGCGACAGGCGGAAATATTGTGACTAATCTATCTGATCTAGAATCCGCGGACCTAGGTAAAGCCGGTTCCGTGAGAGGAAAGATGGTCGGAGACAGCCACATGACGTTCGTCGAAGATGCCGCGGAAGGAAAAGCCGTTTCCCTACTGCTGAGAGGAGGAACGGAACACGTGGTCGATGAGCTGGAAAGGGCAGTACACGACGCCTTGAAGGTTTCAGCGGTCGCTATAGAAGACGGCGCCATATTACCAGGCGGCGGTGCGGTAGAGATCGAACTGAGCAACAGATTGAAAAGCTACGCGGGAACGATCGAAGGCAGAGAGCAGCTGGCCGTCGAGGCGTTTGCAGACGCGCTGGATATCATACCTAGATCATTAGCGGAGAACGCCGGTATCGATGGAATCGACGTGCTGATGGAATTGAACACGGCCCACGAGAAGGAGAAACTCAAGAACGAGGGCATAGAGATAATCAGTGGTGAAGTTTCGGACATGCTCGATGCGAAAGTCGTCGAGCCGCTGAGAGTGAAGACCCAGGCGATAGAATCCGCCACCGAAGTAGCCAACATGATACTGAGGATAGACGATGTGGTGGCCTCCAAAGGAGGCGAAGAAGAAGGCGGCGGACCACCAGCCGGTGGACCAGGCGGTCCCGGCGGAATGCCCGGTGGCGGTGGAATGCCACCCGGATTGGGCGGAATGTAAGTCCCGTGACCGTTGAAAAAAAGAAAACCCTTTCACAAAACCCTCTTTCTTTTAATTTCGCTCTCCAAGTTTTTCTTCGATGCTCTTTTTGACGTCCTTTAGGTCTTGATTCGCATCTATGATGATCCAATCGTGTTCTTCTGCGATTTTAAGGTAATTGTTCCTCACATCTTTTAAAAAATTCAACCTCTCGTACTTGCTCTTCTCCTCTCGATCGGAGATCCGGCCCAAAGATATCTCCGGATCTATATCCAAAAGGAAAGTCATCGAAGGCTTTAAGATGAACGGTTTCTGGATCTCTAACGAATACCCCAGATCTATCTCTTCGTGGGCGGATTGGTAAGCTGCTGTCGAGCCCCAATACCTATCACAGATCACGTCGAACCCTTCATCCAACTTTTCTCTGATCTTTTCCGTATGTTGAGCCCTATCAGCCAGATACAAAAATAGGTCCATGAAGGGGGAAGTGTCGTCCCTTGCGATCTTCTGTGCCAGTTCACCCGGCTCCGAATCGGAGGGCTCCCGGGTTAGATACACCTTGTCGAACTTTTCGCTCATGAACTCTCCGACACTGGATTTGCCCGATCCGTCTATGCCTTCTAATACGATGAAGTCGGTCATCTTATTGAAGATGGAAGCATGACAAAATAGTTTTTCGGTGGTCTCAAGATCGCTTGGCCGATTCTAAAGGCTTCAAATCTACCCTTTTATTCTGAGTTCTATGGAAGAGGACGTCTACGATCCAAAAGATAGGTCTCTACAGTCCAAGCCGAAAAGGCCCGCGATATATATAAAGGAAACCACTTTTTTGACTGAAAACAAAATCTTTAAATCGAGCCACGCTGATACAACCCCATGAAAGCTGTTGTCTTGGCCGCCGGGGAAGGTACTAGACTCCGTCCGTTCACCGCTACGGAACCTAAGGTTATGATCCCTGTAGCGAACAAACCCATATTGCAATACGTTGTCGAAGCGCTGGTTGAGAACGGCATCGACGACATAGTGATGGTGGTGGGTTACAGGAGACAAAGGATAATGTCATATTTTGGAGACGGTGACGATTTTGGAGCGGATATCGAGTACGTGATACAGAGAAAACAGCCCCCTTCCGGAGGTACCGCACACGCACTTTACCAGGCAAAAGATAAGATAGAAGATGAGTTTCTGATACTTCCGGGGGACAACGTCATATCCAAGGAGACCGTATCTGACCTCTTGAAGAACATGGCGGATTATTCACTCCTGATCACCAAAAGCGATACACCTTCTAAGTACGGTGTCGTCACTTTGAAGAAGGGCGGAAAAGAGATCAACAATTTGATAGAGAAACCGGAAAGAAGTCCAAGCCACCTGATATCCACCTGTATATGTTCCTTCCCTCCCAAGATTTTTGAGCGTATAGAAGAGGCCATGGGAGAGGGAGATTACGATATACCCTCCGTTATTCAAAAGATACTGAAAGAAAAAAGTGTCAAAGCCATCAGGACCGACGAGACCTGGATAGACGCTGTTTATCCATGGGACCTGCTTCACGTGAACAGCGCGGCCTTGTCAGACGTGAACAAAAAAATAAACGGGCTGGTGGAAGAAAACGTGATAATAAAGGGAGACGTCAGTATAGGGGAAGGTACAAGGATAAGAGGTGGCAGTTTCATAGAAGGGCCCGCCGTGATAGGGGAAGGCTGTGACATCGGTCCGAACGCCTGCATCCTGCCCTCTTCGAGCATAGGTGACAACACCAAGGTATCTCCTTTCACGGTCATCCGGAACAGCGTTGTCATGCGAGGAGGGTCGATCGGAGCCAACTCCACTATAGAAGACTCGGTTATAGGTGAAGGCGTCCGGATGGGCACCAATTTCTCTACTTTCTCCGCTTCATCCAGGGTCGAGGGCGAAGACGGACTTCACGAGGTCAAAAAGATAGGCGTTATGGTAGCCGAGGACGTTCTGATAGGATCTGGTGTGACGGTCGAACCCGGAGTGATAGTTGGAAAAGATTGTGAGATAAGATCCGGAAGAACCATCAGGGAGAATTTAGAATCGGGCGTGAAGGCGGTGTGATGAGGTGAGATTATGTGCGGCATAGTCGGTTATACCGGTCTGAAAGACGTGGGGAAGGTGGTCATCGGCGGACTCAAAAGGTTGGAATACAGGGGTTATGATTCGGCCGGCGTCGCCGTGAAAAACGAGGAGGGCATCTATCTACAGAAAACGAAGGGGAGGATAGACGATCTCGAGGAGGACGAAGTACCTGAGAACGATGCGGGTATAGGACATACTAGATGGGCGACCCATGGAAAGCCGTCGGATAAGAACGCTCATCCATTTTTAGGTTGTGATGAGAAGTTCGCGGTGGTGCACAACGGGATCATAGATAATTTCAACTCCATCAAAGATGAACTCGTCGAAAAAGGCCACGAATTCACTTCTGAGACCGACAGTGAAGTGATCGTCCATCTGATAGAGGAGAACTACGAGGGAGACCTTTTAGAAGCTTTCAAAAAGTCCATCAGTTCTATCGACGGTTCTTACGCCGTGGTGGCGCTCAAAAAAGATTCGAACGAGTTGATCGTGGCCCGCAACCAGAGTCCCCTCGTTATGGGGGTCGGCTCGGAAGAAAATTTTGTAGCTTCAGATGTTCCTGCACTCCTAGACCACACGAAAGACGTGAAGTACCTCCAGGACGGCGATATCGCCCGCATCTCTAGAGAAAATGTGGAGATATGGGATGAAAAAGATGAGCGAGTCCAGAGAGAGACGAAAAGGATCGACTGGGATGTCGAGGATGCGGAAAAGAGCGGCTACGAGCACTACATGTTGAAGGAGATATTCGAGCAGCCGAAAGCGATACACGAATCCATTTTGGGTCGGCTTACCAGCTTCGATGACGTAGACCTTTCACAGTACGATATAGATTCAGTGCAGTTCATAGCCTGCGGGACTTCATCTCATGCCGGCTACGTGGGCAAATACATATTTGAAAGACTAGCGGAGATATCTTGTTCCGTAGAAGTATCTTCCGAGTACAGGTACACTTCTCCCTCGGAAAGTACCCCTTTCACCATACTTTTGTCACAGAGCGGCGAGACTCTCGATACGATAGCTGCCGCTAGAGAGGCACAAAAGAGAGGGTGCACCACCTTAGCGATCACCAACGTGATGGAGAGTTCTATCACCAGGGAAGTGGACGAAGTTGTGTACACCCAGGCCGGTCCCGAGATAGGTGTAGCCGCTACGAAAACATTCACCACTCAGGTGATAATCTTATATCTCCTAGCTATCGAACTCGGCTTGAAAAGAGGTGTTTTGAGCAAAGATAAGGCAGAGGAGTACAAGGACGAATTGAGGAGACTGCCTAGAAAGGTCGAGAGGATCTTGGATGACAAAGAGCAGATAAAGGAGATCACCGAAACATTGGCTGCGGCGGAAGACATATTTTTCGTCGGAAGGAATATAAACTATCCAGTGGCGCTTGAAGGTGCTCTCAAATTGAAGGAGATAGCTTATATTCACGCAGCCGGTTACCCAGCAGGAGAACTGAAGCACGGCCCATTCGCTCTCTTGACCGAAGATACTCCAGTCATCTCTCTAGCGGTGAGGGACCACACCTTCGAAAAGATGATGGGAAATATAGGGGAGATCGCCGCCAGAAACAGCCCTGTGATAGCCGTCGGCGACGAGGACATGGAGGTGAAAAAGTTAGCTGACTATTCATATTTCATCCCCGAGACTTCACCTCTTTTCTCACCTATTCTGGTCAACGTCGCGTTGCAATTGATCGCCTATTACACCGCTTACAGATTGGATAGGGATATAGATAAACCGAGAAACCTTGCTAAGAGTGTGACCGTGGAATGAAAGAATTCGAAGATATCGTCTCATATTACCGGGACAATAAACTGAAAGTTTGGATGTTCCTGTTGGTAGGTATTCCGGCCGCTCTTCTTATAGGCTCTCTTTTGATGCCTGAACTTTTTTGGGAGAAGTTCTTGTGGAGATACTTTTGGGGTCCGGTAGTAGCGGATGCTAAAGGCCATACTGTGAACGGGGTCTCTGCAGGATACAATCCGGTTAATACCGTCGGATATGCTCTCACCCTCATCGTCTCTTTTTTCGGTATATATGAAATCATAGATTATTTTGAGATAGAGATAGACAGAAAATTCGTTTATTCCCTTCTCCCCTGGGTCGTTTTGGGTGGCTCTCTGAGAAGTTTAGAGGATGTCGGTCTGTTCAAACATCCACTGGATAAGTTCATGATAACCCCTTTGATATACATCGTTCTAGGGATGTCTGCTCTGTCGCTTCTGATCATAGGTGCTTGGCTCTCTAGTCTCGATTTCGAAGGTGGAAAAAAACGGGTTTCACGTCTTCTAGTTCTGCTGCCCATCCCGATATTTTATTTATCCGCGTGGAGTGTTCTTGATCCTTACTTCGCCTTGTTTCAACTCGTGATATTCGGTGGAATTTTTCTATGCTATCGTTTTGGATCAAAATTATTTAGTTTCAATGAGAAATACCTTCTTTTCTCTTATGGGCTGGTGACGGTTCTTTTGACGCTGGGTTACAATCTGTATTACATCATCGAACTGCCGTCCGCCAATCCGATCGAAGCCGTTCTGATACCGGGGATCGGAGCCGCTCTTACGCTGATATTCTTTTCCGTGTTGTGGTCGATAGACCGTCTTTCCGGAGGGGACCGGAAGAGAAGCTGTGGGGTGTTTAGTCAGCCATTGAATATAGTGCTCTGTTTCTCCCATCTGTTCGACGCTTCCTCCACCTACAGGGGCATAGCCGAATATGGATACTCGGAGAAGCACGTTCTTCCCGAAGCGCTGATCCAAGGGGCTGGAACACCGCTGATAATATTTCCCATAAAATTGCTCTTGATCGTGTTGATCGTGTACACATTAGATGTATATTTGAAAGAAGAGTTTTATGAAAAAAAGATCCTGGTGAATCTTCTGAAATTTGTTATAATAGTTCTAGGGGCGGCACCCGCGGTCAGGAACACTCTACGATTGGCCATGGGTGGGTGAGGGGGTAAAAAAAGATGAGCCCGTAAGGGCCCGGGGCTAGCAGGTTAGAGTGCATCCATCCCTCTTCTACTTTTGTAGATATTCTTCCCTGACAGCCTTGGCTTTTGCCATCTTCTGTTCTTGCTCAGCCATCTTTTCGACCTTTTCAGCTACCAGATCGACCCTATAATATAACATGTCCCTCACGGCGATCCTGATAGCTTCAGATCTAGAGGAAAAATCGTCCATCTCGACCAGAAAGTCGATCTTCTCCAGAAAGCTCTTCGGGAGTCGGACATTAACTCTCTCGGTTTCAGACACGTTTTTCCTCCGTTTTTTGTACATCCGGCATGTTTTTTGTGCCGGATGTGTGTACAATCAATGAAAATATCCTATTTAACAGTTTTGTTCGAAACTCGAGACGACCGGGCGCGGCGGCCTTTCCTCATGATAATGGAGCGGAACAAAAATCCTTTTAACCCTTCAGCATCTCCTCTTTACGGATGGACCTGATCGGTATATTGACGAATCTGGCAACAGATCCGCTGGCCTATTCGATCCTCTTTCTTATCTATGCTATTTTAGCTGCGGTCATACTCCCGATCCCAGTGGAGATAGGACTTTTCAATTACCATATCCACCCCGTCATACTGATCGCTATACTAGCGATAGGAAAGGGTATAGGAGGGTTCATCGTCTTCGAGATCAGTACATCCGCTAGAATGAAACTAAAGGAGTACACTTCCACGGAGAACAGGTTCATCAAAAAGATCATAGAGTACTGTGAATGGTTCGTAAAGAAGTACGGCTACTACGGCCTTTTGGCGGTTCTGAGTACACCTTTGATGATCGACTCGATATCTATTTATCTCTTTTCTCTGCTCAATCCGGAGGAAAGAGGGGAAGGTATGGATAGAGAATGGTTCACCATAATCAACATCATCGCCGGCGCGTTCAGAGGGATAATCACTCTCGCAGTATTCTACTGGGTGGGTCTTAAACTGGTATGATATTTTCCGTCTGAGTTTTGATTTACATCTTTAGCTCGAAGGAAGCGATCAAGATTGGAAAGAGGGAGATTTTATACCTTCTTCACCGGTTCCTTTTCGATGATCTCTCCCATCTGGTCCGCCGATTTGTCCAAAATGATCCAGTCGCTTATCTCGTCCACGTGGGTCATGGAGATAGCCAGTTCGGTTTTAGAGAGCAGAGACCCTTCCACATCCAACGTTTCGAGTATATCTTTGTTCAGCTTTACAAGGAGTGACGGTGGACTCCAATTCTCAATATCTATCAGGATGTCAGTTACCTTCCCCACATCTCTCCCTCCACTGTCGTTTATCTTCATCCCCCTGAGAGAGGAGACGAGATCTTCTTCGGAAACTTCTTCGAAATCCAGATGCAGATCGTCCAGATCTTCGTGCAGTATCACGTTATCCGAGAAGGCCTTGATCTCTCCTATAGCTAGACCTCTTTTAACGGATGATAAAAGCGGTTTGTCCTCGCCGATGTCCTCCAGGATGTCCTTGTTCATCTTAATCACTATCCTTTCTATGTTGTTAACGCGGTAGGTGAAGTCGTTCACTTCGCCCGCCAATTTTCCGTCTCCGGTCAAAACTTTCTTACCCTCTAATTCTTTCAATTTTTGCATGATCATACCTCCTCGATGTATGCATAACTCGCTTTATAATAAAAGTTTTTCGAGAGCAGAAAGATTTCTCTTCATTATGGCGATGGACTCCTCAGAACCAAAAGTCGAAGTCCAACATTACTAAGACTTGATTTCATCGCGATGTATTAGCTATTTTTCACTCACTTGATACGGCCGAGCTTCTGAGCGTATTTACCTACTGTCTCGATGTGTTCTTTCTCTTCTTTGATGATATCGGAAAGTATTTCGAAAAATTCATCAGGATCATCTCCTTCCCACACCTCCTCGATGAATTCTTCAGATGTCTTTGAACATATCTGTTGGTAAAGGTCTAGAGCTAATTCGTCGTTCTCGTACACTTCGTACAAGATTTCCACATCTTGATCGTATTTTTTGAACTTGACAGCCTCACGAGCTTGTGAATTTTGCTTGATGGTCTCCATATCCAAACCTTCGAGGTTTGAGATCAATCTTTTAAGGGAGGCCTTGTGCCCTTCAGATTCGTGAGATAACCTGAAAAGGAGCTTCTGATATTTGTCTTCTACCGTTGTGTAGGCATCCCACTGCGTGACCTCCTCAAACTCCTCCTCTATCCAGTAGGTCCTTGCTAGAAGGGATCCTAGCTCGTCAATACTTTCGATGACTACATCTTTTGAAGACGACATATTTATCCAAGAGTTGTTCAAATATTTATAGATGTTGGATATCCTGGTCCAGGGACGGTTAAGAAAGGGGATATGGTCTATTGATGGATGGTAGTCTTCGACGAAGAGAAATCATCAGTTGCTCATCTTGACGACCATCTTTTCTTGTCCTGACGGTTGTGAAAGAAAGTCTATACCACGATAAGTGTAGTCTTCACCCCTCGAGTACCTTCTTGAATTCTATCCCGCCCGGTTTCTTTTCAAAACCCAACTTTTCGATTATGTGAAGTATGCCTTCATTATCGCTTTCAGTCTTTATCTTGGAGATACCTTTCTCTTCGGCTATCTCGACAGCTTTTTCTATCATCGCCGTAGCTATACCTTTCCTCCTGTGTTCTCGCTTTACCCCTCCAAGACCGGTATAGATAGCGTTCTCTTTCTCATTCAGGTATTGGGTGAGCAGACCGATGAAACTGTTATCTTTCACCGCTACGATACTGCATTCAGAGGAGAAGATAGGACGACCGAGTATCATCTTTTTGAACTGCTCGTAGTCCATCCCGGTATATTGGTCGGATTCGGGAATATCTTTTGCTATTTTATCGAATAAATCGTAGAATTTTCTCTTGTTCTCTTCGGTAGTTCCGACCTCTTCCAGCGTCGTTAGAGCGATGCCCTTTTCTTCTAGGTATTCTTCAGACCCTGCTGGTTCTTCATCGAATTCGTCCACGTCCAATTCCAGTTCCCATACTCTCCTTATCTCCTGAAAGCCTCTATCTTCGAGGAATCTGATCGCTCTTTCTTTGCCTTCCTTCGTGTGAGACCACAGCTCGACTGGATCATGTTCTTCCAGTTCCTCCATGAGATGTCGGTAAAACTCGGCGCCGTAACCTTCAGCCTGATGATCTGGATGTATAACTCCGTTGATGTTGAATTTCCCGGGTTCGTAGGACACTCCGGACTGCGAGTATCCGGCGTATCCGATAACTTCGTGGTCCAGCTCGGCTATATACTTTTGATGTTCACATTTCTCCGCGCGGTTTTCGTCCCTGTGCCTTAAAGCTTCAATACTCAAATTTATCCACGGAAAAACGAGATTTTTTAATCTCACTATCTCCGTATAATCCGTCCCTTCAAATTTTCTGATCTTTAACCTCTTCGAGCACATATTGGGTCACCTAATGCCGATTTCACTATCTAAAGATTTTGGCTCTTAAGTCGTTTTCGGCGGCGATCAGGATGTATGAGTTAGAATGTCAGTTTTTCAACTCGATCCATTCAGAGATAGGGCCCATTACTTGCTATAAAAAAAGAGATGAGGCCAAAAGACGCTATCAAACCGCTATACCGCTCAAACCTTAGCTCCTTTAGAAGCCAGTATCGACAGTAATAGACCTATTCCTTCTAGAGTATGAAAGAGATAACCATAGAAGTCGGTGAGTGAGCCGTTTAACCAGTTGATGACGAGCGATATAACGAGCCCCAACACTCCGATCCCCACTCCGAGCAGTATCAAGATGCGACCTATATCGAATTGATCTCTCAAAACCAAAATACCGCCGATGATGATAGAGATACCTCCAAGCCCGGCGAAGAATATCAGGACCTTGAAGATCAAAACGAGAGAAGAATTTCCGATCCCCATCTCTTCTACCACTATCTCTCTGAATATCGAAAGGAGATTGATCACCCCTATCCAGCCACCGAGGGAAAGTAGTATCCCGCCAGTGATAGCCAATATCCCGGCGGTCCTGTCCGATATGTCTAAACTCATCTTTTGTACTCGAGATTTTAATGAGGTCGATAGATATATATTTTTTCGATGAGGGTGTATGTTTCAAAATTCAATAAATTATAATAGGAATCCTCGCCCATACCCCTAGATGAAAATATGGGTGAGGGATTACGGTCGATGAAAGTTCAAAGGGAACACGACGATAGAGTCCGTAAACTGTTTTACGGTCTCACTCTACTACTTTTTGTTTGGATCGTGTACACCGTTATAACTCAGTGGGACGGAGATATATTCGATCTAGTCACCCCACTCTTGAACGGTCTAGTTACGATATTCCTAGTGATTGGGGTATTTTCCATGCTATTTTATAGGAAACGCGGCCTCATAAATACTAAAGATGTACTGAAGGTTTTGCTGGGTCTCTCTTTCTTTTTGACTCTTCTCACTCTAGTGTTGGGTTACTCCCTTTACAGGCCTTTTCTGCTCCCTATTTTGCGGGAGTACATCCCGGGTTTCGGTTCGTTTTTTATGTCAGTAATCATCTTTTTCATATTCTTCTTTTCTTATTTGATCGGATTTCTTTTTCTCCTTCTTCAAAGCTTCGGGCTCGTGAACATCATAGTGCTATTCCAGAGGAAGTACTTCCCAAAGATTTTCGAAGATATAAGAAGAACGACGGGAGCGAGAGAGGAGAACGAGGATCTCTTGAGCACGGCTTATCAAAGTTCGCTTACATGGATCTTCGATATCCCTAAGGCGTTAGATACCGCGGAGATAACGATCGAGAAGGAAACCTTCCAGGACAGTTTTTCCTGGAAGAGTTTCAGGAGTGCTTTCTTTTTGGAGTCCATATTAGCGGTGGTCATAGCGATATACATAAGTTTGAATCCTCTGCTCCTCGCTGAAAGATCATTGACTGAACTCTTTGCTCTCGCCTCCTCTGTTTCGTACTTTATCCCAGTGATAGTACTACCTCTTTTTATATACTGGAGACTTGGAGTGAAAATCCCGGGGCCAGCTGCGGATTTCTACCTCTTCGAAGGCGCTCGGTCGAGATTGTTGGGCTTGATCCTGACACTCGGGACGATCCTGCTTTTCTTGAGATTGGCGCTGAGGACTTTCGATCCCGAGATACTGTTATATTCGTTCCTTTTCTACTTCGCGGGTTTTCTCGTGAATACATTTTTCATCACGTTCGTTTATTTCAATTATTTTGAAAATCTCCTGGCCAAGGATCTGCTCTATGAATTCGAGGAAAAGAGTTGACGTTTTTTACAGGTTTGTGGTGGGAAGGTTTCTAAAGCATATACCGACCGTATTTCTAGATGTATTCACAGTATTGGCATCTATTAGAAAGTAACCGCATTCTATACTCCTACCAACCTCTTACTTTCTCTCCAGAGTTTCTTCTGCGCTTTCACATCGTAGGAGTCATTGGAAGAGTTCTTCATCTTACTCTTCGAAAAGTACTTCCCGGTGACGTTTTGATACTTAGGATCGGTGATAATCTTAACGATGTCCTTGGCGGGATCCTCAGGATCTCTCATCAAAAAGAAAAACAGCGTGTAGAATATCTTCGTGAAAAAAGTCCCGTTCCCGAAATGAGAGTTCACCACGCCGGGGTGAAAACTGTTCACAGATATAGGATGTTTCTTCAGTTTTCTCGAAAGGGTGTAAGTGAACATCACCTGGGCCAACTTCGAGTTGGAATACGCTCTCCAGCTGCTGAAGTTAGAGGGTTCCTTGAGCTGTAGATCGTCGAAGTTTAGATTTCCGCTTTTATGAGCTCCCGAGGTAACGTTGATTATTTCCGCTGGAGAGTCCTTCATCACTGGGATCAAAAGATACGTAAGGAGGAAGTGGCCTAGGTAGTTTGTGGCGAACGTTTTCTCGTTTCCTTCCTCCGTGATCTCCCTGTTCGAGGAGATCAGACCCGCGTTGTTCATGAGTACGGGTAATTCGCTATATCTTTCTTTGAATGTCTTGACAGCCTCTCTAACTGAACTCATCGATGAGAGGTCGCAGAGTAGAAGTTCTACATCTTCATTTTGAGTTGTTTTGATGATATTTCTCTTGGCTTTCTCACACCGCCCCTTATTTCTACAGAGCATTATCACTTTGGCTTTTCTATCCGCGAACCTTTCGGCGGTGAGCTTACCTATCCCTGAATTAGCACCCGTCACCATGCAGGTCTTATCTTTCAACTCCATATTATCACTTATAGGTCAGAAGGGTCAGGATATTCTTAAAATTTCCAGATAAAGACAGTTCTACTTTTTTCTATCTTCTGACCACTCCCGTCGATAGTATCTGATCCAAGATAATTAACTTTTTCCCTGGAGAGGCTCAGTGTCTCTTGCCCACCGGAGCCAGATAGATGGTGAATTCGTCCTTCCCGTCGACTTCGAGCAGAGAATCCATCAGATCCTGATCGTAGGCGGCTATAGCACATGTTCCGGCGTCTATTGCTTCTGCGGCGAGGTACAAGTTCTGGCAGACGTGACCCGCGTCTATGGCGATGACCTTGTAGGACGCCTCTCCGTACCGCCACTCCATCCTGTAAGGTATGGTGGTCCAGATGAAGGTCGCGGCGCAGTTCCCAACGAAAGATTGTCCCCTCGCAGCTTGAGCGACTTTGTTGCCCATATCTTCATATTCTGTAACCTTCAGCAGCTGATGTTCCAGAGGTAGATACCTGTAGATAGCTTCGTTCAATCCTTCAACTTGAAAAGCGGCTATGTAGGTCTCTAGAGCGTGACGGTTTCCAGCCGAAGGTACGACCCTGTAGGCGCGTCCGGAGTCGGTTATATCACGGACTCCTTGAGTCGCCCACAGAAGAAATGACAGTTCCTCCAGTTCTAAAGAATCGTTCGTAAAAGAGCGCCTCGACTTCCTGTTCGATATAGCTTCAGTGAGGCCGATGTCTATATCAAGACTTTCCGGGTCCGGCAGGTCTACCAGTTCCGCTTGTTCTGGTACTCCTTTCTGGACCGGCGGCATCGGAACGCCTTTTTTCTGGTCGGTCCGTGAAAAATCCACTCTCTCGCGGATATAGTCTTTGAGCACTTCTCGATCCATGGTTAGTGAAATAGGGCTTAGCGGAGGTAAAAACTTTGTGATGGGATCGGGGGTTCAGACCAGGTGTTCACCGTTCTCCATGATCTTTTTCCCGTTCACCTCGAAGGACGGATCGAGCATCACTAGATCCCAGTGTAGGGAGGAGTCGTTCTCACCGCCGAACATCTTGTTCTCGCCCAGAGCTAAGTGGATACTTCCCATTATCTTTTCGTCGGTTATCGTGTATCCTATCGCTTTGTGTACTTCTGGGTTGATACCGATCCCGAGTTCGCCGATTCGCCTTTTATCTCCGTGAGCGTTCTCGATGACTTCATGGAACAGTTCTTCATTCTTCTCAGCCGAAGCCTCGACCAGCTTTCCGTCTTCAAAAGTGGCTTCGATACCTCTGATCTCGTTGCCTCGGTAGAAGGCCACGTCGAAGAACGCCTTGCCGTTCGCTGTGTCCTCTATAGGAGCGCAGAACACCTCGCCGCACGGTAGATTGTTGCCGACGAAACCCTCTTCTTTGTCTTTCTCTGAAATAATGCCGTCATCAACGATTATGTTTCTCTCTCCGATAGAGAACTCCAGGTCGGTCCCCTTTTCCGACGTGATATGGACCTTGTCACCTTCTTCCAACGGCTCGGCTAACTTCTTACCCCTTTTCCTCATGTCGTCGTAATCCACGTTTATGGCCTTCCAGAACATGTTCCAGAATTCTTCATAATCGATACCGTACATCTCGGCCTTCTCTTCGGTCGGGTAACCTATGCCGGTCCATCTTATCTTTTCTTCGTTGACCTTGTCCTGTATCGGTTTCCTGGCTTTGCGTTGAGCTCCGATCTTTTCCTCGGGCAGCTGCTGCAGGACCCTAGGATCCTTCTGATAATCCAAACCTATTCTACCGTCTACGTCATCCAACCATCCTATCATGTGCTCGGGAGTCTTCTCCAATATATCTTTATCCACTTCCTCGGTCATCTTTCTTGTAAGTCTCTCCGTACTAGCTCTCGTCACGGGGAAGGCGCCGTTCTTCTTTATGTTCACGGCGATATCTTCCACCAGTTCAAAGTTATGTATACCCCCGCTGACCATGATAACCTCGTCCTCCTCTACCCTCATGCATTTGTTCACTATCTTATCCGCGATCTCTTCTAGATCTACATCGATCATGCTATCGATCCGAAAGTATATCTCGAAGATAAAAAATTTTGTTCTCCGATCTATTCTTCACTCGGAGGTAGATCTTTAAGTGCATAAGCCAGATCCTCCTCCACATCATGAAGGAGTTCAAGGGTCCTCTCGTCTATCTCTATCTCCGGTTCGTAACAGGCCTGTATCATCCCCAATATTAATCCTTCTCCTTTTATAGGGATGACAGCGGTTTGATGTGCGGGCCTCTGATGTGAAAAGGGGCAACCATCACAGTACACTTCCATATCCTCGACGATAGCTCTCTTTTGGGTTT
Source organism: Thermoplasmatota archaeon (assembly GCA_036626195.1). GTDB lineage: Archaea > Thermoplasmatota > Thermoplasmata > Halarchaeoplasmatales > Halarchaeoplasmataceae > Natronoplasma. Next base: position 1,554 of record JAZKSH010000011.1, on the reverse strand, counting down.
CCAGCGCCTCTTTAACACAGCCAGGTGCATCACCTTCCCCGTCCCTCGTTAGCTCCCAGGCCCTGTTTTTGTGATCTCCGCTGTTAGAGACCGGACGCATAATATCATCTTCTTCGAATAGGGCAAGAGTGATATTTGTAAATTTCTTGGTATGTAATAAAATAGACGGGACCTCTCTTACTATCCTATCGAAGTCCTCCTCTTTCAACAGCAGTTCGTTCACGTCTTTGATAGAAGTGATCAATGAATTCAAGAACTCTATCCTCTCGTTTTTCTCTTTTATCTCTTTTTCCTGTTTGACCCTCTCCGTGGTCTCCATGAGAGACAAGACTAGTCCCTGGACTTCCCCTTCGTCGTCTTTGACCGGGGCCAAATTCCAGTTCCAATAAGTGGTGTCTCTTTCTGGATCGTCCGGATATTCGAAAGGTTTGTCGTGATAGGTTATGGGTTCTCCCGTATCCCTGACTTTTTCGAATATTTCTTTATTCTCTTCATCGGGAAAGAGTTCAAAATGGTTTTCACCTAGAAGTTCCTCTCGGGTATATCCGGCAGATTCAGCATATGCGCTGTTCACGTAAATAAAGTTGAAATCCTTATCGAGATAAACGAGCTGAGAATCCGTGTTTTCCATTATAGCCTGTAGAACGTTGTACTGCTCTTCTTTTTCCTCCTCTATCTCCTTCCGTTCTGAGATATCCACGGCCAGGATAGAGTACCCTATAAATTCGTCGTTCTTGTCAAAGATGGATTCCACTATGAGGTTGATATATTTTGTTTCACCAGATTTTTTCCTTACCTTCCTTTCTTCTTTCAGTTTACCTTCCTCATCGACCTTTTGAAATATCTTTTTGGTAGACTCCTCATCTTCGAAGAGATCTAGAGGTTTACCAAGGACCTCTTTCTCCGTGTAGCCAAAGATCTCCTCCGCTCCTTTGTTCAAGAACGTGGTTTTACCCTCTTCGTCCGTGATTATCAGGGCCACGTCGGACTGTTTCATCAGATTTTTTAGAAGGGCAGGCGAGGCGGTAAATTTTTCGAACTTCTCCACGATATCCTCGTAGACGTCGATATTCCTTTCGACCTTCTCCTTCAAAAAATAGACCTTCCCGTAATTTCCTTCCTTGGACGAAGTCAATATACCGTTTTCCATCATAACTTCGATATGATGTTTCACCGTTTTATAATTAAGATCGAGCTGTTCGGCTATTTGATTTACGTTGTAGGGTCTTTTCCTCAACATCTCGATTATCTTGAAACGGTTTTCGCCTCCTTCCTGACCTAGGAGGAGATAAGAAAGAGTACGCTTTATTTTTCTCTTCTCCATCTTGTCGCTCCTAAACTGAGGGGGTTTAAATAAAATTTATGTGAGAATTGTATATCATTTTTGACTAAACTATGCGCTAATTATCAAACAATTCGGAAATCCATTATATATGGTTGAATACCTGATATATATCGAGTAAAGGATAAGCGAAAGTGAGTCGAAAAAGATCAAGAACCCCGGGATTACCTCTTTTTGGGAGGGGGAGGTAACCCTGGGCTTTCCTATTCATC
>JAZKSH010000010.1:0-31499 GCA_036626195.1 Thermoplasmatota archaeon | reverse complement strand
GCGGTAGCTGGTTACCCCAACGTCGGGAAATCGGAACTTGTTTCCGAGATATCCAGCGGTAAACCCAAGATAGCCACCTATCCCTTCACGACCAAGGAAGTGGGTATAGGTCATTTTTACTTGGGATATCAGAAGTGTCAGCTACTCGATACCCCCGGTATGTTGGACCGCCCGAGAGAGGAGAGGAACGAGATAGAGATGCAGGCGGTCAAAGCATTGGAGAGTCTTGCCGACGTCATCATCTTTCTTTACGATCCTACGGAAACGTGCGGCTACCCCGTGAAAAAACAGGAAAAACTCTGCCAGGAGATCAAAGAGGATATGTCGGAAATAGACCTGATCGAAGTGGAGAACAAGATGGATATAGAGGAAAGCGAGACGGAGAGGATGAAGATCTCAGCCTTGAAAGGGCATAACCTGGAGGGGCTAAAGGAAAAAATAAAGGAAATACTGAGTAGAAAATATCCTATAGAAGATATAGAAGATGACGACCTCGAGTTTATCACTGACGCGGATAAAGCTCCTTCAGAGCCCTTCCCCGAGTTCGAGGATCTAGAGCTAGAAGATCATGAGCGCTGATCAACTCTTTTTATCTTCTGAGGGTCTTGATTTTTCGGCACCCGTTCCTTTGCTCCTGAGACCTCTAGACTTTCTACCGGCTGAAGTTTTTCCACGAAGAGCTCTATTCTTTTGGTCTCGATCGCAGATCCAATTTATATCAGGATCGTTCTCTATAGAGGGGTGCTCTGGATCCACCATGATGACTTCGAAGTATTTGTGACGTCCGTCTTCTCCAACCCAGTAAGAGTTCAGAACTCTCAGGTTGGGATACTTTCTCGAAGTTCTCTCTTCTGCGATCCACTGGATGTTCTTTTTGGGTGTTATCTTCTTCACGCCCATCCTTTTAGGCCCTCTACCGCCTGTGGGTCTAGATTTTTGAAGGTTGCCTCTTCTTACCTTGGTTCTCGCGAGCACGAAACCCTGCTTAGCCTTGTATCCCAATTTTCGGGCCCTATCCAATCTAGTGGGTCTTTCTATCCTTATAAAATTGTCTTCTCTTCTCCATTTCTTTAAACGTTTCCGCTGGAGCTCCTTCAAAAAGCCTTCTTTGGGCTGTTCCCAGGCCTTTTCGATGTACTTGTACATACTCGGATGTGTTTCAACCTTTTCTTCTTTTTCTTCGTCCATGAGTTCTTCTGGCATATTATCACGTTTTTCTCGTTTATGGATTCACCCGTGAAAGGGCACATCTCCTGCGGGTCATACCCCGCGACTTAGCTCACTTTTACATGGACGTAGTATATATTTGTTGTGTCCTTATCCGGTCGTTGACCAAGTGGAAAAAGAGCAGGGGTAATTTTTAATACCACTCCCATAATCGGCTATTGTTATAATCCTTGTTCAAGGTGATTCGTATGAAAGTACACAGAGTAATGGGAAAATTCAGAATGGGAAAAAGGAAAGGAGAGTTCCAGCGTTTTTCCAAAGAGGTTGTAAGTGAAACTGAGGAAGAAGCGATAGAGAAGATATACTCACTCCTCGGCAGCAAGCATCGAACGAAAAGAACGAACATAAAGATCTACGCGACCGAGGAAGTGAGCGAAGAGGAAATAGAGGATTATCTGATAAAAAGGAAGATAGAAATGGAGGCATGAATAAAGTGGTTAACCAACGTGAATTACAGCAGAAAGTATCTACCCTGGAAGCGATGAAGAATCAAGTGGAAGCTCTGCAGCAACAGAAAGAGTTATTGGACGAAACTATCAAAAGACACGATGAAGCCAAAAAGACGATGAAGAACTACAAGGAAGAAGACGAGGGTACGGAAGTTTTGGTGCCGATTGGCGCTGATTCCTATATACATACTGAAGTCAGCAATAACGAGCAAGTCTTGATAGGCCTTGGTGCCGAACTTTCGGCCGAAAGGGATATAGAAGACGCTTTAGAGACAATCGAGAGAAAGAAAGAGAATATCAAAGATGACAAGGAGGAACTCCAGGAAGAGATCGATGAACTGAGCGAAAATGCCGAGGAGCTGGAAAACGAGGTCAGGCAGGAATATCAAGAATTACAGAAGCAGCAGGGACAGCAGCAAGGCGGAGGACAAGTCTTCCGGTAGAATTAGTGCGAGTTCTATAAGGTGAACTCACTCTTGATCAGATGTAATCTTGATTAGATGTAAAAATGTTTGAGAAATTAAAAGATAAGTTATCCGGGTTGACAAAATCCAGTAAAAAAGAGGTGGAGGAGTCACCGGAAGAAGCCTTTGTCGACGGATGGGGCTCGAAGATAAAGGAGAGTAAGATTGAAGACATTCTTTGGGATTTGAAAGTATCTCTTCTAGAGGCTGACGTGGCTCTTCCGGTGGTCGAAGAGATTCAGGAAGCTGTCAAGGAAGATCTTCTGGGAAAGAAGATAAGTCGAAAATACGAGATGAAAGAGGTCGTCGAAGCTAGTTTAAAAAGAGCTGTTAGGTCCGCACTTAAAGTCGAAGCTATAGATTTCGATAAGGAAGTCGAAGAGGCGGAGAAACCCTTCTCAATAATGTTCATTGGGGTGAACGGGACCGGGAAGACCACCACCATCGCAAAGATAGCTAAAAGAATGCAGGAACAGGGTTATAGTTGTGTTCTCGCCGCTTCCGATACTTTTAGGGCCGGGGCCTTAGAACAGATACAGGAACACGGCGACAAGCTGGGCGTCAAGGTGATAAAGCATTCCAAGGGAAGCGACCCCGCTGCCGTGGCATATGATGCTCTAGAACATGCGGAAGCAAGGGGTAAAGATATCGTTCTGATCGACACGGCGGGCAGGATGCAGACAAATCAAAACCTGATGAACGAGATGGAGAAGATCAAGAGGGTCGCAGAACCGGATATGATAATCTTTGTAGGCGACGCCCTTGCAGGCAACGACGCGGTTGAGCAGGCCAAAGAATTCGAAAAATCAGTAGGAATAGACGGCGTGATCTTAACCAAAATCGATGCCGACGCTAAAGGGGGCGCTGCCTTATCCATCGGGCATGCGGTTGGAAAGCCTATGCTTTTCGTCGGTACTGGAGAGGAATACGACGACCTCGTCGAGTTCAACGCCGAATGGATGACTAGAAGGCTGTTCAGCAGCTGAATTTGTGTCTATACTTTAATCTCAACCTCAACATGGAAGAGACTGAAAAAGAGAGAAGATGGATCAAGTTATCGAAGATCCAACCTAGCGAGCTGCATCTCAGCTCTCAAAGATTGGAGAAAATACAAGAAATGGAAGAGGAAATCGGCCCTCTGCCGATTAAATCTATAGGCGATAAGGTCTTTTTCACTGACGGTCATCACCGAGCTTTTAAACTCTGGAAAAGAGGGGAAAAGGAAGTAGAAGTATACGAGGACGAAACAGATATGGACTGGTTGAAATATCTAATATGTGTGCATTGGTGTGAAAAAGCGAACTTGGAATCTATTGTAGATCTAAGAGACAGGATAGTCGAGGAGAAAGAATTCAGGAAGTTGTGGATAGAAAAATGCCAGAAGATGCAGGAGAGGGTGGATGAAGATATATTCGAATTCATTGATTTCCGCGAGGAGAAAGATCCTGACGTGAAAAGCGATATATGTAAAAAGATCTTAGAGGCTCTCCCAAAATACTTCGGTATAGAGGAAGCGGTGAAGGATTATACTCAGGAAGTTAGAGATATGTATTCCGTTTCTGCTAGTGTAGGTGATACACCTGTGGGCTTCACAGCGCTCAAAGAGCACAACGAATTCACCAGCGAAGTCTACGTTTTAGGTGTCTTAGAGGAGCTTCAAAGGAGGGGTATAGGAAAGAGGTTGATGAATGAAGTTGAAGCCGAAACTAAGAGCCAAGGAAAGAAGTATCTCACAGTAAAAACTCTAGGCCCGTCCCGTCTCGATGAAGGCTATCAAAAAACAAGAGCATTCTATCGCTCTGCAGGATTTGTACCGCTGGAGGAATTCACTACATTATGGAATGAAGACAATCCCTGCCTGTTGATGGTCAAGTCCATCGAATGATTATGAACAGAGACTGTTTTTTATCTCACTTTTTCCGCAGATAGGCTATCCCGTCAGGATGTATGCCCGCGTCTATACGTTCAGGTTCCTCTTCTAGTTTTTCGACGTCGATGACCGAGATGTCGTTGGTTTTGTTATTCGCCACGAAGGCTTTCTCGCCTGAATGGTCGAAGACCACACCGCCGGGCCATACGCCGACAGGTATCCTTTTCATCTCCCAGGGGACTATATCTCCGTCACGTTCAAAATCTGTCTGTACCACGGACACATCGTTGGATTCCCTATTCGGTATGAAAGCGTACTTTCCGTCCGGTGAAAAAATTATCCTGATAGGCGTAGTTCCGAGCCTTCTTTTGTACTCGACCTCGTAGATATCGGTGTCGATAACGTATAGAGTACCATCTTCTTGGTTAGCTACATAAAGTAGTTCGCTCTCGGGATGAAAGGCGGTGCCCTCGGGTCCTCCTCCCACCGGAAAATGATTGATCACCTTTTCTTTTTCAGCGTCGATCACGGTGATGTTATCGCTCCCTATGTTTGGAACGTAGACCTCTTTTCCATCCGGAGAAAAGGTGATCATGTGGGAATGTTCTTGGTGGGTTGGAAAGTGCTTTCTTATCTTGTCCGTAGATGTATCTATTATGAATATCATGCTGCTGTAGGTGGAAGCCACGTACAGGTCTCTTCCGTCCTCGCTCAACCCCACCCCATGGGGGAATTCGAAATCCTCGTGTTCTATTCTATTAACGATCTCGAATTCCTCATTATCCATCACGTTGATCTCATTTCCTAAAGAGCAGGTCACGTAAGATTTTTTACCGTCAGGCGTGACCGCTATCTCGTGAGGGTTGTGACCGGTTTTTATCTTCTTCACCTCTTCTTTCTTTTCCAGGTCTATTATGGAAACATTATCGTCGTCCTTGTTCAATACTATCAAGTAATCATCCATCTTTTCGCCTAAGGTATGTATGAGATAACCCCTATCTAAACCTTTTCTAGGAGTATGAATTAAAATGTCACTAATACGTAAAAAATAAAAACGATGGAAACATTTAGGCATATGGGTGCTTAGCTTGAAGCACAAAAGGAAGAGTAAAAGAAAGAAAGAAAAAACTTGCGATGTAAAGGGCTGCGACGAAGATAAGAAAAAATCCCTATCTGCTACCAAAGTGACCAAAAAAACGGACCTTGATATAGACAGCTCTGGAAGGAAAGCCTATTTGTGTAAGGAACATTACAAAAAATACAAAAAAGCCACCAAGGAGGAAAGAACGACGAAAAGACTGAATTGGGATTAACTATGATATTGTCTAATTGAAAGGCGGTTGATAAAATCGAGGATGATCGTTGCTATCTAAGACTAATACAAAAGGGAAAACTTCTTTTAGGGTTTAACACTTTGTATAATAGCGAAGGTTGCTAACCGGGCCCTCTTAAAACCCATATGTAATATATATGTGATCGACATGTACAAAAAAATTTGTCCCTCGTCTAATTGTTCGACTGATGGTGAGCATACTCTCACTTTGATGATATTCGTATGGATTCTAGGGTTCATTTTTGAGCCTGAAAAGGCAAAGAGAGTAAAACTCCCCCGGACACAAGTGGAGGAGCAGAAGACCAAAGGGAAGAAAGGAGAAGAGTGGATATCTGACTACACAAAAGCGCCTGCTTTAGACAGCGAAGCTCAAGAAGTCGTTGAGCTGAATCCGATAAGAGAGCCTTTCAGTTACGCCCGCATAATATACGATGAAGAAAAAAATGAACACATCTACCAGGGTATTGAACCCACTCTGCGAAAAGATGAGCAAGAACTTCTAGAAAAGATCAAAGATACCTTGGACAGGACCCTCTCATATGAATGGAGGACCATGCAGACAAAGGATAAAGAGGAGTTCATCAGAGAATCGGTGAAAAGTTATTTCCAGAGTAGAGATATGAGGATTAACGAGATGACGGAAGAGAGGATACTCTACCATATAGTGAGAGATTATGTAAGGTTCGGTCCTTTGGACGTTTTGATGAGTGATAAGAACGTAGAGGATATTTCCTGCGACGGCATCGATATCCCTATATTTATTTACCATTCAAAATATGAGTCAATCAAGACCGATATAAAGTTCGAAGATGAGGAAAATCTCAACTCTTACATAATCCAGCTGGGTCAGCGATGCGGGAAGCAGGTCTCGGTCTCTCAGCCGATCTTAGACGGGACTACACCTGAAGGGCACAGAGTTCAGGCTACCTATGCCGACGAGGTCTCCACAAGGGGTTCATCCATCACGATAAGGCGCTTTAAGAAGGAACCGTTCACGCCGGTAAAACTGATAAAATACAATACAGCTAATGCCGAGATGATAGCGTATCTATGGCTGATGGTCGAAAACGAAAAATCTTCTATCGTCGCTGGAGGTACAGCGTGTGGAAAAACCGCCACTTTGAACTCTTACACCCTTTTTATCCCACCTGGATTGAAGATCGTTTCCTTGGAAGATACAAGAGAGATCAATCTTCCTCACGAGAATTGGATCCCTAGCACCACTCGATCCGGGAGCACCATGAGCCAGGGTAAGGGAAGAGATCCTGGTGAGGTCAACATGTACGACCTTGTAAGGAACGCTTTGAGACAGAGACCCGACTATATAATCGTTGGAGAGGTGAGGGGTAAAGAGGCCCATACCATGTTCCAGGCGATGGCTACAGGCCACGTGACTTACAGTACGATGCACGCAGATTCTGTACAGTCAATGGTCCACAGGCTGGAGAATCCACCCATCAACTGTCCTAGAGTATTACTCACAGCTCTAAGGTTCGTCATCATCCAGACCTTTGCTAGGATCGAGGACGAGCAGGTAAGAAGGATCGAGGAGATAACGGAGATCGTGGGTTTCGAACCGGAGAGCGATGAACTCATCACCAATACGGTCTTCAAATGGAATAGGGAAGACGACAGTTTCAGTTTCCAGGGTCACAGTTATAACTTCGACGAGATAATGACCGCAAACAACTGGACCCAAGAGGAGATGATGGAGGAGCACGAGAAAAGGACAGAGGTCATAGAATTTTTAGTAGAAGAAGATATGGTGCATTACAAGGACATATCGAGGATAATCACTTCCTACTACAAAGAACCTGAAGAGACTTTAGCCAGGATAAGAAGGAAGAGAGGTGATGATGATGGCTGAGGGTAGAGATGTTTTCAGTGGATTCGAGTTCAAGGACGAATCCTTCTTCTCTTCGAAAAGGGCAGAGGTCACGGATAAGATGGAAAAATACGGCCCCCATGTAAAAAGGCTGCCGCAAAAGGCGGTGCCGGAATATCTGACCTTGACACCCTACCAAAAGTTCTGCTGGAAGACGATGGGGCCGGTCGTTGAGAGAAGGGACGTCGAAGACGATGAACTTCAAGATGATCTCACGAAAGCTCATATGAAGATAAGGGTCGAGGAGTATATCTCATACGTCTGGATGAGCACTGTGTTTGCCGCCATAGGAGGATTGATAGCCGCTATCGTGATGGCAATCGCTTTACCTCCTATTCTTGGCCCCCTCTCATATGTTCTAGCGGTGGCTAGTGCGGTTGTGACCCCCGTTGCTGCTTATATGGGCTTGAAATCTATACCCTCTTTTAAAGCAAACAGCCGGGGTAAGAAGATAGACAAAAAGCTTTCCGACGCCATGAGTTTTATAGCTTCGATGTCATCTGCGAACATCAATATAGACATGATATTCAACGAATTGGCGAAGCAGCCTCTCTACGGCGAAGTTTGCGAAGAAGCCAAGTTGATCTCTAGAGATACCGAGATTCTCGGTCTAGATATCTTGAACGCTCTTGAAAGAGCGTCTGATAGATGTCCATCGGATAATTTTAGAGAGTTTCTTCAGGGAGTGATCACCACTTCCACGTCCGGTGGTAAACTGAAACCGTATTTCAAAAGTAAGATGGAGGAGTACCAGGACGAAAGACAGTTGATGGTTCAACAAAATATGGAGACCTTAGGGATGCTGGCCGAGTCATTCGTCACCGTAGTGGTCGCCTTCCCGTTGTTCTTAGTGGTCATCATGGCTATAATGTCTCTGATGGGTATGGGCGCCGGGGACCCCATCCCATTGCTCTATGCAGTCGTGGCCATAATGATCCCTGGATCGCAGATAGGCTTTATAGCTATAATATGGATGATAAACCAGGACTAATAGATATGAGAAAAACTAAAGTGATAATATGCCTCATCAAGAAAAAAGGAGCAAGTTCGAAAAATTATTGACCCTTGGTTATACCAAGGAAGTACTGATAGTGTCCACGATAGGTGCAGTTATAGCATTATTCCTAGCTCTTCTCTCGTATCTAGAACCTGTGGTTGTCCCCCTCGAGCCGTTGGACTGGGCAATGATAGGCTCTATGATCTTTTTCGGCCCGGTCGGCCTCTATGTGAGTCATAAACACAAGCAGATAGAGCGGATCGAAAGGAGGCTTCCAGATTTTCTTAGAGACGTTTCAGAGGCAGGAAGATTCGGTATGACGCTAGCCGACGCTATAGTGGTATCCGCTGGGGGGCGCTACGGGGAGTTGACACCTGAGATCAGGAAAATGGCGGCCCAAATACAGTGGGGAGTTCCAGCAAATAAAGCACTAAATCTGTTCGCTGAAAGGGTAGATACTCCACTGGTGAACAGAGTGGTCGCCATAATCACCAAAGCCAACCAGGCTGGTGGGAACGTTGCCGACGTATTGACAATGGTATCTCAAGACGCTAAACAGGTACATCAAGCTGAAGATGAACAGAAGATCGCCATGACGTCTTACCTTGCGGTCATCTACGTTTCCTTTGCAGTTTTTATCGTAGTTATAATCATCCTGAACACACAATTCCTTGCCCAGATGGAACAAGCCGGATCTCAAGTCGAGCTGGATGAGGATGTAGCTCAGGAAGGTCCGGGGGCAAGTGGGATGGGAGCCGAGATCCAGGTTGATCAGATACCGGAGATCCAGTACATTTTCACCCTAGCGGTGTTCGCCCACGCGGTGGGCGACGGTATCGTGGCGGGGGTCCTTCAAGACGGAAGGATCATCAACGGGATGAAGCACAGCTTTATATTGCTCCTTATAGGATTTATAGCCTTAAGGGTAATGTATGGAGGTATAGGATTACTTCTGTGAGGGATTAATATGGCAACGAGCATCGGAGAGAAGCTGAATAGGATAATAGGCTCAAAAAAACCGAAAAAAGTTTACCTACCATCGGATGAATCCACCGATTTCGAGGGTGAGATTACCGAAGTTCCGAAGATCGTAGAAGAGAACGTCAAGGAGATAGAGACCAATGCAATCGATGATCCATACACTTACGTCCGGATCAAATATGACAATACATCAAACGAGTACATATACGAAGTGATCGAGCCGCAGCTCAACGAACAGGAAGAAGATGTGCTGGAAGCGGTGAAAGATCAGATCGTGGATAGAGTCGAGCTGATCTCTCTAGAGAGCGAGGGAGAAAAAGAGGAATATCTCGAGCACAAAATCAATGAGATATTGAGTGACCTAGATATACAGTTGAGGAGAGAATCAAGAGAGAGGATCAAATATTATGTTAAAAGAGATTTTATTGGTTTCGGTCCAATAGATGTCATGATGAACGACCCGGATCCGGAAGATATATCATGTGATGGAGTCGGAATACCTATCTACGTGTTTCATAGAAAATATGGCTCGATGAAGTCCAATGTGTCTTTTGACGATGCAGAGGAACTGGATAATTATGTGATATGGTTGGCCCAGAGGAGCGGTAAACATATCTCTGTAGCGGATCCCATGTTGGATGCGACAATGCCGGACGGATCTCGTTTGCAGGAAACACTGGGCACTCATGTGACTCAAAAAGGGTCTTCATTCACTATAAGGCGCTTCGAGGAGGACCCCTATACTCCGATAAAACTGATAGATTTTCAAACCTTCAATCCAGAGATGATGGCTTACGCTTGGATCGCCATCGAGAACGGTCAATCTATGCTGATCTGTGGAGGTACTGCGTCCGGTAAGACCACCACTTTGAATGCGATCCTGCTTTTCATACCACCCCAGCAGAAGATCGTAAGTATCGAAGACACCCGTGAGTTGAACCTTCCTCACGATAATTGGGTTCCACTCCTAACCCGGAGCGGCTTCGGAGAAGTGGATGAAGAAACGGGGAAAAAGGCCGGCGAGATAGACATGTATCAGTTACTGCAGGCGGCGCTGAGGCAGCGCCCCCAATACATGATGGTAGGCGAGGTAAGAGGCGAAGAAGCCTATGTTGTATTTCAGGCCATGGCAACGGGTAAGAGCGCGTACACCACCTTCCACGCCGATGACGTTCAGACGATGGTCAACAGGATGGAGAACGATCCCATCAATCTACCAAGAGCTTTAGTAGGTGCTTTGGACGTGGTGGTCCTACAATCGAAGGTGAAAGTAGGGACTAAAATGGTGAGAAGGGTTAAGGCGTTGACGGAGATAGTTGGTGTGGATCCCGATTCTGAGGAGTTGATAACGAACAAGGCCTACACATGGAATCCGGCGGATGATTCCTTCAACTACAGCGGTCACAGTTATATATATGATAAAGTGGCTCAATCGAAGAATTGGAGTCAAAGAGAGATGGAGAGAGAAGTGAAAAGAAGGAAGATAGTACTTGAATATTTGAATCAGGAAGAGATATATAACTATCAGGACTTTGCACAAGTGGTCACCAATTACTACAGGGACAAAGAGACTGTGTTGGAAAAGGCTAAAAACAAATTGGATAAGGATGAAAAAAAGGAGTTTAGCAGGTAATGAGAGGTCGTTCCCATGTCAGGAAAGATAAAAGATAGGATTGTAAAGAGGAGAAGAAGTGTTGATGAGTCGGAAGAGGGTGTGGCAACCACCGTTGGTACAATAATGGCTCTCCTGGTCTTTTTGAGCCTCTTATCGTTGATTACTCAACAGTACGTTCCGGTTTGGATGGAAGACAACGAGGCCTATCATATGGAGACTGTCAAGGGCCAGTTCGCCGAGATGAAAGGCGGCATAGACAGCTTGATATTGAATGATCAGCTCGGCTATCCCCGCTACTCCTCTGTGAGATTGGGCGCTGAGGGCATCCCTCTTTTTGCAAGCAGCAGTCCCGGCGTACTCAGATTGCGCCCTCGTTGGGACCCTGATCAAGATAAAGGTATGAGAGTTAACTGGACCGAGGAAGGAGAAGAAACGATTCTCCGCAGTACCGGCAATCTCTCACTGCAGGCCCGCAACAGATATTTTGAAGGGCAGACCATCATATACGAACACGGAGCGATACTCCTCGAGCAGGATGAAGGCGAGGTGATGAGAGCGAGACCACCTATATCTATAGAAGAGATCGGCGGAGACTACAGGATAAGGCTCACCATGGTGGACTTGGTGGGCAGTGAGAGAGATATCGGAGGAAGAGGTACAGTAGGCGTGACGACCGAATTGGTGAGCTCATTCCGGAATTCATACGAGAATCCCGGAAATTTCAGTTTTGAATTAACAACGGCTTATCCGGAAGCCTGGACGAGGCATTTTGAAAACGAAACCGACGCACCTAACGTGATATCGAACGGGAACACAATAACTCTCGACTTTGAAGGCCATGATGTTTACGAGTTGGACGTTATCAGGGCTAGAGTAGAGGTAGAATTGGTGCTGTGATAGTTATAGAGAAGGCTTAGAGAAAGGTTTGTACGACTTCGTTGCATTTATTAACATCTGCCCGGTTTACACGATTATGACCTATTACGAAATAGTTGAGATCAAGGAGGACGGAAAAGTGCAGTTCCCCGCGGATTCTGCACACGAAATAGGGGTCACGGAGGGAGCTTATTTTTTGTTGGAGATCAGTCCTGAAGTAAAAGAGGCCAGATTGGAACATATCGCCCTGTCGGGTAAAAAACTGGTGGAGATCGAATTCATCTTGGAGAACACACCTGGAGTTCTATCCGAGATAAGCAGTAAGCTAGCCCAACATAACGTAAATATCCTGTTCAACGAGAGCGAAGATGTGAATCCGGAGGAAGCAGTGTTGGTAACCGTTATAGATGTGAGTAAGATGGATACCGCTCTAAAGGAACTTACAGAGGAATTAGAAAAACAAGACACCATCATAGAAATATCAGCAGAAATGATAGGTTAGAAGTAAGGTTATAACAGAAACACTAAAAGTATAAAAAGAACTAGCTCTAGAACTGATCTAAGGGACTATATATATCAGTAATAGATCCCTGAGAACGAAAAAGAGAAACAATACATTTACGAGTACGAACACAGCGGTGTAAAGGTTGATCTGCTTTCCAAGGCCCTTGACATCTTTTCTATAAAATTTTGGGATGTTCCACCTGAGTAATCTAGAGAATTTCAACACGGAGAAAACGATGATAGCTATCCCAATCAGTAATATGTCTATAATATATAATCTCGGACGGTAATATATCCCCAGGACTATCGTAAACAAAACCAATATGAATGGAACGAATTCCTTTAGCGTGAAACGGATTTTTTGGGAAATATCGAAATCAGATAATTCATAGTTCAACCTGGCAAAGAGTGTCAAAGTCCCTATTGAACCCATATAAAACAGATAGCCATCCCAATCAGGTAAACCGCTCAAGAGAGTATATTTTGCATATCCTCCCAGGAAAGGCGAGATCCCCCCTATTCCAAGACTCAGTAATATAATAGTGACCGTCACCAGTCCTTTATTTCCGAATGAGAGTTTTTCTATGTTTTGGTGGCCCTGAGTGCTTATCAATATGCCGACACTTAGAAAGAGAGCCGCCTTAACCAGGGCGTGGGCGAACACATACACTCCTGCGGCATATATATTCAAAATGCTTATACCGAGTAATACGAACCCCATCTGAGAAACGGTCGAATAGGCTAGGAGTTTTTTTACATCGGTCTGGAAGATCGCCATGAAGATTCCGAAAAAGATGGAGCTGAAAGACACGACCATCAAAGGCAGGGTCAAAAAACTGATAGAGGTATATCTTAAAAACAGTATCATCCCGAATATCGGGACCTTTACAGAGAGTCCAGAAAGTAGGGCGCTGACAGGAGTGTCCGCTTTCGAATGAGCTTCCGGTAGCCAGAAGTGAAGAGGGAAAATACCGGCTTTCATTATCAGCGCTGTGAAAGCTATGGTTATAGCGACCTTGATCTCCGTATCCATAACCAAGTTCTGTTCGATCAGGTGAAAATTGAGGTAGCCCGTTTTCACATAAATTATACCGACGGAGAAGATGAAGAAGAAAGATGAGAGAAGGTACAGCATCAGATATCTGAACGAGGCAAATTTAGCTCCGCTGGTGTCGGAACTACCCACCAATACGATGGCCGCAAGCGAGGCTATTTCTAGGTAGATAGTAAAATTAAAAAGATCTCTACTGACAAAGCTGCCGAGTATACCTCCATAGAGAAGCAGTATAAAACAGAATTTTGAATCTCTAGAAATACTGCCATTCTTTTCATCGACTTTGTCGAAGTAACTTAAACTGTATATCGCCACCAAGGGGAATATGATGAGCGTAGCAAGTAGAAAGAAAATATTTAGGTTGTCTATACCTATCTCGATACCTGATATCCTGTTCCATCCCCCCAGGACAGTGGAGAAGGGAAGATTATCTAGATTGTAGAGGAATACAGCGAGGGGGGAAAATATCCCTGCCAGAAATACTCCGTCTCTGTACCTCCGGTCTATATTTATATTTAAATAAGCGATAGTTTTGGATAAAAATGCGAAGAGCATGGGAAGAGCGACGATCAATGAGATCAACTATTTTCACCCCTGGATAATACATGGAAGCCAAAGATAGGAGAATATAGATTCATAGCTTCGCTCGTCGTGTTCCTCATCATCCCTCCATGTATCGAATCTATAAGATGTTCTAATCCTTTCCCCCTCTGGGTGGGGGAGATATGCTCAGCAATATAGCTCTTATCGCTGTCCCAGAAAGAGCGACATGCAGACTGCTCAATAAATAAGGCTGACGCAAACCTAGAGATGCCAGCAGCAATGCGTATAATTCTATTTAAGACCATCTCATCGATTATGCTTAGCATATATCTCGCCCTGGGTTCTCTAGCACATACTTTTCTGATCTTCACACCTCAACATCTCTCTCAACAATCCACCTAACCTTGATTCTAATCCCTTATTGCCCTATTACAACAACACTCCTTCGATGACATCTCTATAGAGAACGAGCAAAAGTAACAACCCATTCACAAGGACAAACACAGTTGTGTAAAAATTGATCTGTTTTCCCAATCCTTTCACGTTTTTTCCATAATATGTCGGTACTTTCCACGCCAATGTGTTTGATAATTTCAAAGCTGAAAAGAGACCGACGGCTATGCCTATAAAGACGAGATCTATCCAATTCAGTTTTGGATAATAATAGATGCCGAATCCTACCGTAGAGAGTGCAAGTAGGAAAACGACCCCCTTTTCTAAGATGTAACCCTTTTCATCGTGACAGCCTTTTTTAGATCTGAACAGCTCGTAATTCAATTTGGTGAATGATGCCAACGTTCCGATAGAAGCAGCGTAAAGGAGATAGACATTGATTCCGTTCAGGTTAGTCAATATTTCATGCTTCCCGAAGGCTCCTATCAAAGGTGAGACACCGCCGATCGCTAGACTCAAAACCACGAAAGAAGCTATCAAAAATTTACTGTGCCGGAAAGAGAGAGATTCCAAGTTTTTTGTTCCATGGGAGGAAGCAAGAACTCCAACGCCGAGAAACAGACCTGATTTGAACAGGGCGTGAGCAAAAACGTAGTGAGATGCTGCATAAACATCTAAAACAGAGATAGCCAGCAGCACGATACCCATCTGGGAGACGGTGTGATATGCCAATAGTTTTTTTGCATTCTTCTGGAAGATCGCCATGAAGATCCCGAAGAAGATGGAGCTGAAAGACACGACCATCAAGGGAACGGTCAAAAATCCAACGGGAGTATACCTCAAAAACAATATCATCCCGAATATCGGGACCTTTACCGTGAGCCCAGAAAGGAGGGCACTGACGGGACTATCAGCCTTCGCATGAGCCTCTGGAAGCCAGAAGTGAAGAGGAAATATGCCGGCTTTCGTTATCAGCGCTGTGAAAGCTATGGTTATAGCGACCTTGATCTCCGTATCCATAACCAAGTTCTGTTCGATCAGGTGAAAATTGAGGTAGCCCGTTTTCACATAAATTATACCGACGGAGAAGATGAAGAAGAAAGATGAGAGAAGGTACAGCATCAGATATCTGAACGAGGCAAATTTAGCTCCGCTGGTGTCGGAACTACCCACCAATACGATGGCCGCAAGCGAGGCTATTTCTAGGTAGATAGTAAAATTAAAAAGATCTCTACTGACAAAGCTGCCGAGTATACCTCCATAGAGAAGCAGTATAAAACAGAATTTTGAATCTCTAGAAATACTGCCATTCTTTTCATCGACATTGTCGAAGTAACTTAAACTGTATATCGCGACCAAGGGGAATATGATGAGAGTCGCGAGTAGAAAGAAAATATTCAGATTGTCTATACCTATCTCGATACCTGATATCCTGCTCCATCCCCCTAGGACAGTGGAGAAGGGTAGATTATCTAGATTGTAGAGGAATACAGCGATGGGAGAAAGTATCCCTGCCAGGAATACTCCGTCTCTATAGGTCCGTTCGAGATCGAGGTAAATAGTGATGGTGACTAGAAATGCGAAGAGCATGGGAAGAGCGACGATCAACGCGATCAACTGTCATCACCTTCTAGATCGATTTCTTCGATCTTTATGATAAGAGCAAGGGCGACCGAGGTGACAGCTACATCTATCACAAGTGTAGTCAGCATAAGGGTAGCGGGGATCGGATCCACTACCTCGGTATTGGGAAGAATAGGAGCTTCTCCTCCAGGTACATAGCCAAGACCGGTGAAGTAAAGAACAACCCCGGGCGAGATTATATTGATAGAGATCACCTGCTTGATCAGATCTGTTTTTACCATGAGTCCATAAAGCCCGATCAGGATCAGTATCACGCCGGTGACAGGAGCTGTCAAATATCCTCCCGTTACCGATTCAATCACGTTCTATCCTCCTGAGAAGAACATAGAATACGATCGTAAATCCGGTTCCTATCTTGATACCCAATAGGATATTGAAGATCATCACCGTTCCGCCGCTGAAAATTGTTCCGGGGGTACCTCCTCTGAGATAATTATAGAAAAACGCGTTGAATATCAGACCGGAAATGCCTAGAAGAACTATCCCTAAGGCGGCGCTGCTCTCTATTATCTTGACTAGATTTTCCCGGAAAGAACTGCGGACTAACCTGTATCCGTGAGAGGTCAGCAGAAGGATGATACCCACGGCGAGGATCACCCCGCCCTGAAAGCCTCCTCCGGGGCTTAGATGCCCATAGATAATCAGATAAATGCTGTAGGTGATTAGAAAAGGAGAGATGATTTTAACACTTGACCTAACCACTTCCGACATCTTCATTCTCTTCACCTCCTCTTAAAAGAACGTAAAAACCCAGGAGCGCGGTGACTAGCACTATCGCCTCGCCCAGGGTATCGTAAGCTCTCCAATCCGTCAAAATCCCCGCTACCAAGTTCTTTGCTCCAACATCTTCCCAATTATCCACATAATGTTCATAACTGCTAGGATCTTCACCTCCGTTGTCTACTTCCCGTGAATAATCAAGAGGAACGAGAATAGCACCCAATAACAAGATCAATATGATGGCGATCAAACGTTTTTTAATCCTTCCACCTCCTCTATGGTGTACAGAAACAGGCCGAGAACTATAGCTCCGACAACGATGGCCGAAAGCGCAACATCCGGAGCCTTCAACAGAAATAAGGAAACCACGAATAAGAGGCTGAAGAGAGCTAATTCCATCACTGCCCTTATTGAGGTATCCTCCTCTATTATGATTATAGCAAGGATCATCATCGCGACCAATATAACTTCATGGATTATCTCTAGCATACATATCCACCACTACGTTCGGTTTTATCCCGCTCTTGTGGCCTCCTCTAGCGATAGCGTGGGATATCATCGGGTTGATCAAGGCGATAAGGAATGTCAAGATGAGGAGCTTCATCTTCACCATCCACGGGGCCGTGGTGAGCAAAGCCGTGGCGACAAGGATGCTCATGGCTCCTCCAGTATCCGTTTTTGTAGCTGCGTGTAGTCGAGAGTACATATCGGGAAAGCGCAACAGTCCGACCGCACCGAATATCATGATAGTACAACCGATGAACAGCAGAAAGTATTCAATCACCACTTTTTTCACCTCTTTCCAAATGCTTCGCCAAGATGAGTCCTCCGACGGTATTAACTAGGAGGAGTACGATCGCCAGGTCTAATAAAAAATATTCTCTCAAAACGATAGATAAAACCGCTGTCACCACTACTATCTTGGTGGTGATGGTGTTGATGCCGATGATCCTATCCGGTATGGTGGGCCCGAATATGACCCTATATGAGAGGATCAAGCTGGTCGAAAGCAATATTATTATGACCCACCAGAGTGGGTTCACCAGAATATTTTCTTCAACCATCTTTCTAGGTCTCCTTTTATCTCGTTACCCGCTTTTTCTTTATCTAAACTCGTAGCATCCAGCCAATGAACGTAAAGGTAGGTCTTATCTAATTTTTTGTTAACATCTACAGTTAGTGTTCCCGGAGTCAGTGTGATGGAATTTGCAAGGATGGTGGTTCCCGTGTCGGATCTCAGGTCCGTTTCGATCCTCACGATGCTCGGGTTTATGTCGAGAAACACGGCATGTTTCGCTACATGGAGGTTGCTCTCGATCAGCTCGAATACCATGATGAATATGTATTCGGGGATTCGTATAAAGATGATGTACAGGATCTTCTTAACTATATTGCCTTTCAATCGGAGATCATCGGTCAAATTTTCATGCATTATAATAGAAACAAAGATTGCTACGAGGCCGCCGACCAGAAAATTTTGCCAAGTTAGTTTTCCGCTGACGATCAGCCAGAAAAAGAGTATCACGAGCCAAGTTATTGTCATTTTCTCCCACACGGGCAATTCTATACTCGATTCTCTTGGCTCTACGGTCTTTTGCTTGACTTCTTCAACCCTCTCCTTCAGATAGTAGGGCATCCTGCTCATGCTACTCTACTCCTTGACTATAGCTGTATATATTATATTTTTCGCAGGAAACTTAGCTTAATCTCCCAATCGTGAAAAAGATGATAATGAAAACTTGCCTCAATGCTCTTTAGCCCAGTTGTAATCTCTCCTCTTCGCTGATTTACCGAAGCCGCAGGAGGCACAGTAACCTTTCTTTACATTGTAGGCTTTCTTGCCGCATCTTCTGCACGGGATGTGGCTTTTTCCAGATGATTTCTTTCCTTGAGCCGGTGTTCCTTTACCCATATTTATCCCTCATCACGGTGATACGTAAACTACATTATCCCCTCTTACAAGGGCTTTATCCATCTCTCTAATTTTTTCTCCATCTATGAATTCCTTCACATCTTCCATAACTAGGTTGAGATGTGGATCGTATCCATCGAGTTTTCCCCTGTACTCTTTGTTGTACCTTAATTCGACTATCACGTTGTTACCGAGATTATTGTTCAGCACAGTCAAAGGTCTGTTGTCTGTTTGAGTCATCGGGGGAATTATCAACTACACATACTTAAATCTAATGCTTGATTTTGCGATATCTTGTTCTTTGTATCTCTCCATTTCGAAGATCAACCGGCAAGTGTGCCGGAGAAAACTTGCCAGGCTAGAGCCGATTTCGCCACTAGACTGAGAACTATGTACATCTTCTCACCGAAGAGGTAATCTTTCCATTTCCAGACGCCCTTGTATTGGAGCAGCTGGTTCAGGGCGAAGATATTGAAGAAGATGGCTATAGAGACGAATATCCATATCACGAAGCTCGGCACTTCTACGGGGGACTGGGAGATGGCTGTGTAAAGACGGATCGCGATGGCGATCCAGGGCGCCGCTCCAGCTATACAGCCGAATATGAATGGGGACCATTTTACGCTCTCCGTTTTCTGATTGTATGATTCCATCAACCAGCCGAACAGTATCATCGAGGCGTTCACAAGGGCTAAAACGATCAGAACGCCCAGGTCGGTGAACCCGACGAGCATCGCTATGATGACTATCATCAGGGAGCTGCTGAAAGAGTACTCTATCCATCGAGCTTTATTGATATGGTTCTTGAGATTTCTCTTGTACCAATCGAACGCAAAGGTGGAGAGTGAAAAGTGTGCGATAGCGGAGATGAATAGGAAAGCTGCGACGGCCGGACCCACCGGGAAGTCGAAAAGAACTACAGATCCAACTTCCTCAGTACCCGGGGGGCCAGCCATGTAGGAACTCGTGATCGAGATAGCAAAATCCGTACTCAGGTATATCATCAAAGCCCCTTGGATAAAATGCAGAACAGCCATAAAGCCATTGAATCTTCTCAACTTTCTAAATTTCTCTTCGTCTTTGCTCATAACTCTCCCTCGCTTTACTATAAAGAAATATAATATATATAGTTTCCCTTTTTAAGCCGTTGTTTATCGATATTCTTCTCTGACCAGGTAGTTTTCAAGTAAAAGCGCGTCAAGTTCTATCTTTTTGAATGACTCTATAGCTTCTTCCGGTGTACAGACTATCGGGTCGCCGTGGAGATTGAAGCTTGTGTTTAGAACCGCCCCGATACCCGTCCTCTCTTCGAATTTTTTTATGGTCCGGTAGAAAGTTTCGTTATCCCTTTCTTCTATTATCTGAGGTCTGCAGGTTCCGTCAACGTGAATCGCCCCCTCTAGATCCCTCTCAGCTTTTTCGGTGATATCGAATGACATGGTCATGAACTTGTTTGTCTTTGGCGCTTTAAGATACGCATCCATATACTCCTTCAGTATAGTGGGAGAAAAAGGCTGGAAAGCCTCTCTATCCAATTTCCTGTTCAATACCTTCTTCGATTCCTTTTTCGAGGGATCGGCGAGGATAGACCTGTTTCCTAAAGCCCTAGGTCCGTACTCCACCTTCCCTTGAAATATGCCTACGGTTTCACCTTCGACCAACATATCGGCTATAATTTCCTCTTTTTCCTCTACCTTTTTCGCATCTAGATCATTTCTATCCGAGAGAGCTTTTTCTACACGGTTAGATGTAAATTTTGGCCCGAGAAAGACACTCTTCAGGTCTTTGGACCAATCCCAAATTCTTTTTTCTGCGGTTAGAGACGGACTCAACTGCGAATTGAAGTAAAGGGCAGCTCCCAGAGCCAAACCCCCATCACCCATGTGAGGAAATATCCAGCAGTCCTCAAAGTTTTCTTTCAATATCTTATTGACTTTAACGTTCTGAAATACACCACCGGCACAGCAGACCTTTTCTTTAGCTCGTCCTTCTACCATCTCGTGCCGCTTAATCCTCTCGCTCAACTCGTTGACCATGTTTTCTATATGCTTTTGAGCCGAACCTGCGCTCCTGACCGCAGCGTCCCACAACTCATGGCCTTGTTCACCTTTCTTCAAAACATCCGAACATTCTTCTCTTCGGTTCAAGGGAAAATCGACTTCTTCCGATATCTTTTTTACCGACTCCGATCCAGTGACTTTCAGATGGTTCTCGAATCCTAGGCCTTTAACTTCGATACAGCCGCTGAGGTCTTGCATCTCCTCATCGTGGTAGGCGGCCAAAGCCATTACATTCCCTTCGTCTCTCATCGGGCGAAAACCGAGCATCTCCGTTATAGAGGCGTAAAAATCTCCGGCCGAATCGAGATAGGATGATTCAGCTATTTTTTTTAACTTCTGGTCCTCTCCAAGATAGATACCAGAAGATAGCCCGTCTCCGGCCGCATCTATGGTTATGACCGTACATTCATCCCATCCTGACGTGAAGTAAGCCCCGGCTGCGTGAGCAAGATGATGCGGCACAGTTTTCATTGTTCTGTATGCCTCACCTATCGATTTTTTCAGTCCCTCCTTCAGAGTGAGCAGGCGTTTTCTATTCCTGTAGGTCCCGCCGATCGCTACCTCGTCGATCTCTCGGCCTTTAATCCCGGAGAGTTCAAGGACTTTTTTAATGGATCTCTCAGGAAAACTGCGGTGGTACTTCTCCCTGCTCAAACGTTCCTCGTTGACCGCGTAGATCTGGCCGTCATCGAGAAGTGCAGCGCCTGAATCGTGGCCGTCATAGACTCCTAAAGTCGAAGTCATCTTCTCCTTCAACGCGCATACTCGATAAAAAATCTTTCTTTTTGGCCTTGGACAAGCGTAATATAGGAAAATCATATTGATATAGATCATGGAAAAGATACTAATCACCGCCGGAGTCCACGGCAACGAGATCGGTTCCGTTCTGATATGTAGAGAGATAAAGGGCTGGGTTGACAGCAGGGGCATTGAAAACGTAGAAGTGATACCGGAGGTAAATCTAGAGGCGGTCGAAAGGAAGGAGAGAGAGAACCCCCTCGACCACAAGGACTTAAACAGGATCTTTCCGGGTAAGGAAGATGGTACTAGATCCGAAGGCATAGCTCGTCAGATTTTCGACAAGGCTAAGAAGTTCGATATAGTCATCGATCTTCATACCTACGGCTCACAAAGCAGGTGTATCCCATACATGCTTACGGATCTGAACCAGGATTATAACAGAGAGCTTTGCGAAAGGATCGGCCTCGAAACCGCGGTTCAAACCGGGGGTACCGACGGCCAGCTATTTATAGAGACATCTAAACTGGACATACCTTCTATGATAATAGAGGCCGGAGGAGCGGAGTGGTTTAGGGAGGAATTGGAGACGGTCAAGGAGAACTTACTGGATTTTTTGTTCGAGAGATCAGGTCCGTCCTCTGAAAAAGAGGTCGATTACTATCACCACTATGAGAGGATCAGCCCTGAGGGCGGAGGTCACTTTAAACCCAGGAAAGAGCCCGGAGACGAGGTGGACGAAGAGGAAATTTTGGGTAGGATTGAAGGTGAACCGGTCAGAGCCGACTTTCCCGGCCTGATATTGGGTATGAAAAGAGCAGGCGCCTACAACCCTGAAGAAAAGAGCGTTGCGGCGGTCGCCGAGAGAAAATCATAAAGATATCATTCCAGTTGGGATCCTATCATATTCCCCACTTCATCCATAAATTCCTCTTCCTTACCCTCCGGGATCAACGCCCCTGCGGCTATATCGTGTCCTCCTCCCTCGCCTCCCACCTTTTGTGCACATTTGGACATGACCGAAGAGAGATCTAGACCGTTATCTACCAGACGTTTCGTGCCTCTAGAAGATACCTTCACGCCCTCCCGCTCTTCGGAATTCGCGAAGGCAAGGATGGGCAGTCTTTTATCTATATTTCCGGAACCGAGCACCATCCCGGCAACGGTTCCGACAACGGTGTCTGGGATCCTGTCTTCGCCGTGGAAGAATTGGAAGGATTCTCTCTCCTCAACGCCGATGGATTCTACATAGTCCAAGCAGTCCACGAGTATCTTTTGATGGCCTTCCAGCAGCCCTTTAGCTTTTTTCAAGTACTCATCTCTATCCCCCAAACACAACTTTAAGCCGATCTTTCCCTCCTCATATCTTCCGCAGGAATTCAGAAGGGTGGAAAATTCTTTAGCCTGATGCAGCATGGTCCCCGATTCCTCCTCGGGCAGAATGTATATCTCGCCGATCATACATTTGACGTTCTCCGGTGGGTATCCTTTTCTAAGTATCCTTTTGGCTAATCCGGAAAGTATCTTCTTCTTTTCCTCTCTAGTAAGATCATGCCATCTCCTCCAATCATTGTCCTCTTTCAAACCTATGTCATTCTCCACTAGGAAATTCACACAGCTCGATTCGTCTCCTGTCAACCCCGGAAGTATCGGATCTGAAGCGTATTCAAGCACCTTGTGCAGCGGTCGGCTTTCCAAGCCGTAGAGAGTCGTATCCTTTCTTATCTCGATCATACCTTCCTCGGCACCGTCATCTAAGATATCCCTGTTCAGTCCTACCAATCTACCCTCCTCGGAAGCCTGAAGATCGCCCACGGCGCCTATCACCGCCAGCTTGCTGAGATCCTTGTTA
This sequence comes from Thermoplasmatota archaeon, assembly GCA_036626195.1. GTDB lineage: Archaea > Thermoplasmatota > Thermoplasmata > Halarchaeoplasmatales > Halarchaeoplasmataceae > Natronoplasma. Next base: position 8,382 of record JAZKSH010000010.1, on the reverse strand, counting down.
CTTTTGTCCATCTGTTTGGCCACGAGATAAGTGGTGCCGGCACCGGAGATCTCCTTTGCTCCGTCTAATCCAAAATCATGGGGGTTCAGCTCAATGATGGAAGTGCAGTAACTTAGGATGTTCTCTCGATCTTCTACGGCCGAAGGTTCGGAAGAATTTTCTGGTTCGTGATGATCAGTGATCACGCAGTTCATCCCTTTAAGCGAGGACATCTGTCCGCTGCCCAAATCGGTGAACCATATCAGCGAGTGGCTTTCTTCTCTTATCCTTTCGATCTCGCTCTCGTCGAGCTGTTTGACGAATTCGACGCTCACATCCTTTCCAGCTCTTTCCAGCGCACGGTAAGCAATGCTGGCAGAAGCTATACCGTCGGCATCGATATGAGAAACTATGTGAACACTTTCATTCGAGAGAAGTCTATCTGCGATAAGGGCAGCTTTTTCTTTCACGTTTTTTAGTAGTTCCGTGTGATAAATAAAACTTGCCTTCGAGCACTTATTAATAAACATTAGGTCCTTCTATCAATAAATTTCTTATAGTATATCCGTGTAAAAACGTATGTACATGGACACAAATTTCACGGCGAAGGAAAAAATCCTCGTTCACCTATTCAATTACTACGGGAAAAACGAGGGATATACCCTTCCAGTCGCTATCACCCAGGAAGGTATAGCAGAGAAGGTCGGCCTCAAGCAAAATACGGTATCCTATGCGGTGAGGACACTCGTCGAAGAAGGATTGGTGGAAGAGCAGACCCGGAGGATAAAGAACAAGAAACAGAAAAGGAAAGCATACTTTTTGACTGAAGAGGGTGTAGATAAAGCGGAAGAAGTGAGAGATGAACTCGCGGATACCCAGGTGAAAGTGGAACTGAACGATGAAGAGAAATTGGTCAGGGTGGAAGAACTGAACGCCTACCTGAATACGAACCTTTCATTCACCAAAGTCCTCAAGAAGGTAGAACAAGATGGATGCATAAAAGAGGAAGGGATGGAGGGTGGTCGAGCGCCGATCTCTTATCTGTATCATATGCCAAAACCTTTGAACAGATCGATCTCCAAAGTCGATGCGCTATCGAACTGGTATGATGAAGCGATCGAGGAGAGAGGTCGGACAGCCTGTATTACAGGAGAAGACGGCCTCGGGAAGACCACTGTTCTCACTGGATTCGCTGATCGGATGGAAGGTAAGACCAATGTATTCTATTTCAAAGTCAAAGGATGGCACAGCCAGATGCATTTCTGGATGAATCTAACTCGCTTCCTCGAGCAGGCCGGCAGATACAGACTCTCCTCGTATATCAGAGCTCCGGATCAGATCGAGAGGAAAGAGATATTGACGAATCTTCGTAGGGACTTGGACTCCCCTCCTTCGCTCCTCCTGATAGATGATATCCACCTCAACGAGAAAATCGAAGGATTGATTAAAACGCTGAGTGAATCTGAAGAGCTCAATTCTTTGAGGATCGTGGTATCAAGCAGCAAAGATCTAACGGAAAAGGGTTGGTCTTTCGAAGAGAACCAGGAGTTCACTTTGGATCAAGAGAACAGTATTCAGCAGGAGTTCAAGGAATTTTACGGATTTATCGAGGGCCCCGATCCGATAGCTTCAGTTTTGAATAACCACGTGACAAGGGAAGAATTTGATATTCTAGCCTTTTTGTCGATACTGAGAAAACCCATCCGAAAGAAAGAGCTGTGCAGGCTTGAGGATGTGAACGAAAACATCGTCAGCAGTCTTCTTAACACCCCTCTGTTGCACTTAACCGTGGAGAATAAACCACTCATCCAACCCATGATCGAGAGGAGAGTTTTGGAAATACTGGATGAGGATAAGAAAGAAGAACTTCACAGGGAAGCTTATCAGCATTACGTGGATCATCCCCTTTCGGAAGAGTTCGACGCCGTCGAAGAGCTCTATCATATAGCCAAAATCCCAGATACAGAACTCTTTGAAGAGAGGATCGAGAAGACGGGGGAAAGGATACTTTCGTCGGGATTCGCCGACTCGCTCTTAGAGATAATAGGCGATTATGAAGATCAAATAGAAGAAGAAGACAGCGAATTACCCTTTTTCATAACCTTCTTGAGGGCCGAAGGCTGCAGGAAGGTGGATAAAACGTCTCATGCCGTGGAAAAATATAGGGGAGCTATAGACTCTTCTTCGGACCCGACCATCGAGATAAAGGCATATCAGGGGATAGCAACGATAAGGGAAGAAGAGGACAAACTCTCTGATGCCATATCAGAATACCAGAAATCCATTGAAGTCGGGGATGAAGCAGATCTAGATAGAGAAAATAAAAAGCTCATAGGTATCTCAAGGATCAGGCTCGGTTCCCTTCTGAATGAAAAGGGAGAGTATCAGAAGGCGAAGGATAACCTCAACGAAGCTATAGATATATTGGAGAAAGACGATCATTCTCTTCTTACCTCGGCCTATTTCATGCTGGCTAGGATCGAAAAGTCGGAAGGGAACTGGGAAAAAGCTGTGGATAATTTTGACTCCGGGTTGAAGTGCTGGGAAAACATCGACGAAACCTATCAGAGAGTCGGAGGACTGAAGGAGATAGGTTCTTTGTATACGATAATGAGGGAACTCGATAACGCTGAAGAGCATCTGAGAGAAGCGGTGCAGACGTCGGAAAGATTTGGATATTGGCATCTGAAATCTTCGGCTCTTCTCTCTTTAGCGGAATGTTATATAGAGAGAAGGATGTTCGATAAAGCTATCGAGGTTGCAGAAGAAGCTAAAGAGCTTTTAGATGATCTCGGAGATGAAGAAGAAAAGGCTCTAGCGCACTCCCTCCTGGGGAAGGCTTACAACAGGAACTCACAAGAAAAGGAGGCGGAAAAAGAATTGACCAAGGCGATCTCCATCTATCAAAGGCTGGGTTCGTCCTATAGGTTGGGTCTAGCGTATTTCTCTATGGCGAAATTACAGGAAAAGCTGGGGGACAAGAAAAGGTTAGCACAGAATTATCGAAAGGCGATACTTTCTTTCTCGGGCAGCGGAGCAAACTGGATGGCGGAAAAAGTGGAGAAAGAAATGGACAACATCCCTATTTCCATGTGAATTGGGTGAGAAGATGGCAAAGCTGCGAAAAGAGGTCATGGATGAATTTATTTTTGAGAAGGAGATAACTGACAAGAGGGTGGTGATGGGACCGGCCTATGGCGAAGACGCGGCGGTCCTGAAGACGGGAGATGAATATATGGTGGTCCATTCGGATCCCATATCAGGAGCCGTAGAAAACATCGGTTGGCTGGCAGTAAATATCGCAGCCAATGATATCGCGGTCACAGGAGCTTCTCCCCGATGGATGCTTACTTCTCTGCAGTTACCGACGGAGTATACAACATCTAAGATAAAAGAGATATTTGCGGACATGTACGAGGCCTCGTTTGAACTTGGAGTCCATATTATTGGCGGGCATTCTGAGATAATAGATGGTATAGATCATCCTCTAGTGACGTCAACCATGATAGGTCTGACCGAACGGCCTATCTTCACTGCGGGGGCTGAACCCGGAGATAAGATAGTTCAGATAGACGATGCCGGTATCGAAGGCACCTGGATATTGGCTTCAGACTTTGAAGAGGAATTGGAGCGGGGAGGGGTACCTGAGAGCGTATTAAGAGAGGCCCAGGATCTCAGAGGGGGGATAAGCGTAGTTGATGAAGCTTTGTCCGTGAGTGGAAAGGCGAATTCGATGCACGATCCAACAGAAGGCGGCGTGCTCCAGGGGTTATACGAGATGGCTCATGCCTCGAAAAACAGGTTCGTGATAGACTCGGAGATCGGCTTGAGGGAGTCTACCGCCCGGATATGTGACGAGCTGAAGATCGATCCTTTGAGGTTGATATCTTCCGGCTGTCTTCTAGCAACGATACCAGAGGACGTCGAATTGGGTGAAGGGAAGATCATCGGAACGGTAGAAGAAGGAGAACCCTCATTAGAATTCATGGGTGAAGAAGTCGAGGCGGTGCTGGAGGATGAACTCTTCAAAGCGAGCCGGGATTTGTGATATCATCAGTGCGCTTCATCTCTCGCTGACCTTCTTGAGATTTGTAGATAGGTTTTCATGACATAATACTTTAATCCAACAAACCGAATAGCGGTACCATGAACAACGAGAGGATGTTGAAAAAGGTAAACTATTACTACATAACCGACGAGAACTCAGAGGTTCCTCTCGTCGAACAGGTGAAAGCGGCGGTGAAAAACGGCATAAAGATGGTACAGTATAGGAAAAAATCCGGGACCGATCTTGAAAAGTACCGAACCCTCGAAAAGATTAAAGAAGTCTGCGAAGGCAAAGCGCTTCTCATCGTCAACGATCGTGTAGATGTAGCTCTCGCTGCGGGAGCGGACGGCGTACACCTCGGGCAGGACGACCTCCCTCTAGAGGAAGTACGTGAGATATCGGCTGAGATAATTATAGGTGTATCCACTCATGATATCGAGAGCGCTAGGCAGGCTGAGAAAACAGCTGACTACATCGCTGTTGGTCCGATCCATGAAACTGATACCAAAGCGGACACGGCTGAGGAACTCGGGGTTGAAAGGGCGAACGAGATCGCTGGAGCTTTAGAAGTTCCTACTGTTGCAATAGGCGGGGTGAGAGAGACTGACCTGGCCTCTTTACTCGAGGCTTTCGATATGATATGTGCTATATCCAGTGTGACGAAAGAAGGAGCCTTGACAGAAAGGATAAGTTACTTTGAGAAGAAGATAGATGAGATTAAGAGAAAGGAGAGACGATGACCTCGAAAAAGCTCTCGACCATAGGTGAATCCGGCCTGATAACCAGGATAGCTGAGATGTTGGAGCGTTTTGATGACAAAGAACTATTCAAAGGAGTGGGTGATGACTGCGCGGTTTTGAAAGACCGCTGTAATGGTAAGTACAGGCTTTTGACCACGGATATGCTGGTAGAAGGCGATCATTTCGATCGCGGATGGCAGGACCCTTGGCAGATCGGGTGGAAATCCGTGATAGCCAATCTTTCCGATATAGCTGCCATGGGAGGACTCCCTAGATGGGGTCTCATCTCCATAGCGTTCCCTGAAGACACTACCATACCTTTCACGGAAGAACTGTTCGAAGGTATGGTCTCCGCTTCTGATGAGTACGGTCTAAAACTGGTCGGTGGTGACACCACCCATGGTGATTCGCTGATCATCAATATCGCTTTGATAGGAGAAGTGGAAGAGGAAAATCTGTGCATGAGAGGCGACGCGGAAATAGGGGATCTGATATGTGTTTCGGGCGATCTGGGAAAGAGCTGGGCCGGTCTAGAACTCTTTCGAGCGGGTAAGGAAGGATACACAGATTATTATCTCCAACCCGACTGCAGACTAGACCTCGGCAGGGAATTAGCACCAAGGGTGAACGCCATTATAGATGTGAGCGACGGTTTGGCTTCAGAAGTGATCCACATCTCCGAAGAGAGCGGCGTAGGGGCGGAGATAGAAAAAGACAAGATACCCATCTCCGAAAAGACGAGAGAGACGGGGGAAGTGCTGGACAAAGATCCTCTAAAATGGGCGCTTTCCGGTGGAGAAGACTTCGAACTCGTGTTCACCCTGCCTCCAGATCGACTAAAGAAAGTAGAAAAGTTTGACCCGATAGTTGTTGGAGAGGTGATCGATGAAGGTCTTTATCTGATCGATGAGGACGGTAAAAGGAATAATTTGGAAGGAGGATACGACCATTTCGAATAGAAGTTCAGGATAGTTCAGCTCTCTTCTTCAGCAGATAAGTTTCGTAACCTTTGTCCTCCCAGAAATCGACTGCTTTCTCGTTCACCGGGGAAACCGTGATAACGGCCGCATCGATGCCTTTACTCTTTATCCAGTTCTCTGCTTTATTTAAAAGGTCGGAACCTATACCTTTTCCTCTCCTTTCTTTCTTGATAAAAACGTCTAGGATCATACCTATCTCTGTATCTTCGAATATACCCAATCTCTCTCTGATCACTACGTTTAGAAATCCGACCAATTCTTCGTCCTCTGCAACGAAGGTGCACATGTTCTTCCTCTTCAAACCGTTCTCTACGAACTCCCTCCAGGCATCCCTTGCATCTTGAGAAAGATCGTATCCCTGGACTATATCCTCATGCATCTTGGCTAGTTTGTACCACATCTCGGTTATCTGGTCGAGATCGTCCCTTTGCGCCTTTCTGAGCTTTACAGCCATCTTTTTCATCCCTTATCTAGAGGTTATACCCGAATAGAGGACTAGATATATATATTTGAAGATACTGTTTATCTGTCAGGGGTGGAAGAGCTTGTAAAAGCATGGCTAGAGGATAAAATTATAAATAGACCCGTTCATTAAAGAGGAGCAGATAGATAAATAGTTGGAGGTACAAAAATATGGCAGACGATAAACCACATCTAAACCTCGTGTTCATAGGTCACGTGGACCACGGTAAGTCGACCTTGGTAGGTAGAACACTGTTCGAAACAGGAGCGATCAAGGATCACGTCATAGAGGAATATAAAGAAGAAGCCGAGGAGAAAGGAAAAGGAACTTTCGCATATGCATGGGCGATGGATCAGCTCGAAGAAGAAAGAGATCGAGGTCTGACCATCGACGTGATGCATAAGCGGTTCGATACCGATCAGTATTATTTCACAATCATAGATGCGCCGGGCCACCAGGACTTCGTGAAAAACATGATCACTGGTACATCACAGGCCGACGCAGCGGTTCTGGTCGTGGCGGCACCCGAAGGCGTGATGGCTCAGACGAAAGAGCACACGTACCTAGCAAAAACGCTGGGAGTCGAACAACTCGTCGTCGCGATAAATAAGATGGATGCCACCCAAGAAGAGTTCAGCGAAGATCGGTTCAATGAAGTCAAAGAAGAAGTCGGCCAACTCCTAAAATCTGTTGGCTACCAAGATAGTCAATATGATTTGATTCCGACGAGCGCTCTCAAAGGACACAATATCACCAAAGGTGGAGATCAGATAGACTGGTGGGACGGCAAACGATTCCTTGAAGCTATAAACGACTTCACTGAACCAGAAAAACCGGTAGATAAACCGCTGAGATTACCCATACAGGATGTTTATTCGATCACCGGGATAGGGACCGTCCCTGTCGGGCGTATAGAGACCGGTGTGATGGAACCGGGAGATAAAGTCACCTTTATGCCTGCAGATGTGAGTGGAGAAGTGAAGTCCATTGAACAACATCATGAGGAGATACCCAAAGGAGAACCGGGCGATAATGTAGGGTTCAACGTGCGGGGAGTCGGAAAAGATGATATCCGCAGAGGCGATGTGTGCGGTCCCGCCAATGATCCTCCGACGGTCGCCGAGAGTTTCACGGCACAGATAATCGTCATCGATCATCCGAGTGTCGTGACCGAGGGTTATACACCGGTATTCCATGCACATACAGCACAGGTAGCCTGTAAGTTCATGGAGCTCAAGAAAAAACTAGATTCGAAGACCGGTGAGGTTAAGGAAGAGAATCCCGATTTCCTCAAGACCGGAGACTCCGCAGTGGTGAAAGTCAAGCCGACCCGGAATCTTTCTATAGAGAAAGCTGAGGACTTCTCTGAGCTTGGACAATTCGCTATCAGAGATATGGGTAAAACCGTGGCTGCTGGTCAAGTGATAGACATCGAAGAAAAAGAGATGTAAAGGCTGCTGAGAAAAAACGATTACCACAAAAACCCTTTTATACTATTTCTTTGTGAGGTAACAACAACATGGCACAGAAAGCGCGAATCTCATTGAGCGGGACAGACCCAGAACGCATGGAAGACATCTGTGGACAGATAAAGGAGATATCTGAGAGAACGGGTGTAGAGATGAAAGGACCTATACCGCTGCCTACGAAAAAGCTGACGGTCCCGACTAGGAAGGCACCCGACGGAGAAGGCAATGAGACTTGGGAACACTGGGAGATGCGAGTTCATAAAAGGTTGATAGACATCGATGCCGACGAGCGAGCTTTAAGGCAACTGATGCGTATTCAGGTTCCTGATGAGATCCATATCGAGATCGTACTGCAGAGCTAGAATTCTAAGAGAGCGGGCAGGTACTTTTTTTTGACTCGGTTTTTAAACATAAATTCCTTTATTGATTCATAGATCAGTTATTAGAGCCCGATTTCTAGAAGATAGAGGCCGATAAGTATTAGTTTTCCTATAGAATACTAGTGGGATTTAGGTACAATAATCAAAATGCTTAAAAACAAGAAAATATTCACTATCCTAATCAAGCTCTCCTTGGCCCATAGATAGTATCGGAGCTACGCTCCACATATCTGGGCATCCAAAACTAACATGTTCGGTCAAGGCTCATAGCTTCGGAGGAATCAGAGATTCCTCGTTTCTATGAACCCTTCACTCGCAAGTGC
>JAZKSH010000009.1:0-34977 GCA_036626195.1 Thermoplasmatota archaeon | reverse complement strand
TGTTACTCCTGATCAAGAGGAATACGAAGAAGGAACTGAGGTCACTCTAGAAGCTGCCGCAGATGATGACTGGGAATTCGATGAATGGTCGGGCGATTATGAAGGTGAAGAAGAAGAAGAGATCACGATAACGATGGACGAAAACAAGACGATAACAGCCAACTTTGAAGAGGAGGAGGAAGAAGAAGGAGTTATGGGTACCGGTATGAACGCTATGACGCTGATAGGGATAATCCTGCTCATAGTGATAGTCCTAGCCATAATAGGATACATGATGATAAAGGGTGGTGAAGAAGAGGATACAGTGAAGGAAGAAGAGGAAAATGTATCAGATCCCTCCTCATCTGCTGAGGCAGGGGAGGAAGAGACGATCAAAGAGGAGGAAATGTAAAGAAAGGATAAGGCGGATAAAATAAAAGTGTTTTTCGCTCACCTCTCAACAGATACAGAAGTAGGCAAGTTCGACGAATTGGAAGTATAGGACCTCATATCAAAAAAGATTTACTCAGCCAATAGTGATCTCCGATATATTGTTATTTTCGGCATGAAGTCTCTCCTACAATAAATATTTATAGGTTTTTTTCTTAGATACCCCTAACCATGGCTACAAATAGCCAAGATGATGAGAAAGAAGATCAAATATTCGATCTCCTGATAGTGGACGACGAACCCGGGATGCTGAACTTTCTAGAAGAGACGCTCAACTCGGCTGACAAGTTCCAGTGCGAAGTAAGTACGGCGAACGACGGAAAGAAAGGTCTAAATAAAGTCAAAAATGATAGATACGACCTCGTGCTCTCCGACTATAAGATGCCCCGGAAGAACGGTGTCGATTTTCTAAAAGAAGTGAAAGACGAGTCGCCGGAGACTCTGAGGTTCATGCTCACCGGCCACGGCGATCTTAACGTTGCCAAGCAGGCCATAAACGAGGCGGACATACATCAATATCTGGAAAAGCCGATAGACAAGGAAGAGCTCAGATTTACGGTCTATGAAGAACTGATGCGGAAAGATGAAAGAGACGAGGAAAGCGTTACCGGAGTGACCAGCGTAGAGGAGGCTCTTGAGACAGTCGAGGCATTTCAAAAGAACCTCACCAAAAAGCCGGGAGACGGACTGAACAAGGAAAAACTAGTTTTCGAGTTCAACTCGGGTCCGGAGTTCAACAAGTTCTCCTTCGAGTTGAGGAAAAAGGACAATATACATATAGAAGACGTTCACGTCTTCGAGAACAAGTACATAATCAACGTTGGTGTGTATCCAAAATCCTACGATAAGATCCAATAATCTGTAGATATGATCATAAAGATACTCCTGGTAGATGACGACACCGCATACTTAGAACATTGCAAGGACCTTCTTGAGAGGATAGACGACGACTTCGAAGTGCATACCGCCACATCGGCGCAGCGCGGTCTGAAACTCTTAGATCAAGGAAGTTACGATGTGGTCGTCTCCGATTATCGGATGCCCGATAAAGACGGGCTCTCCTTTTTGAAAGATGTGAGGGAGAAGGGCATCGACGTCCCGTTCATCGTTTTCACCATAGTTCCGAAAGACGAGGTAGCGAAGGAAGCCTATGACCTCGGGGCAGATAATTTTCTCGAGAAGGATGAAAATCTCAAGGACCGTATAGGAACTCTCTCTAGCGTGATCAGGAAAGAGGTCGACGACCACAGAACCAAGAATAAATATGAAGATCTGATCAACGATTCCACCGACTTGATCGCCGAGATAGATGAAGACGGTAGATTTCTCCATGCGAATCCAGCGTTGAGAGAAAGGTTTGGATCTGGAAAAGACGAACTCAAAGGAAAAGATGTATTTGAGATATTTCCAGGAGAGGTGGCCGAAAAGATAATGGAAAAGGGAAGAAAAGCTCTCGAGAGCGGGGAGAAGAGAGAACTGGAACACCGGATGGATGACGGGTGGTTCAATTCGCTTTTCGTCCCCACCGGCGAAAAACTCGAAGAAGAATCCTTCCACGTGGTGGTAAGAGACATAACCCACCGGAAGGAGATAGAGCGTAAACTTCAGAAGCGGGAGGAAAAGTACAGGGATCTAGTGGAAGAATCCATCGTCGGGATATACATAATCCAGGAAGGGGTCTTCAAATACGTGAATCCCGAGTTCTGCAGGATGTTGGGTTACGATAGAGAAGAACTGTTGGGTAAAAATTATCTCGACGTAGTGGGCTCGGAGGATGAAGATTTTGTGAAGAAAAGCGTAGAGAAGAGAGAGAAAGAAGGGGGGCTTTCAAGACACGTATTCAAAGGTTCTACGAAGGAGGGAGAAGAAAAGTTTTTTGAGGCTCACTCCGTCAGTACCCATTACGAGGGGGAACCCGCGATACAGGGCACTTTACTGGACGTATCAACGAGAAAAGAGGCTCAGAGAAAACTGAAAAAGAGCCAGAAAAGGTTTAAGAACCTGTTTCAACTCACCCCGGACCTGGTCTTCATGATCAACAGCGACGGGGTCTTTGAGAACATAAACGACACGTTTCTCAAGCTCACCGGCTACGAGGAAGAAGAGATAATCGGAGAGCACTATGAATATCTATCTTTCTTCACCGACGAAGCGGTTGAAAAGCTGGATGAAAGGCTACAGGTAGGTAAAGAAAAAGAAGGGTGTCCTTTCTCCTTCACCATACAGCCTAGAGATGAGACTATAAAATTTTTAGAGGTGAATATGGAAGATCTGAAAGAAGATGGAGACGTGGTCGGGTGGATCTGTATCGCGAGGGATATCACCGAAAGGAAGAGATTGGAGGACCTGAGCAACGGCCTGCTGAGAAGCAGAGAAGTCGGCGTGACCGTTATCAAAGATGACAAGATAGTGGAAACAAATTCATATTTCGAGGAGATTAGTGGATATTCGAGAGAAGAAGTATTGGGCAAGAATGTTTCTGAATTTATACCATCGGAGGAAAGAGAAGAGGTGAGCAGGAATGCAACGGAGATGCTCAGGGGAGAAAGGATGGAGCCCTACGAACATAGATTTCTGGATAAAAGAGGAAACGAGGGTTGGGTCCTTGAACAGGTTTCCCCTATCCATTACGAGGGTGAGAGAGCACTCCTAGCGACTTTCGTGGATATCACCGAAAAGAAGGAAGTCGAGGAAAGGCAGGAATTCTTACACTCGCTCTTGAGGCACGACATAATGAACAAGAATCAGGTGGCCCAGGGCTATCTTCAGCTTATGGAGGAGAGGGAGCTGGATCCCGATGTCGAGAAGTTCGTAGAGAAGGCGCTGAGCACAATAAAGGGGAGTTCGGAACTGATAGAGAAGGTCAGGAAACTCAGGGACCTTGACAAAGAACAGGAGACCAAGGAACAGAATCTCGACATACTCCTTAAGACCACCATAGAGAAGAAGAGGATAGCCGCCGAAGAAAGCGGGATAGAGATCGTTTATGACGGTATAGATACTCGGGTCAATGGGGGCGACTTGATGAAGGAGGTTTTTTCCAACCTGATCGAGAACTCCATCCAACACTCAGAAGGGGATAAGATAAAGATATCCGTAGAAGAGGCCGAGACCTCCGTGACGGCGAGCATCGAAGACGACGGGAAAGGTATCCCTGATAAAGAAAAAGAGAGGATATTCGAGAGAGGATACAAAGGAAAGGACTCTTCGGGTTCCGGTCTAGGTATGCATCTAGTGAAGAAGATCATAGATAGTTACGGCGGGGAGATCGAAATCACTGATTCTGATCTCGGTGGAGCAAGGTTCGACGTGAAGCTGAGAAAAGCCTCGTAGAGGACATGAGTGATGAAAGTACCTACAAGAGCTTTTCTCGAGAACCGATTACACAAATCATAAATAATCTTTGACGAATCTCCTATAGGAAAGGAGAGCGTTCAGATGAACATACTGTTCGTAGATGATGAGGAAGGGATTAGAGAGCAGGCGAAAATCTTCCTGAAAGAGGAAGATGAAAGTTTCGATGTCCAGACCAAAGCGTCCGCCGAAACAGCGCTGAGATACTTTAGAGAAAAAAGATCGGAAGTAGATGTCATAATAACCGATTATCTCATGCCCCAGATGAACGGTATCGATTTATTGAAAGAAGTCCGTAAGGAAGACGAAGACATCCCGGTTATAATACTCACAGGGAGAGGTAAAGAAGAGGTGGTCATAGAGGCCTTGAATCACGGTGCCAATAGGTATCTGAGGAAAGCTCAAGATCCATCCACCCTATATGACCTCCTTAAAAGTGCCATAACGCAGGAGTATGAAAGCTGGAGGACCCAGAAAGAATTCGAGGAGAATAAAAGAAAGATAGAAGAACTACACAAAGTCGTTTCAAAGCTGCTGTCGTGCAGAGAAGAAGAAAAGGCATACCAGATAGCGGTTAAAGCTGCTGAAGAGATCTTGGATTACGATCACTGCAGAGTGGCCGAGGTCGTTGATAGGAAGTTCAAAAACGTCGCTAAAACCTTTGACTTTGATTCCACAGAAGATGATTACGAACTCGTGAAAGAAGGTGGTATTGACAAGAAGACCTGGGTGGAGGAAGAAAATTTCCTCATAGATGACGCCGAGGAAGAGGATATTGAGGACCCGCTCGTAAAGGATCATGGTTTCCGATCTGTTATAAGTCTCCCTATCGATGACATCGGGATATTTCAGGCATTCTCGGAGAAGCCTGCGTATTTCGATCAAGAGGATTTAAAGATGAGCGAGCTTTTGATATCTCATCTCATAAACGCGGTCAACAGGATGAGGTCTAAGAAAAAGTTGAAGGAAAAGGAAGTGCTTTACAGGAAGATATTTGAGACCACTAGAAGTGCCATGTCGCTGCTTGACGAGGACCTCAAAATATCGCTTGCCAACGATACCTTTAGGACGTTGGCGGAGTACTACTGGGAGGACATAGAGGGAGTCAATTTTTTGGATCTAGTAGTCGAAGATGACGAGGAGATAGTAAAAGAGCACTGCGACAATATTAAAGGGAATCCAGAAAAAGTACCGGATCGGTTCGACATCCGGTTAATGACGGGTAATCGGGAAGTGGTCAAGGTCCTCATGACGGTGGGATATGCCGAGGAAGTGGACAGATTCGTTGTTTCGCTGATGGAAAGGAGTTGAGTAAAGGGATCGATATTTTATATAGAATCTGCGACCATTGCCTTTTAATCAAATCCTACTTATCCCACACAGCCCCTCTACCGATATCTTTCGTACTTTTCTTTTAGATGTTCGTCCCTGAGAGTATGATAATGTTCTGCGTACTCCCGTGTCTTTTCGGTCAAGCTTTCGTCTTCTTTCACCACTTTCGCCGGGATTCCCATGGCTAAACTGTGGGCTGGTATCTCCGTGCCGGGTGTCACTAAAGCGTTAGCTCCGATCACACAGCCCTTGCCTACCTCAGCGCCGCTTAAAACACTAGAATTCATCCCTACGATTGTTTCATCATCTATGTGGCAGCCGTGTATCACGGCGCCGTGACCTATGGTAACGTCTTCGCCGATAACGGTGTCGTTTTCGTTATCAACGTGGACCATGACAAGGTCCTGTACGTTAGAACCTTTTTTAACCAAAATAGAGTTCTGATCGCCTCTCAGGACGGCTTTATGCCAAACGCTCACTCCTTTTTTTAACTCGACGTCCCCGATGATAGTGGCATCTTCCGCAACATAACAGGCATCGTCGACTACAGGAGACAGGATGAAACCTCCTTGACCACTCTACTGTTCTTCTTTAGAGAACGAAACTCGTTCTGGAAAATGACTCAAAAGCACTATATCTCCGACGGAGGAAACCCATCTAAAAGGCACAAGGGCACTTTTAGACTCTTCTACCAGCAGGGGGTTGGTGTCTCCAACGAAGATACCGTCCACTTTTCCTTCTTCTATATCCATCACTATATTATCGACCGTGCCCAGGAACATACCCTCTCTCGTATAGACCTGTAGTCCTATCAATTCAGATGATTCTTCTAGCATGCTAATCACAAGCGTTATTGAATTAACCAATTTAAATCTTTTTCTCTCACAGCGATAATTTTATAGCATGCATAATTTATGTGAGGCAAAATATCTCTGTTAGGCTGGAAAAGAATCATGAAGGAGATAGACGAAAAAAACGGAAGAAGCTTCCCCGATCGACATTATGTTCTTTTAGATACTCTTTTATTGATATTTTGGCTCCTTCTCACTGGAATCATATTTACAATATTTACTAAAGGGTTAAGAGGCTTGACTCTTTATTCTTTAATCGTTGGGTTGGTAGCGGTGTCTCTCGTGTCTTATCTTTCCCATACATTCATCCTCCAGGGGGAGAAAAAACAAAGTTTCTCTGGAAGGAAATACTTATCAAAGATCAGGGGATGGTCTTTTCTTCTTGCACACCTCTCCTTTCATCTTCTCATCTCGAGTCTTTCTCTCGTGCGTCAGACATTTACTGGGAACATAGAACCTAAGATCGTGAATATACCCGTCAACCTAAAATCCGACTCGGAACTGACTCTTCTAACCTCGATGATCACCATCACCCCCGGAACCCTCGTATTGAAAACTACTGAGACAGATGAGGGGTATATCTTGAGCACCCATTTCTCTTACCTCAGATCTGAAGAAATTGAAGATGAGATCGAAAGAACTATAAAAAGGTGGGAAAGGACCATCAGGGGGTTGTTCAAGTGACCTCTTTAGCCATCTACTCCCTTGTGTTGATCGCCGTTGTTGCGCTCTCTTCTTACAGGATTATGATCGCTAGTTCGGCTTACGATAGACTAATCTCGCTTAACGTAGCGGCGGTGATAATCTCCGTGGTATTCACAGCCGTTAGTCTAGACAGCGGCCAGGGCGTTTTCCTGGATATAGCAGTGGTCTTCATAGTGCTCAATTTCATAGCCACACTCGGTTTTGTAAAGTACCTTGAAAGGAGTGAGTTCACATGATAGTGGGGATCGTTTCATGGTCCATCGTATCTCTGGGGACTCTCTTTATAATCTCCGCTGTCCTGGCGCTGATCAGATTCGAAGACCCCTATATGAAGATCCATGCGGGTTCCAAGGCCAGTTTCGGCGGTGCCGTGACAGTCTTCGGTCTTCTATTCTTGGAAGGTTTCACTCGGGTCACGGGTCTTCTAGTCCTGGTTATCGTTTTCCTTCTGATCACCTCCCCGATCATAGGCCATTCATTGGGTAGGGCTGCTTATATGGACGGTGTTAATATAGAGGGTATAGAGAAAGAAGAGTTTGAGTCAGGAGGTGATGCGGATGCTGACTAACATACTCCTGGTCCTTTTCCTGATATCTGCGGTCCTCGTGGTGTGGGAAAATAGACTGCTTAGAGCGCTGATCTATCTGAGTTTTCTCTCGATTTTCGTTATCATCTTGACCTTTATTTACAGAGCTCCCGCAGTTACTGTCACCGCAGCGGTGGTCAACGGAGCGATAACCCCGATGCTCTTCCTGGTGGTGATGAAGAAGATAGGGGTCCTAAAAAGAGGTGAAAAGAATATCGATGAGAACTGAAAAGGTTGAGAAGATCAAGAGTGCATTCACGCTCGCGCTTATCATCGCCGCAGCATTGATTATCATATCCGGCCTTAGCCTAAACTACGAGGATAAAGCCGATTCTGAAGTTCAGGAACACATCGAAGAGAACTACGAGGAGACCGGTGCGATAAATCTGGTAGAAGCTGTGCTTCTCGATCTGAGAGCCTACGATACTTTCGGCGAAGTCATGGTCATATATATCGCTATCGCCGGGGTGATCATACTCGGAAAGAAACTGAGAAGAGAAGTCGGTTCGGAGGGCGGCGCCGCAAAGAGAGAGAAAAAAGGCGAGGAAAGCGGAGAATATAAGGAGGGGAGCGAGAGATGAAATCTCCGGTGGTCCGTACCGCGGCACGAGTTATCTCTCCCTTTTTGTTCCTGATCGGCATATATTTTGTGGTACACGGATTTTTGCTTCCGGGAGGTGGTTTTCAGGGCGGTGTTCTTCTAGCTTCTGGAGCTATCCTTTTACTGTTGACTCACGGTCGTAAAAAGGTCCTCCGTCTCGAGGAAGACATCGATTGGTTCGAAACCGTGGGTACAGCCATTTTCCTCCTCGCCGGTCTTATGGGTATCTTCGTCGGAGGCGCCTTCCTATACAACCTGACGCCTGGAATACCAGCGTGGTTTATAATCCTTGATGTGGTGATATCTTTGAAAGTTTTTGCGGGCATCTTGGCCCTCTTCATATATCTGTTCGGCGTCGAAGAAGGGGTGGGAACATGTTGAATGGCCTTAACGTGGCGATAGTGACCATACTGCTCGCACTCTACGGGATATCCAAGACCAAGAACTCCCTGAAGATGATGATGTGCCTGAGCTTGATGAGTGCTGGAGTTGTCCTTCTCTTCGTCTCCATCGGTTATATACCCGGAGGGTCAGCCCCAGTAGCTGGAGTCGAAGGCGTGATGATGGACCCCATACCGCAGAGCATCATGGTAACGGCGGTGGTCATAGACCTAGCCACTACAGCACTGGGGCTTGCTATGGTACTCTACCTCTTCAAGACATACGGCACCCTTGATTTCAGAAAAATCCTTGCAAAGGGGGAGAAATGAGCATGATGCTAGAACATTCCTTAGCTCTTATGGTGGTTTCTCCCATCACGGCAGCGCTTATCATAAAACTCCTATCTAGGTTCGAACATCCAGATGAAATCAGGGATATAGTAACTTTCACCGGCCTTCTCTTACCCCTTATCCTGCTGTTGTTCACTTCCCGCCGGGCCGAGATCGTTTACGAGATGGGGGGTTGGGTGCGGCCCTACGGCATCTCTTTAGTCCTGGACGGTCTTTCACGGGCCATGGTGTTGATAACCGGTGTGGTGACTTTGTCCACTTATGTATACTATGTGGATTTTTTGGATCAGGACCCTAGAGGTGACGATTATCACTTTTTTTATCTCTTCATGACCGCCGGCATCTACGGTGTATTCCTTACAGGCGATCTAGTCAACAGGTTCATCTTCTTCGAGATCACCATTCTCACCACTTACGTTCTGTTGACATTCATAGGCACGAAGGAATCTCTCAAAGCGAGCTTCCGCTATTTTATCATGGGTACGATCGCCTCATTAATGTACTTGACAGGCATCGGACTGACCTATTTTTATACGGGCTATCTTGACTTGGAAGCGTTATCTAGGACCGTGCCTCTACTCTCTCCCTCCACCCGGAATATAATATTCGTCTTTTTCCTCATAGCGGTAGGAATCAAGCTGGGAATCATGCCTTTCCATACGTGGCTCCCCGATGCCCATGTGGAGGCGCCGACCCCTATGACCGCTATAATGGCAGGCATCACCGTGAAGACCGGCGGATACATAATGTTGAAATTTTATAAAATCGGTTTTCAGACACTGGAGATACAGTACTTTTTTGTCGCCCTCGGGATATTTACCGCCCTATTCGGTGCACTGCTCTCTCTTAAGTATATGAACATGAAGAAGATCCTTGCATGGCTCACCATAAGCCACATGGGGGTGATCGCGATCATGTTCTCGCTCTGGACTCCAGGAAGTCTTGCCGCGGGTCTTCTCTACTTCATCAATCATTCGTTTTACAAGGCCCTACTGTTCTTGAGCGTCGGCGCCTTCGCTTACATCTACGGAACTTCCGATATCCGAAAACTCCCGCTCCTAAAGAGCAACGTGATCCTTTCCAGTTCATTCCTGATAGGATTGCTAGCCCTGATAGGAGTTCCGCCTATGAACGGATTTTACAGCAGGTGGTTGATCTTCTCTGTTCTCGAAAATCCGGTGCTCCTTGTGGTCATGATCCTTACAGGAGTGCTCACATCCGCATCGGTGATCCGCATGTTCCTACTTTCTTCTAGGGAAAATAGACCTAAACGAAATGATCTCACCGAGGGGATGATGGCCCCGCTCATAGTTTTAGCGGGTCTGACTTCCTTCGGAGGTCTTTCCACCTCTATATTCTTGGGGAATATCATCGACCCGGCCGTGGCTTCTATTTTTGGTACGGAGACTGGGCTGATGACCTCGGGGATCGGGATGGGAGCGATATCTTCGTTCTACGGGATACTGGTTCTTTTTACGATAGTGGCGGGACTTTTACTGCTCTTGCCTTTAAAAATAAAAAGTATCTCTTCCCCATGGATGGAATACAGGTTCTCGAAAGTGACGATAAGAGATTCAGTGAGATACGTGATATACGCTCTAGCGTTCTTCCTCCTTCTCAACTTCCTTTACGGAGGAATCGGCTGAACGATACATCACTTCTGGCCTAGTGTCGCTTATCACCGGTCTTCCTTTCCTAGCTTTCACCAACTCGTCGAGATTCAATCTTACATCAAGAGTGTCTTCTTCAAAATATTTCGCCTTGCCCACCGATCTTCCCTTGGGTGAAAACACCTCTGCTCCCCCCCAGAAGAACATATCTTCTTCCCTGCCTAAAAGGTTCGAAAAGAGTAGAAAGCTCGTCGTTTCTATGGCTCTAGCGGGTATTACTTTTTCGAAGTATTCTCTAGTCACGGAAGGAGACCCAGAGATTCCTACGATGATATCCACGTTCTGCTGAGAGTAAGATTTAGTTATCTCGGGGAAGAAAAGATCGTAGCATATCGCTATGCCGATCTTACCGAGGGGGGTATCGAAGACCGGCAGATCATCATCGCCCTTGAAGTATCTTTTCTCCTCGAAGGGACCAAAATTTACGGCGTAGGACTTTCTGTATTTGTGTATCTCGCCTTTTGATGTAGCTAACAGGGCGGTATTTCTCAATCTTGCTTCCTTTTCTATTTTTTCCGGCATGCCACAGATGATGGACATATCGTTATCTGCGGCTATCTCGCTGATGTGGTTGGAAGAAGGTCCCGGTATATTTTCCGCCTGATACCAGAGCTTATCCCGTAATTTGTAACCGGTCAAAAACATCTCTGGAAAGACAAGGAGGTCGGTATCCTTGTCTTCCGCGGTCTCTTCGATGATCCCCAGGTTTTTTTCCTTATCTCCCAGCACGTGCTTCTTTTGAGCGAGAGTGACTTGCATGTTTTCAGCCCTATCTACTCGATAGGGGTTATATTAGGATTTTTACGGCTCGAAACAACAAACATTAATAACCTAGTCGATTATCGGATGCCGTGATAATTTGCCTGACATTGATAAAACATTGGGATCTATACTGAAAGGAGGAGAGGACCTGATAAATACAGAGACCCTTATAGTCGAAGCCGTGGAGGAGCTTGTAAAGGACGAGATCAAACGTCATATAAGGGACAAGATAGAAGAGAACCCGGAATTAAAAGCAGAATTCAAGGAGCACGTGGAGATGCTGATGGAGGCCAAGATGAAAGAGGCCTATGCCTACGGGATGTTAGCCAAAACCAGCGCGGACCTGGGATTTGAATTGATACCTCAGAAGATGAAGGACGAGATGAACGAGAAGATATCTGACCTCATGGAAAAGAAGATGGAACAGATGATGGAAAGAGAAGGATAGTGAAAAAAGAAAAAAGAAAGGTTTTACATGACTTTCGCCATGGCTTCTTTGAGCCTCTTTATCCCCTTCTTTATCTCGTCTAGAGAAGTGGCGTAAGAGAGGCGCAGATACCCTTCTCCTTGGCTGCCGAAGGCGGTTCCGGGAAGAAGGCATACGCCTGCTTCCTCTAAAAGATAATCGGCTAGTTCCTCACTTTCCATGCCCGTTTCCTTAACATTCGGGAAAACGTAGAAAGCGCCTTTCGGATAGATGCAGCTGAAACCCGGAACTTCGTTGAGGCCGGAAACTATGGCTTCTCTTCTTTCCGCAAAATGGCCCATGATATGATCGACGAAGTCCTGTGAGTTCCTGAGGGCTTCGACTCCACCTTTTTGGACGAAGGAAGTCGTACATGAGACCGCATCCGCCAGTAAGAGGTCCATCTTGTGTACGATATCTTCCGGCGCTATCACGTAACCGAGCCTCCAGCCGGTCATGGAATAAGCTTTGGAGAACCCGTCTATCATTATGGTCCTCTCTTCACACTGATCTAGATATGCGGGAGAATGATGTTCTAGGCCCTCGTAAAGCATCTTGCTGTAGATCTCGTCGGAAAGAACGTAAAGGTCGTGTTCTTCCGCCATCTCCGCTATCGCTTTCACGTCCTTTTGAGTTAGAACCGAACCGGTGGGATTCTGGGGACTGTTCAGCAGTATCAGCTCGGTTTCGTCAGTTATCCTCTCCTTTATCTGCTCGGGGGTCATCCGGAACTCGTCTTCCTCGTGGAGCGGTATCTGGACCTTTTTGGCGCCCATGTAACCTATCATCGAATCGTAGGTGAAATAGAAAGGATTCTGGTAGATCACTTCGTCTCCCTGCTGTATGGTCGCGAGCAGACCAAAAAAGAGTCCGGGTTTAGCACCCGGTAGGACCATGATCTGCTCTTCCGAGGGGCAAAAACCTCTCGTTTTCTCTATATCATCTTGGATGGCTTCTTTCAGCCCGGGTATACCGGTAGTGGGAACGTAGTTCGTGAAACCTTCGTCTAGAGCCTGTTTAGCGGCATCCTTCACATTGTCTGGAGTGTCGAAATCAGGTTGCCCGATCTCGAATCGAACCACGTCTCTACCTTCTCTCTCCATCCTGTTGGCTTTGGTCAAGAACTTTATCGGCGGCTCTCCTCTCAGCAGGGAAAAGTCGCCGGCCAGACCTTTACTCATAAAGCCCACCCTGATTTAGGGCTGCGGGATGCAGAGATCGTCGGCACCGTGCTCAGAAAGGTTCAGCTCGGGATATTCGTCCTGTATTATATCATGTATTATCTCCGCGTGTTTGACCTTCTCTTTCACAAGGAATTGATGGAACTCCGGATCGGTCCAGGGCTTGTAGATGCCTCCGGTAGCTGCTAGACCTTCGCCCGGTTCGATCTTGAAGTAGCAGGGTGAAGCTACACGAGCCATGTCCGGTCCCTCGTAGAATCTGTTGAAGCCGCCCATGGATTCTCCAAGCTCTATATGAATATCTATCGGTATGTCTATAGCTTTTCTTATAGATGCGAACATGGGTATGCTTATATCGCCCAATGGGTTGAAGGTGCCGGCTCCAAGGTCTTCCAACAATTTTCCTCCTGCCGCGTTCGCATGTCCCGCGTATATCGAAACTTTAAAGGTGACATCTTCTGGTATCAGACCTTTCTTTTTGAGTTCATTTGCCAGCCAGAGCATACCTTCGTCGGTCACTAAGAAGCCTCTGAACCCGAAGTCGATGCATCTTTTGACGTCCTTGAAAGCTCTCACGAGATTGTCGGAGCCTCTTACTCTCAATCCGGATAATGCTCCTTCTGGTGTGGCGACCTGCCTGCCCGTATTCCAGCTCGCTCTCGGACCCGGTGTGATTATAACTTCCATGTCGCTGTCATGGGCGAGCTGCGCGAATTCTTCTAGCTCGTCGTCGGTAAGATATGTGCTTCCCATCACCGTGGATATCAACCTGTGTATCGGTATGTCTCTTTTCTCCCTTTCCTCTATCAACGCTCTCAGTGTAGAAGGCCGTTCGACTCCGGAGATCTCCATCCGGTAGTTCGCTCCGTCGGGGAAAGTCTTCTCGGATATAGGTAGATCTTTCGGATCTTCACTCGGTACGCCAACGTCTTCCATCGCTTCTAAAATTTCTTCTATCTCACTCATTGTTACCCAACCTTATATTATCATGCAGAACCGTTATCGAGTGTCACTATTTATAGTTAAGGACATATGGTTCATGTAATTCAAATATGTCCTTAACTTCCGTTATGAATGCAAGCATTCATCGGACATCGGGAATGAAATTCCCGAAATGAGCAGTGGAGGGCATAGCGAATTTGTCATGAGCTATGCCTTCCGCTATAATTTCTTTGAATCCCCTTACTATTAATCAAATGACCCTGTCTGTCAGGTCTTTAAAACCATCTATAAGAGGTCTAAAAATAAGGTCCATCTTGCCGGTAGAGGTACTCCAGTAAGCGAATAATGCAAGCGCTATCCCGCCAGGTATATCTATCAGCCAGTGGATTCCTAAAAATATTATGACGAAGACCGTAAGGATCGTGAACACGATACCGAAGATACCTAGTCTTTTGAGTTTGGCACTGTAAAGTGCTATCAGAGTTAGAGTGAAGGGTATGCTGGTGTGCCCGCTGGGAAAACAGTTGGTCTGCCTGTTGATCAGGAGAATGAGAGCGTTGTACTGTTCGTTAGAATATGTAAGAGGTTCCACTCCTGCCGGGTCATGATAAGAGGGCACCACAAGGTGCAAGAGAAGATACCCAGGTATCAAAAACATATAGTTGACCGCTAGAGCTTTCGACAACTGCTCAAACAGATCGACTTCGTTTCTCAATATGAAGTAGACAGGGAAGAAGGCTACAAAGAACGCTAGGCCGAGGACGTAGAAGATCGATGAAGAATGTACCAAGAAAGGATTGTTGAGATTCTGCTGCAACCAAATTGCGTGAGAACTCCCCTCTAGCTTGTAGACCCAACTGGTTACTCGAAACCCGGTTTCGTAAACTTCGGTGATCAGGTTTGCGATCTGCAGCGCAAGGACCACCAGCAGGAGCAAAAAGATTCCCCCTCTAGCCTTCCAAAGAGAGCTCTTGACCTTTCTAGCGTTCTCTCTCATCTTGCCGTCTTCATCGAATATGAACAGCGATATAAGAATCAGGATTGTGAGCCCTGGTAAGAACCAGAGCAGTCCTTTTGTAAGAGGAGTCATAATAACTGTGTCAATCAAATAAAAGCCTATATATATTATTTTTTCATCCCACTTTAGACCGCAGCGGAAGGATGAGATAACCTATATTTCCGATAGATCCTTTCTTCGAGCAAAGATTTATACCCCCTTCAAAGTATCCTCGTCACGATGGATAAGATCCCTTCGCTGATAGACACGGAAGTCATCGAAAGAAGAGAGTACCAACTCAACATATTCGGCGAGATCAAAGAGAAAGATTCTCTTGTAGTTCTACCTACCGGCCTGGGGAAGACAGCTATTGCCATGTATCTTGTCGCCGATTCTGTCGAGGATGGGAAAAAGGTGTTGATGATGGCTCCTACGAGACCGCTGTGCCAGCAGCACCTTGATTTCATAGAAGATTCTACTGCACTCAAAGACGAAGATACCGGGTTGATCACTGGCGAGCTCTATGGTCAAAAGGAAAGAGAAGAGCTGTGGAAAGAAGATCGTGAAGTTTTCGTGGCTACACCCCAAACTGTCAATAACGACCTTCACATTTTACCTCTCTCAGAGTTCGGCCTGATGGTTTTTGACGAAACCCACAGGGCTGTAGGAGACTACGCCTACGTGGAGATAGCCAAGGCCTGTAAAGGGGATATGCAGTTTCTGGGCCTTACAGCTTCACCCGGAAGCTCGTTTGAAAAACTGATAGAGGTCTGCTACAACCTTGGTATCGAGCATCTAGAGTTAAGGACCGAGGAAGATGAGGACGTTGAACCCTACGTTGCGGACAGAAGATTGAATTGGATAGAGATCGAGAAGAGCGAGGAACTTGAAACTATGGAACGATGGTTGAATTCCATGCTTCAAGAGTTCCTCGACGATCTGAGCGAGTACACTAAACAGGCCAGGAACATGAAAGCGGAGAACGTGGGAAAGAAAGCTCTTATAGAGACCCAGGAGACACTCCAGAAAAGGATAAAGAGGGGTAAGGGCAACAAAGGATATCTTTTCCATGCGATGTCGTTGACTTCGGCTTCGATCAAAACCGCGCACCTGAAAGAACTGCTCCTGACTCAGGGTATAGATGCTGCCCACCGCTACCTGCTGAGGCTGCAGGAGGAAGACGACCGCTCTTCGAAATACGTCACGAAAAAGAAACAGTTCGGCCTTTTGAACGATAAGTTGATGGACCTCAAGGCGATGCCCGTGGAAACCAACCCAAAATTGACGGAAACTAAAAAGATATTGACGGAGGAACTGAGCGAAGGAAGAGCGATGGTATTCGCTCAGTACCGCGACACCGTGGATTATCTGATCAAGGAGCTGAAACAGCTCGATGGAATCGAACCCGCGAGGCTGATCGGTCAGGCGGACAAAGGCGACGAAGCGGGGATGAGTCAGAAAGAACAGAAGAGTACGTTGGAAGCGTTCAAGGAAGGCACGAACAACGTCCTGGTCTGCACCAGGATAGGCGAGGAAGGTTTGGATATCCCGGCCACTGAACTGGTGGTATTCTATGAGCCCGTCCCTTCTGCCATACGTTCAATCCAGAGGAAAGGAAGGACCGGAAGGGATCGGAGAGCCGGGAAAATTTACGTGCTGATCTCCAAGGACACGAAGGACGAAGCTTTCTACTGGAAGAGCAGGCATGCCGAGAAAGAGATGTTCGAACACGTTTACAGGCTAAAAAGGGGATTGGAGAAAGGCGATGATCCGGAAAAAGTTCTAGAAGAGCTGATGGACGAAGAAGTGGGAGAACAGAGTACACTAGAAAAGTTCAGTTGAAAACTCCCGAGAAGTTCAAAAAAGGTTTATAACTCTCCCTCCAATCAACTTTATACCTAAAATCAGGAGGTAACCTCACTTTGAGCGATCCGACCCCGATGATGAAGCAGTATTACGACATAAAGGAACGATATCCCGATTCTATAGTCTTTTTCAGGATGGGTGATTTTTACGAGATGTTCGACGATGACGCTGAGACCGCTTCGGAGGAGTTGGACATAACTTTGACTTCGAGAGATAAAGACGGTGACGATCCCACTCCCATGGCGGGTGTACCTTACCATTCAGTTGAAAGTTACCTTCAGAGGTTGATAGATAAAGGTTATACGGTCGCTATCGCGGAGCAGACACAGGATCCCAGTGAAGCTTCCGGTATAGTGGATAGAGAAGTGACGAGAGTGGTCACGCCGGGCACGGTGATCGACGAAGGCATGATAAAAGGGGCGGGCAACAATTTTCTGATGTGCATATACGGTGAAAAGGAGTTCGGCGTCGCAGCCGTAGACGTTTCTACGGGAGATTTCTTCGTGACACAGGTTGAAGAGAAAAGCGACATGTTCTCCGAAGTTCTAAGATACGAACCGACTGAATGCATCTTACCCAAATCGACTTACGAGGACGAAAATTTTCTATCGGAACTTGAGCAGGAGCACGAGATGATGATCCATACCCATCGGGAGGACGCGTTCTACACAGCTAAAGATGAGATCCTGGAACATTTCGGCACGGATTCTTTATCTCCTCTCGGTCTAGAAGGCGAGGAGAAAGCGGTCAAGGCCGCCGGAGCCGCGTTAAATTACTTGAAAGAGACTCAGAAAAGAGCCATGGAAAACATCCGACGGCTGCGTTTCTATTCTCCCGACGAGTACATGACCCTGGACGCGACCACGGTAAAGAACCTTGAGATATTTAGAAACCTGAGGGAGAGAAGCAAGGAAGGCACGCTCCTCAGCGTGTTGGACGAGACCGTGACCGCGATGGGATCGAGGAAGTTGAGGAGCTGGCTGCAGCAGCCGCTGTTGGAAGTCGACAGGATAGAGAAAAGGTTGAACGCCGTGGAGATATTGAACGAAAGCATCTTCCTTCGCGACGACCTGAGAGACGAGCTCGACGGTCTTTATGACGTAGAAAGATTGATCAGTAGAGTGGTTTACGGCAACGCCGACGCCAGAGACCTCCTGGCGATAAAGGATGCGCTTTCAAAGATAGAGCCGGTCAAGGAGATGTTGAGAGAAAAAACGTCCGAAGGGGAAGAGAAGGTGGAAGATGACAAACTCGAGGAGATCGAGCGGAAGATAGATCCACTTACGGATATAAGAGAGAAGATCGATTCAGCCGTAGTGGAGGATCCTCCCGCCACGGTAAAAGAGGGCGGGATCATCAAGGAAGGTTTTGATGAAGAGTTGGACGAACTGAAAAGGAAAGCGAAGGATGGTAAAGAGTGGATCAATTCACTTGAAGAGGAGGAAAGAGAAAAGACCGGTATAGACAAACTGAAGGTCGGCTACAATAAGGTCCACGGCTATTACCTAGAAGTCCCGAAATCGAAAACTGACGGGGTCCCAGAACACTATTCGAGAAAGCAGACCTTGAAGAACGCCGAAAGGTACTACACTGAGGAATTGAAGAAGAAAGAAGAAGAGATAATAAGTTCGGAAGAGAAGATGGAGGCCTACGAGTACGAACTCTTCAAAAGACTAAGGGAAGAAGTAGGTGATGAAGCCGAGAGATTTCAGAAGACCGCGGAAGCCGTAGCGGAATTGGACGTCTTGACCAATTTTGCCCAAGTAGCGATAAGGAACAATTACAACAGGCCTGAGGTCTATCCTGGAGGGAAGATAGATATAAACGGAGGGAGACACCCCGTTGTTGAGAGAACTATAGAGGAAAATTTCGTTCCGAACGATGCTCTTCTCGACGACGTGCACAACCAATTCCTGATCATAACGGGCCCCAACATGTCCGGCAAGTCCACCTACATGAGACAGGTAGCCCTGATAACTTTGATGGCACAGGTGGGCTGCTTTGTACCCGCTGAAAAGGCCAAGATAGGCGTGGTGGACAGGATCTTTACCAGGGTGGGCGCTCTCGACGATCTAACCAAAGGACGTTCGACCTTCATGGTGGAGATGGTCGAACTCGCCAATATCCTGCACAACGCCTCCGAAAACAGCCTCATACTTTTGGACGAGATAGGCAGCGGGACCAGCACTTTTGACGGACTGAGTATCGCCTGGGCGGTAACTGAGTACATCAGTAGAGAGATAGAAGCTAAAACCATGTTCGCGACTCACTATCACGAGATAACGGAACTCGAAAGATCGCTGGAGAACGTGAAGAATCTGCACGTGGCTGCGAAAGATACCGGGGAAGAGATAACCTTTTTGAGAAAGGTGAGGGAAGGTAGTACGGACGAAAGTTACGGTATTCACGTCGCGTCTTTAGCGGGTTTACCGGATCCGGTGGTGGACAGATCGCACGATATCCTCCAGCAGATAGAGGAAGACCATACGATCGAGATGAAAAATCAGGAGGGTCCACGATTCACCCAGATGGTATTCGACGTGGGGGAAGAAGATAAGGAGGGGACGAAAACCGATTCACATCCTGTTATAGAAAAGTTGAAAGAGATGGAAGTTGAAAGCATGACCCCGATAGACGCTATGAATGAGCTGTGGAAGTTGAAGGAGGAATTGGAGGATTGATATGAGTCGGATCCAGATCCTCTCGGAAGATACGGTCAATCAGATAGCCGCCGGCGAGGTGATCGAGAGACCCGCTTCAGTTGTAAAAGAACTGATCGAAAATTCCTTGGATGCGGGCGCAGACGAGATCGATGTTAAGGTGGAAGAGGGCGGCAAGAAGAAGATAGAGGTGAAAGATAACGGGACGGGGATGACGACAGAAGAGGTGAAACTGGCCTTCAAGAAGCACGCCACCAGCAAGATAGAAGATATCGAAGACCTAGATGATCTGAGCAGCCTGGGTTTTAGAGGTGAAGCCCTGCCGAGTATCGCCGCGGTTTCTAAAGTTACCGCGCTCACCAAGGCTGAAGATCAGCTCGAAGGAACAAAGTTTGTGATCCACGGCGGCGACGTAGTCGAGGTAGAAGAGGCGGGATGTGCTGAGGGGACTACCATACGTGTGAAAGACCTTTTTTACAACACACCTGCGAGAAAAAAATATCTGAAGAAGACCAACACGGAATTGGCTCACGTGAGTGAAGTGGTCACCCGAAACGCTATAGCGGAGCCTGGAGTTCAATTTTCCTTGACCCACGAAGGAAGGGAACTAACCTTCGTTCCTAAATCCGGATCCATGCTGGAGAACGTCAAAGCCATCTACGGAAAGGAAGTCGCCAAGAAGATGGTGAAAGTGAAGAGCGAGGAGGAAGGTTTGACGATCGATGGTTACGTCAGCAAACCGGATATCAATCGGTCGAACAGGAGACACATCTTCACATACGTCAATTCCAGGTATGTCAAGAACAATATATTGAAAAAAGGCATAACGAACGGATACGGTACGCTCCTGAAGAAGGGCAGATACCCCCTAGCTTTCCTGAATCTGGAGATTGACCCCGAAAAGATAGACGTAAACGTTCATCCTACCAAAACGAAGATAAGATTTTTGGAGGAAGAAGAAGTGGAAGAGAAGGTCGCGGAAGCCGTCGATTCCGCCCTGCTGAAGGAGGATCTCGTGCCTTCAGTGAAGGAGAAAGAAGGAAGTAGCAAGGAAGAGGTCGAGACTGAAAAAGAAGAAAAGGAGGAGAGAAGAAGAGATCTAGCTCAATCACAGCTGGACATGGAAGAGGAAGACGAGGTAGAAGAATCTAAACTATCTCATATGAGAGTCGTCGGCACCCTGAAGGACCTGTATATAGTGGTGGAAACGCCATCCGGTATGGCGGTCGTGGATCAGCACGCAGCCCACGAGAGGATAAATTATGAAGCTCTGAAGAAAAAGATCGATGACAAGATAGACAGTCAAAAGCTGGTCTCGCCGAAGACCGTGGAACTTCAACCCAAAGAGGCGGCCATATTACGGGCCAACGAAGAGCTGCTTTCAAAGCTGGGATTCGAATTGGATCACTTCGGAAAGACCACTTTCAGGATCAGAGGCGTTCCCGTAATATTCCAGGAGATACAGGAAAAAGAGATACTGCATTCTGTTTTGGATGAATTGATGGAGCGTAAAGGGACCAGCCTGGAGGAGAGGCGTGAAGAGATGGTAAAGTACATGGCCTGTCATGATTCCGTCACAGCTGGAGACAAACTTTCCATAACAAAGGCTAGAGATCTGTTGGAAGAGTTAGGGACTACTGAGAATCCTTACACGTGCCCTCACGGAAGACCGACCATAGTCAGCTTCACGGAGAACGAAATGAAGAAATGGTTCAAACGAACGTGAGGAGAGACTTTCTGATTTTTTCAGGATGTAGAATTTTGACCGATCTGAAGCGGGGGAAAGGGACGGAAAAGGCGCTTCAGCACCGGGGACTATGTGCGTTCTTCGTCGATCATTGGAGAGGATGGCACGTCGGCTCTCACGATAACAATCTGTATGCGATTGGAGAAAGGGGATTCCTTTCGCTACTCACTAACTACTAGTGGCTGATAACGCTTGTAGGGATAGCGGCGGTTATTGCAATAGGAATAGTGATGGTATGGAGGAAAGAGAAAAAATCCACTGAAGAACCATCCCAACAGAAAAAAGGAGTCGCTCCGTCTCAAGGTGAATCATATATCAGCAACAACCAACTCACCAACGACAGCAACCCCCCTCTCTCCTGAAAAGGAAAAAATCTATGTCCCGACTGCGGACAGAAAGTCCGTTTCATAGAGGAATACGAGCGGTGGTACTGCGACAACTGCGAAGAGTACAAATGAGAATTTCGAAGTTCTATTTTTGATGATCTATTGATGAGACGAAACGTAGGTAGTAAATTATAGTGGAAGTCGAAACTTTTTGAATTAAAGTTTCGACATCACCTGCTAGTCAAAGACCCTCCATTAGTACAAAAAGTCGGGTCATTGACTATAAAAAAATCTCGAGGATTTGAAGGAAAAATTTATAAGACAGATTCTTCTATGAGCAAATCCCAGAAAAGGATTTGAATCGTATTGAGTTTTTACCACCTCACAGCGGGGTAGGATAGCCAGGAGATTCCGTCGGGCTCATAACCCGGAGATCAGTGGTTCAAATCCACTCCCCGCTACTTCTTTCACCGTTTCTTTTATATAAACGGATGGTATTGCTCTAATTTGAGTACAGATAAGATGAACCAGGAAACTAGAGAGGAGTACTTGGAGGCGCTTTACAAGATCTCCTTAAAAGGACAAAAACACAAGATAAAGACGGGAGAGATAGCCGAAAAGATGGGTATCTCGGCTCCTTCCGTCACCGAGGTGCTCCATAAGCTGGAAGAGGAAGGTCTGATAGAATATCGTCCGTATCACGGGGTCGAATTGACCGCAAAAGGCCGGGGAGAGGGAAAAAGGATAGTCAGGACCCACAGAGTTTTAGAAGTCTTTTTGGATGAATTTTTCAGCATCCCGGAGAAAGACATTCACGACAAAGCGTGCGAGCTTGAACACATATTCGATACGGATATGGTGGACGAGATATGTGAGAGGTTAGGGGCTCCTTCCGCCTGCCCGCACGGGAACGAGATACCTGACTGCGGTGAACAAACGTGCCCAATAGACGGAGATTGAAAAACTATATAAAGTCCTTTTCAAATCGAACAAGTAGAGATTGGATAGAGGAGTGAATAATATGACAGAGACCGAGATAGATAAACTGAGAAAAAGATTGATGGATACGGTAGAGGAAGAGAAAGATGAGGATCGTTTGAAAGAAGATTTCAAAGACGAATTCCTCAAAGATGAGATGTTTTCTCTTCTGAAGAGCGCGGATATGGAACCGAATACGAATTGGACAAAAGACGAACTCGCCGAAGAGATGATGGCAGAAGATTTCATGGAAAAAGTAGAAGAAGAGTACACACCGAACGAGGAGGAAGAAGAGATCGAGCTTAAGGGAAAGAAGAGCAAGGTTCCTATAATGGAGGATCTGTTTTCACCTTCAAAGATGTTCATGAATTTCAGAACGGGAGAGTACGACAGCATGGAAGAATTTTGGGAAGATCTTCAGGAGAGTCTCAAAGGCGGATTTGACGAATTCAAGATGCCGCCTCAAAAGTACTGGGAAGAGGTAGAAGAAGAATGGAAGAAAAAGGTTCGGAAACTCCAAAAGAACATCGACGAGTTATCTGACACGGAGATACCCCAGGAAGACTTGGAGGAACTGAAACAGATGTGGAAGGACTTCGTAAAAGAGATGAACCTGCATATGGGAGAGATACCCATCGAGCTCCAGCTGAGAAAGAAGAACGTTTTAGAGATAATCAAAGAGCACTCGGAAGAGAGCAAGGAAATACTGTCTGAAAAGGAGAGGGATCTCAAGGAACTATATCCTCTCTGGTTCGAGATGATCGAGAGCATAAAGGAAGAACTCGAAGAAGCGAGAGATTACATGGAGGACAAAGAAGAAGAGATCTACGATGAATGGGATATGTTCAAAGACGAGTTCACGATGGAAGTGGAAGACATAGCTGTAGAACACGCTGAAAACATGGAAGACGTTGACGAGATGTGGTCTTCGCTTTCAGAAAGTTTTGAGAAGAAACTGGCAGAGGGCTTTGGCGAACATGATCATATCTACAAGGCCTTCTGGGAAGAGATGGGTCGAGAGAAACCAATAATGTTCCAAAAGTTCGAGGAGTTCAGGGAAAACGTCGAGAAGGATTACTCAGGCATGGTTGAGAAGGCCTTAGATTCTATAAGAGAGGGTTACGAGGAGATGATTTCACCCGTGGAAAAAGGGACTGTAAAGGAGAAGGAAGAGGAGATAGAAGAACTCAAAGAGAGGATAGAGAAATTGGAGAAAAAGCTCGAAGAAGAGTGATGCCGAGGAGAAAAAGCTTTCGAAAACCCTTTCACAATATTTCTCTTAATCTTTCAGCATTTTTGAACATCTCGTAGTTGTTGAACATGCAGTAGACTTTGTCATGTTCCTCTAAGAGGTCTTCTAATTTTTCCGCCAGTTGGTTGAGTTCTTCATCTGAATAATCATAGGCATAATCATATTCGTCTGGATTCAACCCGTGGAGCCTAACGTAAGCTACAGGGTGATCGGATACAGGTTCTCTCCTCATTATGTCAACGATATGGATCAGACCGTGATCGTTGCATATCTCTTCTACTTTTTTTGGATTCTGTTTCCAGTCTCCTCTCGGTTCCCATCCTACGTTAAGACCGCCCCACTCGATCTTCTCAAAAAATCGCCTGATGTTTTCTTCGTTTTTCTCACTGCAGTCGAAGCTGCCCGGAGACTGTATGACTAAGACACCCGCGTCAAGAGCTTCCGCTATCTCTTTCGTGTCTCTCCACGCCTCGATGACATCCTCGTTCGGGCGGAGATAACCAAAATTTTCTTCCTGCGAATCGGAAAGCTTACCCTTTTTGTTGCGCCAAGTAGGACTCGAAGTCGGGTGCGTTAAAGCCTGCCACGCCTTCAGGTTGAACTCGAAATCACCCGAAGCGTTCTCTTTCCATCTCTCTGCCGTCTTGACCATTGGAAGTTTGTAAAAAGTCTTGTTTATCTCCACAGTCTCGAACTCGTCGGTATAGGCCTGGAGTTTGCTTTCATACCTGTCCTTCCATCCTTCTCCCGGGTCATAGTAACTGTAACCGCATGTACCTATCTTTATCTTGGAGTCTTTGCCCCCGTCCATAGTGGTTTGAAGAGGACGAACGATGGATAAAAAATTTTTGTTCTTCTCAGTTATCGTATCCGATTCTAAAGAGCGATAATTTTTTATCTCTTGAAAAGAATGCTGGGAGCGATGGCGAGACAGTGTATCAAATGCCAAAGAGAGATAAGCGATCTAGCCTCTATATGCAGCGAGTGTGCTGAAGAGTTCCTTTCAGAAAATATTTTTGGACTGGTCTCTAGTCCTATCATCTCATCTCCACCTATCGACCGCTACAGGGAAGATTCGGAGCCGGTTTTGGCGATAGGCGAGAGGCCTGAAGGAGACTTGAGCTTCGAGCCCGGTAAAAAAGTTCTCGAAGAAGTGGAATCATGGGATGTAGAAGAGTTAGATGAAGAAGGATACAGACGGGTCGAGAGAAGGATGAACGTTATCCTCGCCGAACTCGGCGTACCCAAAGATATCGATTTCGAGAAGTATTTTTATTCAAAAAAAGAGGCGGAGGTCTTTTCTCAACTTTACTACACTCTCGAAGAGTTAGAAGATAAATTTGAAGATAAAAGAGGCTTTTCGCCTCTTTACCTGCGCGTGGCAAATCTATTCTATTATTCTTACAAGAGTGCGGACACCGGACTCTTCGATCTTGATTTCAGGAAAGATATCACGGATGATTATAAAGACAAAGCGGAAGGTTTTTATGAGCTGGCTGCACAGATTGATGAGCACGATGCTGAGATATATCCTCTTAAAAACAGGGCCTTCCTGCTGTTAGAGTTTGGTGAACTGGAAAGAGCCGAGAGTTTTTTCGGAGACGCCCTTTCGGTGGATCCTGACGACCTAAAATCCAGATTCGGTCTGATCGAGACCCTTTTGGAAGAAGGAAAGTTGGAGGAAGCCGAAGAGGAGATCGAAAGAGTGGTGGAAAGGGCAGAAGAAGACCCTCAGCTCCGATTTTTGAGAGGCGAACTCGCGAGAAAGAGAGACAAGTGGGGACGAGCCGTCCAGTTTTACAATGAGGCATCCGAGTCCGAAGAGGACGGCTTCGTTCCGGCGATGCTTTCAAAGGCCTCTCTCTTCTTGGAAAACGAGATGCCTGAAAGATCATCAGATATTTACGAAAAGGTTATAGAGATCGACGAAGAAGATACTCAGGCCTTGAAAGGTCTTGGAGTGGCTTACAGGGCTCAGGGAGAAAGTAAAGAAGCGCTCAGATGGTTTAACAAAGCCCTTGCGATCGATTCTCACGATAAGAAACTGTGGGTGAAAAGAGCGGAGATCTTACAGGAAATAGAGAACTTCAAAGAGGCGGTGAAGGATTACAACAACGCTCTAGAGATAGATAGCGGATTCAAGCCTGCAGTGGAAGGAAAAAACGAGTGCATTGATAATCTAAACGAAGGATGAATCAAAAAAAGATTACCAGTTCTCTACTCACCAGTTACTGCATCGGCCACTGCCACTTCGCCACTTCGATGACTATTACGGTTATGAACGCCGCTATTATGACCGCTCTATGGTCTAGCTTCGGACTCTTCTCTTCCTCCTCGTCGAAGTAGCGCATGAGACCTGCAGCGGACTGGAAACCGCCGCCTTCCTGTTTTTGTTTAGCCATATTATGATTTACTACGAAGGATTGGTATTTAATCCTTTCGTTTTCCCTGCCACTTTATTTTGAACTTGCAGTGTTCCGCTCCGGTTCCATGACACTCTTCTTCTTTGACTTCCGCTCTTTCATCGAGTCTCTCTTCTATCACTCCTTCTAGCAACCCCTCGTCTAAAGAACATAAAGTATGGCCGACCTCGGGCATATTCTCACAATCGAAACATCCTTCTATCGTTATATACTCTTCTTCGGAAAATTCTAGAGATCCAAGTTTTATCTCACTCCAAAAGTCACTTATCTCTTCTAATAATTCCTCTCGCTCGTCCGCGGAAAAATCTTTAGCTATACTCTTTCCGGCGTCTCTCCCGATCTCTTTCAAGGCCGGATGTATATCAAGTCCAAAAGAAATCAGCCCGTACCTGATGAGATGAAAAAGACCTTTCAGGAATTCGTATTCGTCACCTTTCGATTTGCTGAGATTTGAGAGTATCTTTTTGTAATGTTCGTCACAAGGCGGGCCCGATTGACCGAGTAGTTTTGAACTGATGTAGAATATCTTTTTTCTTTCGTCTTCAGGATGTTCTTTTTCATCTATAATTCCAAGGTCTCTCAGATCGGAGAGGTGGACCGAAACGGTAGATTTTGCCTTGTCCAGTTCTTCCCTGATCTCTGCACCGGTCATATCTTTTTCTATCAAGAAATCGATCATCTGATTTTTA
Source organism: Thermoplasmatota archaeon (assembly GCA_036626195.1). Lineage (GTDB taxonomy): Archaea > Thermoplasmatota > Thermoplasmata > Halarchaeoplasmatales > Halarchaeoplasmataceae > Natronoplasma. Next base: position 8,429 of record JAZKSH010000009.1, on the reverse strand, counting down.
GTTTCGCTTTGGATCATGACGATCCCTTTATCAGTGGAGAATATCCTCGGACTTGTAGTGTTGGTCATCGATCCTATTTTAAAGTGGTAGGGTGATTTAACCCTTTCTCATTTAGACGAACGTTCGTATAACAGCGAAATATATTTAAAAGACCTTTCTAATCACTTGAGCGGTGAGAATCAGATGGAAAAACACAGCGCTCATGAATCGGTAGAGAGTATGTATGAAGAAGTAGAAAAAGACGAGATGAGCAACGTACACGAAAGGTACGATGCGATGGAAAAGGTGAGGTGTGACTTCTGTAAGAAGGGGACTAGGTGCAATATATGTTCTCAAGGTCCGTGCAGGATAGTAGACGGCGTGACGGAAAGAGGTGTCTGCGGCATCGATAAAGACGGGATGGTGATGAGGAATCTGACGAGAGTGAACAGTATGGGCACCTCGGCTTACACCTACCACGCTAACACGACCGCTAAAACTCTAAAAGCTACTGCTAAGGGAAAAACGATCTTCGATATAGAGGATGAAGATAAATTGAATCAGATAGCGGAAAGGATCGGACTAGATACCACGAGGGGAAAATACGAGTTGGCTGAAGAACTAGCGGACTTCATGCTGGAGGAGATAAACAGGGACAGCGAAGAAACATCGGAGGTTTTGAAAGAATTCGCGCCCGAATCACGTCAGGAAGTGTGGGATGAACTTGGCATAACTCCTGGCGGGCCGCTCCATGAACTGATGGACGTAAAAACCAGCGTCATGACCAATGTTGACAGTGATTATCAAAGCATGGCATTGAAGACTTTGAGGATGGGTCTAGCGACATCCTACGGTTCTTTGACCCTTCTCGAGGAAGTACAGGATATCCTCTTCGGTACGGCTGAACCCCACGAGGCGGAAGTGGATATGGGCATAATAGATCCGGATCAGGTGAACATCTTGCCCAACGGCCACGAACCGTTCATGGGTGCGGCGTTGATCCAGGTCGCCAGGAGAGACGAGATTCAGGAAAAAGCTAAGGAAGCGGGCGCGGAAGGAGTAAGGATCATCGGCTCTATTGAAACCGGTCAGGAACTGATGCAGAGGTTTGAAACCGATGACGTTTTTGTCGGAATGACGGGTAACTGGCTGAACGAAGAGTACGTTCTCGCCACGGGTGCGGTCGATGCCTTCGTCGCTGACATGAACTGCACCGTTCCTACAGCAGGCGAGTACGCGGAAAAATACAACTCTAAAATCATCCCCGTGACCAAATTAGTGAACATACCGGGCGTCGAGCACGATATAAATTACAAGCCGGAGAAGGCGGAGGAACAGGCAGAGAAGATAATCGATATGGCTATAGAGAACTTCAAAGAGAGAGAAGGTAAGGAGACAAACGTTCCGGAGAATAAGGAGGAGGTAGTGACCGGATTTTCACCTAAATCGGTCGTCGACGCCCTCGGCGGCTCTTTAGATCCACTCCTTAAACACATCCAGAACGGCAATATAAAAGGTATAGTTGCTTTAGTCAGCTGTACCACCTTGAAGAACGGACCACAGGACGAGACGACGATAAAAGTTGCGGAAGAACTCATCAAGAGGGACATTTTAGTATTGAGTGCAGGCTGTGGGAACGCCGGACTGCAGGTCGGAGGTCTAACTTCTCTCGATGCGATAAAAAAAGCCGGAGACGGTCTTACTGCAGTGTGTGAAGCTCTTGAGGTCCCGCCGGTGCTGAGCTTCGGGACCTGTACGGATACCGGAAGGCTGCTCAATCTTGTTTCCACCGTAGCGGACGCTTTGGATGTCGATCCCACAGAACTCCCGGTCGCTGTGACCGCCCCCGAATACATGGAGCAGAAGGCGACTATAGCCGCCGTCGCTGCCATAGGTTACGGGTTGTATACACACGTTTCGCCGACTCCACCTGTCACGGGAAGCGAGAACGTGGTCAAGTTGCTGACTGAAGATGTAGAAGAACTTACCGGTGGAAAACTAGCTGTAGGTGATGATCCAGAAACGATCGTCGACGGCATCGAAGATCATATCGAGAAGAAGAGGGACGCACTAGGCCTCTAAATAAAACCCTTTTTCTTTTTTCTAACACCTAGATCCGTCACATAAGCACTATAAAGAAGAACCACAGGAGAATAAATGACAGAACTAAGGAAAAGATAGTGATCGGTAAACTTATCTTTGTAAAATCTTTGAAGGAGATCGGGTGTCCCATCCTTTCAGAGATGTTAGCAAGCATGAGATTTGCTGGACCGCTTATCAGAGTCCCGTTAGATCCAAAACAGACAGCCACCGAAAGAGCCCACCACATCGGGTTTACAACGTAACCTGTTCCCAGTCCACTGAGCTCGATGAACGTTCCTATCGCGGGTATCAAAGTTATAGTTGCGGGTATATTCCCAACCACTATGGAGAACGTGCCGCTTACTACCATCACCATGAAGAGAGCCATCAGCAGATTGCCACCACTAGCACGAGCTACCCCGGTAGCTAGCAGGTCGATTATACCCGCACTATCCAGTCCACCGACCAATATGAAGAGACCGATCAGGAATAAGAGCGTAGGCCAATGAACATGCTGGATCGCCTTTTTTGGTTCGGTAAAAGAGAGCAATAACAGAAGAGATGCACCCAACATAGCCACCACCCACGGGTCGATACCTATGATATGATGTATGGTGAAGAGCACCATAGTAAAAAGCAATGAGATTATCGCTTTCCTAAACATACTCCAATCTTTTATCTCATCATCTTCATCCATCTTCATGATTTTATCGAAATTCGTCATCTCCTTCTTCAATGTATCGCGGAACATCAATTCAAAAACCAAAAGAGTGGAAAACAATACGATCAGCACAATCGGGCCCAGGTAGATTATGAATTGGACAAAGTTTATTCCCGCTTGGCTCCCGATCAGGATATTTGGAGGATCACCGATAAGGGTGGCTGTACCACCTATGTGAGCGGCGATACCCTCTCCGATCACAAATGGAACCGGTGTTATCTCTAGTTCCTCCGCGATGGTTATAGTGACAGGGACCATCAACAAAACCGTGGTTATATTATCTAAAAATGCAGAGGCGAATCCTGTAACCAGTATAAATAGCGTGAGCAGTCTGTAATAACTACCCTTTGACATCTTAGCCGTTTTGATCGCCAGGTAGCCGAAAAATCCACTATCTCCCAGCATGCCTACAAGCATCATCATCCCTAGGAGCAATCCAATAGTATTGAAATCTATGTAGGCCAAAGCTACGTTTTGATCGTAAAAACCTAGAGCGTGGCCGATCAGTATCATCGAAAGAGCTCCGACCATCACGGCTACCGTTCTATTTATTTTATTAGTCACAATCCCTATATAAGTGAGGGCGAAAATCACGAGAGGGGCCAGTAGCTGTATGGGTATATTCAATTATAACACCGGCTTTTATCTTTAGTGAAAAGGACTAAATAAATAGAATTTTCCCCTAATTCTTGAACATAGGAATATTGTTATGTCTCCCACTGTTTTTCCCCTATTTCCCTTTTGCTCCAAACAAAGCCGAAGATTTATTATTGATATTCAGCCTTCCAATACACAGGTGTTAGTGATGGAAAAAGATCAGGATCAACTCGACGAGATCATGGGCAGGGTCATTCAAATCAAGGATTTGATAGATTACCAGAAAGGCGCCGTGGTAAGCAGGACTTTGGTGGACAAAGAGGCGGTCACTTTGACCCTTTTCGCTTTCGACGAGGAACAGACCTTGAGTGAACACACATCTCCCCATAAAGCGCTGTTGCGGCTATAGGCTATTGATTGTATACACACGTTTCGCCGACTCCACCCGTTACCGGAAGCGAAAATGTCGTGAAACTTCTGACGAAAGATGTCGAGGGTCTGACCGGCGGAAAACTGGCTGTAGGCGATAACCCGGAAAAAGTAGTGGACGGTATTGAAGAACACTTAGAAAGTAAAAGAGAAGAACTGGGTCTCTAAAAACCCATTACTTTTTTTCTTTTTAACTGACTGTGATTACGTTTACCGGGCAGGAATCTTCAGCATTTTCTACGCAGGCTATTTCATCCCCGACTTCGCCTTTCCCGGGATCTACCACTCTAAATTCTTCAACTATTTGGGCAGTTCCCGTCCCGTCGTCTTCAAAAACTTTTGGACAGAGGGCGTAACAGCTTCCGCATGCTATACATCCTTCCTGGTCGATCTTTACATTTCTCATCATATCTTCCTCCTATCTTTTCTACCTTTTTCGAAGGACTGGCAGATCCAGATAGCTTAAATGTTCTGGCAGGGTTGGATCGGGATTTTTTTCTTCTATCTTATCCATCTTCTTCTTGATCTCCTTGAACTTCTTATCATCGAATTCGTTCGTCACTATCGGATAAAATATGTCGCCCTCGTGGAAGCGATGAAAACGGAGTTCTCTTATCAACTCTTCGATACTATCACTAAGGTATCCCCACTGCCTTTGATCCCAATCCTCTGTACTTTCTTGACTCTTTTTTATCAATTTTTCATGGCTTTTCAAGATATCTTCGTGTTCTTCCTCTAATAATAAGACATCACCCACCCCTTTTTGGTCGTACCATGTAGGAAAAATCAATCTTTCTTCTTTGTTTATATGTTCTTTTAAATGGTTCATAGCGGTCGCGATCGCTTCGATCTTAACCACTCTACTTTTATCGGATTCTTCTTTGATCTCTTGATTAATATCCTCTAATTCGTCTAACAGTCTTTCAAAATATACGTGCTCAGTCATCAGTCTTTTTATCGGATGGCCATCCTTCAGATCATCGATAACTCGTTGAAAATCTTCTTTGTACAGTTCTTTAAACAATCTACTGATCCTGGGTGAATCCCCTTTTTTGAGTTTAGAACCTTGGAGGTAGAGTTCTAAAGTCGCGGCGTAAAAGTCGAACGGCTCTGCATCTTTCAACTCTTCGACTGCCTTATCTTGTGTTATGTCTCTCTCATCAAATTTTTGAAGGACACTGACCATCTTTTCTATTTTCATCTTATGCACCCCCTTTCTCGATGCGGCTATCTCCCGGTGTGAAACAGCAGTAGCCGATCTCATCAGCTTCTTCTTTTATCTCGTCCCAATCTTCTAACTCGTCCAATGCCGAGGGATATAATATGTTGTTCTCCTTGAAGATGTGGTCTCTTAGATTGAAGGAAAGATACTCCGCCAACTCCAGAATTTCCTCCTCATTTTTCTCTAGGTCCTCTGAAAGTTCCAACAACTTCTTCTTCTTAGGCCACATGTCTTCGTGGTCCATCTTCATTATCCTCGTGGGACCAGTTATACCTTTTTTCTCCATCCGTGGAAAGAGGGTTTCTTCCTCCCTTTCGTGATGATTTTCAGATTCGACTAAGTGTTCGGCGATATGTTCCACTTTCTCTTTCGCCGTCAGTTCCCCGTCTTCCAATGAACCGATCACATCATCTAGTTCATCCAACATCTCCGTTATCTCTTCATGTTCAGATATCAAAGTATGTATCGGGTGTCCTTTTTCCAACCCATCTTTCATCTCTTCTACTTCCTCTTCGACGGCCTTCAGATGGACACTGCAAAACTCCCTGAGTTTGCTTTCGTCCACCTCGTCTTCCTGCAGGAGTCTCTGCTCCGCTTTGGAGATCTCCAGTGGAGAAGCATCCTTTATCTCCTTGAGTATTTCATCTTTAGTTATATCCCCCGAGGCAAATCCCTTCAATTTTTTAGATAGGCTTTCTACACTCATATTAACCACTTTAATCACAATAATGTGCGTAAAGTATATAAAGCTTGTCCTCCATACCCTATATGATGACAGAAAACCCGCTCAAGTATCCTTCGGAAAACACACGAACAGAGATATTAGATGAACTTTTGGGTCGGGATCTCACGGCCCTAGATATAGCCGATATACTAGATATAAATGAAAGCGCGGTCAGGAGGCACCTAAACAGATTGGAGAAGAACGGCCTGATTGAGAGCTACTTTGAAAAGGCCTCGAAGGGACGACCAAAGAAGTACTTCAGTATCACTGAGGAGGGAGAAAAACTGTTCCCGAAGGAGAGCGATTTGATCCTGAATATATTGATAAAAGCTCTTAAGGAGAGGATGGATGAAAAAGAGCTGGATGAGATATCGGACCTAGTAGCTGAAGAACTGAAAGAGTATTTTCCCGAAGTCGGAGAAGAAGAAGATATTGAAAAAAGGGTAGAGAAGTTCGTGGAAGGTTCTAAGGAACTCGGTTTTTACTCCTCTTACGGCAAAGAGGAGGACCATTACACGATGAAGCACAAGAACTGTGTTTTTGGCGACCTTCCAGCAGAACAGGCTTCTTGGATCTGCAGGATCCACAGGAAGGCAGTCTCGGATATATTGGGATCTGTCGATATCGAACAGGAGAAGTCCATGCACGAAGGAGATAAGATCTGTTTACAAAAGGTAGGTGTATAAGATGAAGAGAGAGATAATAAAGATAGATCATGAAAAATGTACCGGATGCGGGGACTGTGTGAAAGGTTGTCCCGAAGGAGCTTTACAGATAATAGACGGAAAAGCGAGGCTTGTTAACGAAGCGTTCTGCGACGGTTTGGGCGCCTGCATAGGAGACTGCCCGGAGGACGCGATAGATATAGAGATGAGAGAAGCGGAGCCATACGATGAAAGAAGCGTGGTGGAGAACATGGTGAAACAAGGAGAAAAGGTTCTCAAAGCTCATCTTGAACACCTGAGAGAACACGATCAGAATGAACTTTTACAGGAAGCACTGGATCATCTAGATGAGATGGGAGTGGAAAACCCTATAGCGGATCAAGAACCAAAAACGGCCTGCGGCTGTCCCTCCTCTGCTCCAGGCCAGTGGGAAACTGAAGAACAGGAGGAAGAAGGACGTTTGAGTTCTCGGCTCCAGCAGTGGCCGGTCCAACTGAATCTCGTTCCCGTGGAGGCTCCGTATTTCGACGGATTCGATCTGGTGATAGCGGCGGACTGCGTTCCTTTCGCTTACCCGAATTTCCATCCGGATTTTTTGGAGGACAGCTCCTTGATCATCGGATGTCCAAAGCTTGATGATGCTGATCATTATGTTGAGAAATTGACCGAGATATTCAAGAGGAACGAAATCGAGAGTTTGAAGGTGGTCCATATGGAGGTCCCGTGCTGTTTCGGACTGACAAAGTTAGTAGATAAAGCGCTATCTGGATCGAATAAAGATATCCCGGTCGAAGAGATCACCATAAGTGTTAAAGGAAAAAAGAAATGAGGTGTAAAATATGGAAAAAATAGATTTGAAAGGAATAGAAACGGACGAAGAGAAGTTCAGTCCGGAGAAAGTGATACAGCAGGAAGAGGTCGAAGTGGTTCTGCTTCCGTTCGCGCCTGGACAGGGTTTGAAGGAACACACTACCCCTGTGGACGTCTTCTTTCATGTGGTCGAAGGGACCGCTGAAATCCAAGTGGGCGACGATATACAACAGGTCGAAGAAGGAAATGTAGTGTTGAGTCCGAAAGACATCCCTCATAATGTGAGAAATACCTCGGACGAAGACGCAAGAATCATGGTGGTCAAAACGCCTAAACCTTGAGCGAGAAGATCGTTCAGCTTTATCCATCAAACGAGATCCTGGTTGTTGCTTCCTTCAGTTACTTTCAACCTTTAAACTGTTTGATTTAAATATTTTATTATATGTAGTAAGTAACGATCAGATAGCATGGATGAGGTACATCGAGGAAGAGAGCAAGGACGAAAAGATTGTAGAACAGATGATAAAGCCCCTGAGATCACCCTGAGAGGGTAATATGACTGGTAAGTTATCGATAGATTTTCTTTACGTGGACCTCTCGGAATGTGAAAGATGTCGCTCGAGCGATGAGACGTTAGATAGAGCTTTGAGAGAACTGAGAGATCAGATACATCGAAACAACATCGATTCGATAACCGTTAACAAGAGAAAGATCAGGAGTGATGAGCAGGCCGAGAAACACGGTCTGGTCCGTTCCCCTACATTGAGGATAAACGATACTGATATAGAGGAGATAGTGAACGAGGATTACGAGGTGAAGGATAGTTACTGTCCCTCCTGTGAAGACGTTACGGGTCCTGAATGTTATGAGATAACGGGAGGAGGCAACGAATGCAGGGTCTTCGAGTATGAAGGGGAGACCTATGAAACTATCCCGAAAGAGATGATAAAAGAAGCTGTAAGGAAAGAAGTCGGGATAGAAGAAGAAACTACGGAAACTTGCTGTGAGGAAGAGGAACAGACTTCGACTTGTTGCGGGTCTACTACTTCATGTTGTTAACTATGGACTAGAGAACAGGGAAAGACGAAAAACCTTTTTCTCAGGATTGATTTTCAATTAGAGGTGATAGGATGATGGAAAAAGATAGAGATCAACTGGACGAGTTGACGGGAGAAGTATTGGAACTGAAAAATTTGGTAG
>JAZKSH010000008.1:0-37909 GCA_036626195.1 Thermoplasmatota archaeon | reverse complement strand
TTGTAGAGACGCCCCGATGCCGGAAGCATCCCCGTAAATTGATATCGATCCGTAATCCAACATCTCTTTTCCTATACTCCTCAGATAATGTCGGATCGAGACCAATTTTATGTTCCCCGGCAGCGAGCCCACGAAGCCTTCCCAGATGAATACATAGAACAGCCCGAAGTACAGTGATCTTTCTATGATAATACTCACTAAAAGGAAGAGCGAAGAATAGACTAGCGTGCCCAAAGCGACCACCCTCCCTATACCGGTGTAGATATGAACAGCTTCCGTATCCACTCCCGAGATGCTGAAATAGGTGATGAACCCGGAAGTGAGTATCAACAACACTGCGAAGGCCGAGACGATGACTATAGAGAAATAATAGCCGAGGAACATCTTCGGTCTGCTGATAGGCGCTGTTAAAACGTTTGTTATGCTCTTGTCCTCTATCTCGTCTCTTATCAGCGAGGAACCGAAGATCATGCTCATCAGCGGTAGGAAAAAGGAGATCACGAAGATGTCTAAGAGGTCGCTGCATTCTTCCAAGCTTTGAGATCCCTGCACAGCGGTGTATCCCATGACCGCAGAGATAAAGAACATCACAATGATCACTATCAGGAATTTTTTGTTCAAGATAGCTTTCGTGGTGGAATTTTTGACCAGAGAGAACAGAGCGAAAAGATCGCCGCTCATCTTTTCCCTCCTATCAGGTAATCGAAGACCGCTTGAAGGTTGTCATCTCTGCTGTACATCTCGAAAACTTCCGTTTCCGTCTGGTTGATCAGAGAGGCTATCTGCTGGAAAAAGTCGTCGGGTTTTTCGACTTCTACAACCAACTTCCTCCTGTTGTCTTCGAATCCAACCGAAACGACATAATCGAGATCCAACAAGAGTTTGGCCAATTCGTTTTTCTTTGTCCCGTCGATCACGATATTGTGGGGATGCTTATCTATCAGTCCTCTTACCTCGGAGATATCTCCGGAAGCGATCACCCTGCCTTTATAGAGCAGAGCGATCTCGGTAGTCATCCTCTCGATCTCGCTTAAAACGTGAGAACTCACCAGGACGTCGTGTCCTTTTTCCTCGTGAAGATTCTGGATCAGTTCGATAAGGTCCTTTCTAGCCTGCGGGTCCGCTCCGCTCAAAGGTTCGTCCAAGAACAACAGATCTGGATCGTGAAGAAGAGAACCTGCGAGTTTTAGGCGCTGTCTCATCCCTTGACTGTAACTATCGATCTTCTTGTCCAAAAAATCTTGTGCCCCTACGTCCTTCGAAGTCTTTTCCACCCTTCTTTTCAACTCTTCGTTCCTCAATCCGTGAAGAGAGCCGAGGTGATGTAGAGATCTTCTTCCGGTGGAATAATCCGATAGATTGTCGTAATCAGGACAGAAACCGATCCTTTTCATCAGGTCGTGATTCATCCACGGGTCTTCTCCCATCACCGAGATAGTGCCTTTGTTGGGCTTTATCATACCGGTCGCGAGTTTGAACAAGGTGCTCTTGCCGGCTCCATTGGGTCCTACGATCCCGGTTACACCGCTCGGCAGATCGATGTTAAGTGAATTCAGACCGATGACGTCGTCGTACCACTTTGATAGATTTTTAGCGGTGACTACAGAATTGTTCATCCACCCACCTCCTTGGAACGGATTCTGTAGAACAGGAGGATAAGTGGAAGTAGGATCAACAAGATCATCGAGGCGGAGTACAATCCTGCATCGATATTATCGGGTAGGCCGAAACCGAAGATCAAATCGTAGGTAAAATGAAGAAGGTTAGAGGGGCTGAGGAGTTTCCAGTTAGGATCGAATTGGTCGAAAAAAAAGCTCACTAAGGTCAGTGCGTAGATGCCCATGAAAGCTCCTATCCCCGCGTATGCTTTTCTTTTGGTTAATGACGACAGCAAAAGTATGAAAGGGAGAAAGACGAATGAGGTGAGCAGTCCAGCGACTGCAGTTTTGGCCAAGACTTCCAAGCTTCCAGTATAAACATTGCCTGTCTGAGTGGCTGTCACGGAGATACCGACGAGCATAGGCGGTATGAAACAGTAGATCAGCAGGGTGAGAAAAGCTCCTCCCATTTTGCCTAGAAGGTAGGTTTCAGTCTTCAGAGGTCTTGAGAAATACAGGACGAAAGAGTTATCCTTTAAATCTTGAGATATGAGGCCAGAACAGATTACGGTGGCAAGAAGAACAGTGAACAGGAAAAATATATCACCGCTCAAGTAGTTCCTCATTGTATTGGCAGTAAGTTCTTCACTGGGCGTCAAAGCTGCTGTGAGGATGGGAAAAACGTGAACCAGTATAGACCCTATGATGAGTATGGCCCATATAGCTTTAGATTTTATATTCTGTCTAAATATCTTTTTTACCATCACGAGAAAGCGCTTTCCCAGTACTGTCTTCTTTTCACTCCATGGAGTGTACTCGATGGGATCAATTCCCACCTTCCTCACCTCCAGGGAAAGAACGCAGGAAAAAATCTTCGAGTGTCGGGACGTCCGGTCTCATGTATCTCAACTGCAGACCGTCTCTATCCACGAATTTGAAGACCTTCTCGGTCCTCTCTAAACCCGCAAGTATCACTACCAATTGATTCTTCTTATCCGTGGTCTGAACTATTTCCCACTCCTTCTTCAGATCTTTTACGAAATTTTCCATCGCCTCTTCAGGTCCACGGACTTTCAGCTTGTATCTGTTCTCGTCGGACTTCATGATGTCATCCATATAACCACTTTCTATGGCTCTACCTTCGTTTATGATCACCACGTAATCGCTCACCTGCTCCACTTCGTTGAGTATATGGGAAGAAATCAGGACGGTCTTTTCAGAACTGCCTATTTTCTCTATCAAGTCCAGCATCTCTTCTTTCCCGTCCGGATCCATACCTGTCGTGGGTTCGTCCAGTAGTATTATCTCTGGGTCATGCGCGATGGATTGGGCGAGTTTTACCCTCTGTTTCATCCCGGTGGAATAGGAAGATATCTCTCTATACCTTTCCTCTCCAAGCCCGACGAAATCTAAAGCCGCATGGCTTCTTTCCACAGCGTCTTCCTTCGGCAGTCCAGAAAGCCGACTCATATAGGAAACGAGTTCAAAACCCTTCATATCTTCTATCAGACACTGGTGTTCGGGCAGGTAGCCGATCATTTCCCTCCTTGCTATCCGGTCGGAATTTTCCTTCGAACTTGCTAGACTTATCTTTCCGCTCACGGGCTGGATCAAACCGAGAACGGATTTTATGAAGGTGGACTTCCCGGCTCCGTTCGGTCCCAACAGTCCGGAGACCCCGTCAGGAAAGCCGGCTGAAAAAGAATCTAGAGCCGTGGTCTTACCGTATCTGACCAGTAAGTCGTTAGCTACGATCGTTGGTTTCTCCAGATCTTCCATCGAGATTCAGCTCCTCTAGAGAGGTTTTTTCTTTTATGCTTCCTCTATCTTCTTGTCAAATATTTTCCTCAAATATTTCATCGGCACGCTCCCCGCGAACAGAATGGTGTCGTGGAAGAACTTTTCAGTGTAATCCTCTCCCATCCTTTTCTTCACATCTTCTTTCAAGTTTTTTATCATCTTTTTCCCCAGTAGGTAGCTCAGCTGATATGCGGGATTTTGAGTGTAACGCTTCACTTCCTTTTCAGCGTCGCTTTCGTCCATACCCACTTTATCGACCAGGAACTCCACTGCTTCATCGAATGTCATCTTTCCGGTGCTCAGTTTAACATCCACGATTATCCTGGCCGCTCTCCAGACGACGTCGTTAGTCTGGATTAGCCAAGCTTCCGGGGTGTCGTCAAAACCGTGCTCTTTCATCATCTCCTCACAGTAATGGGCCCAACCTTCAACGGTTTCTATAGCCTGGGAGAAGATGCGGAAAACGTCGTCGTTGGTGGTGGCGGAAGCGAGCTGGAGATGGTGCCCAGGATAACCTTCGTGTACCGTTGTGTTTCTAACGTTCCAGTATGAATAGTTGTTCAATCTCTCCTCTTCCTCCGGCGGCGTTACCACGTAGATACCTTTCTTCGTCGGATCGAATTTCGCAGGCGGTATATACGCCGCAAAAGGAATTATATTACGCATGTATTCGGGGGTTTCCGTCACCTCTATCTCCTCGTCCTCGACCATCGTAGCGAGATCGTTCTTTTCGATGAATTCCTTCGCATCTTTTAGGCCTTCTTCGTACCATCCTAAGGCCTCTTCAAAGCTTTTAGGTGTTTCGGACTTCACTTTCTCCAGCGCCTCGTCGACGTCCGCATCGGGATCTATCTTTTCCGCATAGTGTTCCATCTCTTCTTCCGCTTCCTCTAAAAGATCCTTCCCTATATCTAGTATCTCTTCGGAGTTGTAGTCCAATTTTCTTTTCTCCAGCAGTTCTTCAAATTTTTCTTCACCTATAGTATAGTCCTCTTTCGCTTCTGTCCTCAGCTCCTCCAGCCAGTCTATGTAATCTTCTAGAGCTGAATCCGCGCCATCTATCGCTTGAACGAACTCAGAAAGATCATCGTCCTCGAAGGAATCGTGCTCCTTGACCAGCATCTGAACGAGCTTGAACAGCATGGGGAGTTGTTCGGCGGATTCGATAGCCATGTCTATCCACAACCTGACCGGATCTTCCAGCTTAGATTTTTCTTCTTCCACCGCATCCGGTATATCTTTTATCCTTCCTTTTATGCTTTTCAATCTTTCTTCAAGAGGTGCGAAATCTCTCTTGAGCAGAGGAAAAATGGACGAACCTACGATGTTCGGTGCCGAGGGCGCCTGTTCCCCAAACCGAAGCTCTTTCATCCGGAAAAGCTGCATCTCGAAGATGTGGACACCCAATTTTTTAGCCAGTTTATTCTCTTCACTCAATTCCGTTTCGTCGAAGTCTTTCAACCTCTGCAGCCACTCTTCTATAAGCTCGATATCCTTCAAACGTTTATCCTTGGAAAGGTTCGGCAGCTCATTGTCATATTTGTGGATACCCAGATGAGTAGCCATGTTGGGATTCCTTTCCATGAAGGTATCGAAAATCTCTTCTTCGAACTCCTCAAATTCTTCGTTGACGCCTTTAGTCATATCATTTCACAGCCTTATCGGTTAAAATCTTGAAAAGGCAACTATTATTTAAACTTAATAACCATATATGAGACCACCTCTGTCTGATGTTGCTATGAACCCATGCATCACTTCGCAAAATATTATTAAAAAAAGAAAAACCCAAGGAATAATCTCAGACCAGTTGGAAAATCTATATATAGTTTGATTCTTATTAAACATTTGAGCATACTACTAGTATAATAGTTTGTAGGTAGATATTATGAAAAAAATAGATATTGGAAAGAAAAAGAAGGTATTGATGCTAGCGATAGGAATGATGTTGCTCTTCTCGAGCTTCGCAGTGGGTATGAATGTGGTATCTGCCCAGGGCGATGGCTTCGATGATGCGGAAGAGATCGAGGTTCCCGGAGAGTGGTCAGGTGAGCTGAACGCTACGAATGAACAGGATTTCTATACGTTTGAATTAAGCTCGAGCCAGATAATAGAGATCGAATTCAGTTCGGAGGCCGGTAACCCTCAACGGCTGAAATTGTACGATTACAATCGTGAAGAAAAGTTCTCTGTGAGGTCTGAACAGGGTTCGATAGATAGAGATGATCTTTCGCTGGCGAACGAGACCCCGACAGACTTTTGGTTCATAGGAATCGAAGGGGTCACTTCCGGCGGCTGGGAAGGTAACTACTCCTTCAATGTTACTATAGATTCGCAGGACGATGCAGGCAGCGGTGTAGATGTCAGCGGTTCGTGGGACGACGCCTACGAGATAGTAGAAGGAGAACACGTAGGTCAGATAAGAGATCTAGACGATAAAGACATGTATAAAATGGAGGTCGAACCCAGCCAGATAATAGAGATCGAATTCATCTCGGAGGCGGGTAACCCTGTAGAACTGAGTCTATACAATCCTGATCGTGAAGGAGAGCTCTCTTTGCAATCTTCAGAGGGTTCGATAGATAGCGATGATCTATCGCTGAGGAACGAGACTCAGACAGATTTTTGGTTCATAGGAATCGAGGGAGTCACTTCCGGCGGCTGGGACGGTGAGTATACTTTCAATATTACGATAGATTCACAGGACGACGCTGGTACCGGTGGAGATGTATCAGGTACTTTTGATGAAGCCCTTGAAGCCGAGGAAGGAGAATACGAAGGTCAGATAAAGGACCTAGACGAGGAAGACATGTATAAAGTGTGGCTCGAACCCGATTCTGTGATAGAGATCGAATTTATCTCGGAATCTACTGATGGGCAGGGGTTGACCCTGCTGGATTACGAGCGCAATCCTGTATTTGATCTGCAATCCGCGGACGGCTCGGTAGATGAGGACAGCCATACTTTGGGTAGCGATGTCGATGCAGACTTCTGGTTCATCGGAGTTGGAGGAAACGATGATCATTACACCTTCAACGTAACTTTAGATATGCCGGAACCGGAAGGACCCTATTTCGCAGTCGAGATCACGGCACCGGAAGATGGCGCCGAGTACGCAGAGGACGACATAGGAACGGTAGAGTACACGGTGGAGAACACAGGAGATGCTGAAGGCACTCAGACCATCATCTTGTTGGTAGATGGAGAAGAAGTCGAGACAGAAGAAGATGTCACTATAGAAGCCGGCGGAACTTATGATGGACAATTCACGGGGGTAGCAGGGGAACCAGGAGAGTACGATATCGTTGTAGCCAGCGAAGACGACGAATCTGATCAAGTGACGGTCACCATCTTAGAGGCAGCTCCTGCGGAATTCGAGTTCTCGAACCTGAGAGTTAGCTCTAGTACGATAGACAAGAGTCAAGATGTAGAGCTGATGCTCGACGTTACCAACACAGGTGATGAAACCGGTGATTACACTGTAGAGTTCTATGTCGACGGAGAATCGGTCGGCACCGATACCGTGACAGTAGAAGGCGGAGAAACTGAAACCGCTAGTGTAACTCATTCGGTGGACGAAGAAGGTACCTACACGGTTACAGTGGATGAGACAGATGACGAGACCTCGTTCGAGGTAATAGATGCCGAGGGATTTATAGAAGACCTGTTCGCTAGAGGCATGATGTGCCTCGCCGTCGCCATCATAGTCCCGATAGTGATATTGATTATAATTATCGTGGTCGTCATGAAGATGTTGGGCGGCGATGAGGATCAAGGCCAGCAAGGACCTCCACCGCAGCAGCAACAGCAGCAACCACCGGAACAACCGCCGGAACAACCACCTGAAGAACCAGCAGAGGAGCCTCCAGAAGAACCTGAGTCCGAAGACGAATTCGAAGAGACTCCCCCTCTAGAGGACGATTAAAGGAGACAAACCATGGATCTTCTGTCAATACCCAATGCAAATCCTTCCTTACCGCCTAAGGTAAAGGAAGCTAGAGAGATGTTCAAGTATGCTGCGGTGTTCTTTCTACTCGCAGCTTTGATCTATTTCCTCTGGGGTTTTTTCTCTATAATGAGTGGTGTCCTGTGGAGCATCATCTTCCTTGACGCGAGCTATTCCATTTGGAGTATGTTCAACGGTATCATCAGGATAGTATTCGCTGTGGTAGCGCTCATACTCAAAGGTAAACTTGTAGATGACCTGATCAAACCTATAGACCAGGGAAGAGCCGAACAGATAGATGAAACGACTATGATCGTTCATATCATACTCGGATTCATATTCGGACTAGTGATCGCTGGTGTTCTAGTCCTGTTAGGTTACATGAAGCTAGATGAGATGGAAACCCAGGCTAATCAATGTCCTACCTGTGGAGGTAATCTACGGTATGTCGCGGAGTACGATAACTGGTACTGCGATAACTGTGGAGATTACAAGACGCCTGTGAACCCCCCTCAATCACCTAGTACACCACCCCCGGGATCGCCGCAAGGATCACCACCAGAAGAACAACCGGAATCACCACCACCGCCCGAGTAAAAACAGATTTCAGAAGGGAACATGAGAGATAAGCTTAATTTCATCTCTCTCCCTCTATTTCTTTCTTCAACCTCGAGAAGTAGGATTCCATATATTCCACTCTATCTTCGGCGATTTTCTTCGCTCTTTCGGTGTACAGCTTTTCAGGTATCTCCTTGAGCTTGAGTTCGTATTCGAGATTAGGAGCGTGTTTTGAGATTCTCCTAACACGGCCGTTTTCCGTGAGATTCTCTTCAGCATATCTTTCTCGGTCAACTTCTCGGTAAACACGTTCGCCGAATCGGCCGGCGAGCATGAACGCCCTAGCTATACCTACAGCACCCACAGCGTCCAGTTTATCCGCATCGGACAGAATCTTCGCTTCTAACGTTTCCGGTTCCTCGTCGGAACGAAATCTGTGGGTGCGGATACAGTGTTTTATAGATTCAATCTTCTCTAGTTCATGGTCATTCCCTTCAAGGATATTCTGGGCCTTTTTTGCGCCCAACACTGCATGGTTGACACTGCCTGTATCGTCCTCATCCTCTTCTTTTCTTGCGATATCATGCAGCAGAGCTGCCGGAAGCAAGATGTCTCTATCAACTTCCTCATCCGCCAATCTTCTGCACAGGCTGTAAACTCTTTTGGTGTGATCTATACCGTGGGCGGAATCTGACAGTTCCTTTTTAGCCGCGGTCCAGATTTCCTCGTACTCGCGGATCAACTGAAATCACGTATAGAGACTTTATTGGTGTTGGTATCCAAAACTATGACTTTCGCAGGGTCAGGATTTATATCTCTCATCTTCTGATAATCAGTCTGTGCCTGCCAGGTCGAAGAGTTGATCATTATTATATCGTGATAGTCCCCTACTTCGGTTCGATGTATGTGCCCGGTCACGAAGATGTCTGGTACCTCTTCTATCGTCAGGAGATCTTTCTCTTCAGGGGCTATAGAAGTTTTTTTACCGTAGACCGGGACCAGATGCCGCCGCTTCATCATCTCCTTCATCGCGGAGATGGGCTTTTCGCTGTTGACATGAGAGAGCATGTCGGAGAGATCGTTTATGCTGCTCCCGTGGTACAACAGCATCTTGAGGCCGTGGATGTCCAACAAGGCGGGATTACCGAAAAAAAGCACGTTGTCGGGAAACATCTCTCGAACCTCTTCAGGAAGGCAGGGCTGAGGTTCCGCGTTTCTAACCACATCGTGATTACCGGGTATGGTTATCACGGTTATCTCTTTCGGCAGTTCTTCAAGCATCTCGGCCAGTTTCTGATACTGCTCGTAGATATCGATTATCTCCAGTTCCTTCTCCTGATCTGGAAATATGCCTATCCCATCTATGAGATCACCCGGGATCACCAGGTATCGTATCTCTTCAGCGACCTGGTCGTCGGAATTGATCCAGGAAACGAAATCGTCCCATTCGTCCTCCATGAAGGTGTCGCTGCCGATGTGTATGTCTCCCAAGAAGGCTATCTTGCCCGGGAACTCAGGTTTCGACTTCTCCTTCAACCTGGGTACTCCCGGCCTTGTTATCTCTTCGATGGCAAAGGTCTCTTCGTAGTTCCCATCGTTGTCCCATACCTCTCCCTTTGCAAGTATAACCTCGTCCTCCAGCAGATCCTTATCGAACGCCTCGCTGTCACTCGAGATAAAACCTCTCATCTCTCCCGAGGGGTCTTCTATAGTCAGCATCTTGTTGCCGTTGGATGAAGTGTATATATCTCTCATCATGCAGATGACCTTAGCTTCTCCCGGTCTGTTCGCTATACTGTTTATAGGCCGAGCTTTTTTACCGTCTCTCCTCTTCTCCACTATAGATCTTATCTTCTCGTACCTATCGTTAAAATATTTCTGGAATTCCTCTACGCTTCCCGTGCAGGTAGATTCTCCAGAGACGTCCTTGAGGACCTCCAAGTTCTCCATGAGGTCCCTATCTATCTCGGAAGTGGTGTCTTCTTTCTCCGCCTCTCTCTTCACATCGCTCTTTTTCTTGAGTTCCTCTACAAAACAGGAGAGATTTTCTCTACAGACGGGAAAAGGTAGTTGGTCATTATCTTCCTCCAACTTTTTTATAATAGACACAGCACCTTCCGAATGATCTAACCCGTTCAGATATTCCCACGCATCCGGTGTAAGTACCGTATTCCTCTTCGCGAGTTCTTTTACTATCCGATCGCGCATCCCTATCATGAGAACATCGATTCCATCCTATTAATTCTTTTTTATCCGACTTTATCCAACCCTGCTTAAGGACTCAAGGCAAATCCTTTATAATACCTACCCTTCCCTTTCATCGTGAAGTGATAACACATGAAATTAAACTTCCTAGGAAGTGCATCCAAGGTCGGTCCTCTTTCACTGGTGATCCACTACAACGATTTCTCGTTGATATTCGATCACGGGATGCTACCTGCGGACCCGCCAGAATATCCGATGAGAGCACCTCTAGTAGATATGGGCTTTCTCACTCATTCTCACCTCGATCACTGCGGCATGATGCCCTCGCTCCTGAGACAGAACGATATCCCTATACTTTCGACTCACCCTACAGTAGAGGTCGCCGAGCTGCTCCTTTACGACAGCTTGAAGATAGCGGATATCGAAGGCTACCCGAAACATTTCGAAAAGATCGATATAAAGAACACGAAAGCGGCCTTCGATCTTGTAGGCTACAATTCCAGGAGAGATATAGGAGGGATGGAGATAGAAGTGCATTCAGCTGGACATATACCGGGTTCGAGTATGTTCGAACTCAAAGGTGATGAAAATACTCTTTTCACCGGCGACTTAAACACCACTAACACTCGTCTGCTATGGGGTACACATCCGGTCGAATGCGACAATCTCGTAATGGAAGCGACATACGCCGGAGAAGAACACGATGATAGGGACGAGACCGAGAAGAGATTCCTGGACAAGATAGACGAGACGTTAGAGGCGGGCGGACAGGTTATCGTCCCAGTTTTCGCGGTGGGCAGGACACAGGAGATATTGATGCTTTTAGACGATAGAGATTACGACGTATGGTACGACGGGATGGGGAGGACGGTCAGCAGGATCTACCTTAACCACGGTGGTTTTTTGAGGGCTCCGAAGGCGCTTAAAAAGGCGATAGATCACGCCAACGAAGTCAGATCCCCCTCCACGAGAAAGAAGGCGAAAGATGCGGAAGTCATAGTCACGACCAGCGGTATGCTCGAGGGCGGTCCGGTCTTGGAATACCTGAGGGAGATACGCAAGGACCCGAACAGCTCAGTACTGCTTACCGGTTACCAGGTCGAAGGCACCAACGGTCGAAGATTGTTGGACAACGGGATGATAAGAGATAAAGGCGCGACGCTGCCGGTGGAATGTTACGTGGAAAAATTCGATTTTTCAGCTCACGCCGGTCATCAAGACCTCGTAGAGTTCGCCAAGGGGTGTAACCCGGAGAACATAATACTCTGCCACGGAGACAAGAGGGATGAGCTGGCTGAAGACCTTTCCGAGTTCGAAGTTTACACGCCCGAAGAGGGCGAGGAAGTAGAGCTGTAAAGTGTCGTTGATCCATCTAAATGATTTGATCTCAAGACTAGGAAGTGAATGATATGTGGTACTTCTCACTGACCAGGTTCCTGATAGGTGCCGCCTCTTTACTGATCGCTTCGGTCATGGACCTGAAGACGAGGCGGGTCCCCAACAGACTTTGGATCGTGATGGGATCCATCGCGATGGCGGTGCTGTTCTCAGAACTGCTGGTAAGGAAGTTGTGGTTCGATGCTGACATATACTGGCAGCACTTCCTCATATTCGTGCCGATAATAGTGCTGTTCTCCGAGGCCTTTTTGGAGAGAGCCCAGCTTTATTCTGAAAAGGGATTGGATCTGAAAGTTCTAACTTGGTTGCTGCTTCCCGTGTTCGTATTCATCTACATGGTGAACACTTTGACCCACTCGTTACTCTTCTGGACCCTTGCCATGATACCGGGTATGATGTCGTTCGCCTTCCTCCTGTACTTTTTCTACATCCTCTACGGGGGAGCCGATGCGAAGGCGGTCATCACTTTAGCGATACTCGTCCCCTTCTACCCGCACGTACCGAACCTCACTCAAAGGGCCTTATCCGCGGGCCATGTCCCGCTGATGCAGACCTTATTCCCTTTCACTCTCGTAATCCTGTTGAACTCCTCTCTGATCGTTGTAGTTTTCCCGATCTTCTATTTCCTCATGAACGTATTAAGGAGGGACGTCGACGTCCCAAAGATGTTTTTCGGGTACAGGAAAAAGATCGCCGATATTGAGGATTCGTTCGTCTGGCCGATGGAGTATTACGAAGATGGAAATTTGAAGACAGAGCTGTTCCCACGATCCGATCCAGAAGAAAAACTCGAATCGCTGAAACGACACGATAGAAAACGCGTATGGACGACGCCGAAGATCCCGTTCATTGTTCCCATCTTCGTCGGCTTCATACTCTCCTTCATCATAGGTAATCCGTTGATGCACGTGCTTTGATCGCGTTAACTCTATTTACTAATAATATTTTGCGAAACCTTTAAATAATACGTATAGTGGTACATTTTTAAGGTTTGACCTATCCCGTATATGGAGGCCCCAACATTGAGATATGAAGGAGAGATAACTAGCGTCACTGACGAGGGAGATATGATCGGGAGATTTACCCACGTTCCCGATATAGGTGCTCCAGTTATAGATAAGAGGAAGAAGAATATCGGAGAAGTAACCTGGATTTTCGGACCGACTGAAAAACCCTTCGTCGAGATAAAGAGTGGCAGCGACGGTCGAAAAAGGGTTTCCATATTGAACGAGCCGATATATGTGGAGGAGATATAGATGGAAGAAGATATACAAGTTGAGGAGGAATCTAAAAGCTCAGTAGAAAAGATAACTGAATGTCCTGAGTGCGGCAGCAGACATCTCGCCCAGGATTATGACAGAGGCGAACTAATCTGTGAGGACTGTGGTCTTGTTATAGACAATCAGTATATCGACGAGGGACCAGAATGGCGCGCTTTTGACATGAAGCAGGAAGAAGAGAGAGCGCGGACCGGAGCGCCGATGACGGAGATGGTCCACGATAAAGGCCTATCTACTGGCATCGATTCCTCGAATCGTGATTCCTACGGAAGAGCGATCCCGAGTAAGAAGAAGGCGCAGATATACAGGCTTCGGAAGTGGCAGAGAAGGATAAGGGTTTCTGACGCCACTGAGAGGAATCTTGCCTACGCTCTTACCGAGATGGACAGGATGGCCTCAACCATGGGTCTTCCCAAAAATATCAGGGAGACCGCCGCCGTGGTTTACAGAAAGGCGGTGAAGAAGAACCTGATAAGAGGGAGGAGCATAAACAGCGTTGTAGCCGCGTCTTTGTACGCAGCCTGTAGGAAAGCAGGGGTTCCTAGAACTCTTGATGAGATAGCTGAAGCGACCTCTTCGGACAGAAAAGAGATCGGAAGAACTTATCGATTTTTGAGCCGCGAACTCGTTTTGAAACTCAAACCCACTAAACCTCAGGAATATCTCAGTAGGTTCTGCAGCGAACTCGATCTGAGCGGAAAAGTCAAAAAGATAGCTAGGAACATAATAGACCAGGCAGAGGAGAAAGAACTGATCTCCGGTAAAGGCCCTACCGGACTGGCCGCAGCAGCTATATACATAGCGTCCATCAACGGAGGCGAAAGGCGGACACAGAGAGAAGTAGCTGATGTCGCTGCGGTGACTGAAGTGACCGTACGGAACAGATACAAGGAGCTCGTGGATAAGCTCAATATCGATATAGAAGTTTGAAAAAACCTTCCTTTCTATACATTTTATCAAATAAATCAGGAAAGAGGATTAAGAAGAACGAAAGGGTTACAAATTACAAAATTGTAACTCGGGGCTTATATATCATTAGTTAGATACGAGGACAAGTTAGAACAAAAAGGTGGGAATTTAATGCTAAACGAGATGTTAGGAAGGAAGAAGATGGGCGCGGATTCGAGCACAAGTGAAAAAAGCATTGAGGACAAAGTTCTATCCCTGACTGTGGTCGTATTGCTCATAATGGGTGGCTTCACGGTGATGATAACCACGACGGATTGGATAAGTGGAACGTCATTGAAAAGTAATGAATACTCCGAAGTGGACGGTGGAGATACGAGTTATGGAGAATACATCACGAACGTCCAAATCAACGGTATAGATAGGGATTCCGGGAACGATGGAGGATATGCTGATCATACGGAAAGTGTTTCAGACCCTGTAGAGCCGGATCAGACCTACGAGTTGTCGGTCACCATGAGCACGAATGGATATCCGGACTACGCAACTGCAGTCATAGACTGGGATCAGGATCATGACCTTTCCAACGATGAAGTGATAGAGGTGGGAGATGGTGATGAAGATCCGTTGACCGTGACCACGTACATAACGGTGCCAGAAGATGCCGTTGAAGGCGAAACGTTGATGAGAGTCATGCTCAGATACGATGAGTATCACTACGACCCTTGTCAGGATCAACCGTACGGTGAGACCGAAGATTATACCGTAACTATCGGTGAAGACGATGGCGGAGGTGACGGCGGTGGCGGAGAATACTCCGAAATTGACGGAGGAGACACGAGTTACGGCGAATACATAACCAACGTTCGCCTCAACGGCATAGACGTTGACTCAGGAGATGACGATGGCTATGCTGATCATACAAGCAGTGTATCAGATCCGATAGAGCCGGGTCGGACTTACGAGCTGTCGGTCACCATGAGCACGGGAGGATATTCGGATTATGCTGCGGCAGTGATTGACTGGGATCAGGATCATGACCTTTCCAACGATGAAGTGATAGAGGTGGGAAGCGGTGATGAAGACCCGTTGACCGTTACCGATTACATAACGGTCCCAGAAGATGCCGCTGAGGGCGAAACGTTGATGAGAGTTATGCAGAGATATGAGCAGTATCATAACGACCCGGGTGAGGATCAACCTTATGGCGAGACCGAAGATTATACCGTAACTATCGGTGAGGACGACAGTTATGATCTGTACGACCACTTGGATTACGTTTTGAAGGGAGATGATGCTGAAAACGAAACCGGTGACGATCTCCTTGTGGAAGATAACGCCGGCAGTCCCGGCACCTCTAGTACCGATGACTCCTCAGAAAAAGGTACAGCCAGCCTTACTAACACAGAGAACTATGCCGTAGAGTACTCCTGGTCCGATGATTGGAATTATGACTACTCAAATGTGAGTATTTTTTCTGGTTGGGTTGAAGACACGACTTTAGACGTTAGCCTACCTGAAGGCGGCATCTCCTTTGATCCCGAGGTCCAATTATATGCGGAATATGACTCCGAGAACGGAGATATAACAGAAGCTCACGGTAAAGCCGTGGGTGAAGTAAGCGCTTTTACGGATATCAGGATAGAAGCTTCACAAACGATAGACTCGCACAGCTATGAAGAAACTATCCACTCTTTCTCATCTAAATACTATGTTAAACCTCTCCCGGTCCCCCCATATCTCGTTTGGGTAGAAGTCGAACCCTCTGTCGTTGCGGGATACTCCGTCTCCACAAGCGTGGGAGGTACGATCGAAACGGGGTTAGAGACCGAGGCCGAAGTCACGATGGGGACGCAGTATGAAAAAGGGGATGGTTTCAGTCCCATCTTTGAGAGTTCACACGACACTTCTTCACGCGGTATGGATTGGGAATTTTCAGGTGGCTCAGTTTTTGCAGAAGGATATGTGATGTTGAGAACCAATGTGAATTTATATTCTTTTACCGGTCCTTCACTCGAGGCTGGCCCAACGGTCTCCTTCGCCGGGTCCATCGACAACGAGGGTTATGAATGGACTCTCGATGCAGGTGCGAAGGCAAGAGCTAGTCTTAACTTGCGAATATTCGGCGAATCTTATAGTTCGGGCACTTCTCTAGGCGAATGGACGGCTCAAGTAGCTGAAGGCAGCGGCGAGTTTGGAGACCCCGAGTTCGCGCTTCAGGACTGGTCAGTCGATCCGGACACTGTTGGTTCTGGGGAAACAGTGACGATCGAGGGCAAAGTCAAAAATGTAGGTGAACAGGGAGGCAGCGATTACGTTGACCTATACGTCAACGATATGGATGAGTATGCGGCTTATGAAGAAGTTAATCTCGACCCGGGTGAATCGACCACCGTGAGTTTCGAGTACGACGGTACTGTGGAGACCGGGACATATGACGTTAAGGTAGAATTATACGATCACGATGGTGAATGGTCCGGTCAGTTCGAAGTTGGAGAGGAAGAACCGTCGGGCCTAGTACTGCGGAACTGGTCTGTAGATCCGGAAGCTGCTGAATCTGGGGAGACGGTGACGATCGAAGGTCGGATCGAAAATCTGGGCGATGAGCAGATGGACGATTACGTCGACCTATACGTCAACGATATGGATGAGTATGAAGCTTACGAAAAAGTTGTTCTAAGCCCGGGTGAATCGACCACGGTGAGTTTCGAGTACGACGGTACTGTGGAGACCGGGACATATGACGTTAAGGTAGAATTATACGATCACGATGGTGAATGGTCCGGTCAGTTCGAGGTCAAAGAGGAGTAATCATCGTCTCTAGAACTCGGCGAAATCGAGGAGACGAAGGGACACCGGGCCTGAAAGAACTAGTCGGAGATAGAATCGAGGAGTTCTTTTGTCTTCTTAACCCCCAACTCCATCCCCATCTCTTCGTACATGGAAAGAGATTTCTCAAGATGCTCAACAGCTCTATCTTTTTCGCCCCTAGCTGCCCACAACGATCCGAATTCATAATGCGCCTTTGAAAGTTTTTTCTTATTTTCTATTTCTTTTAAGATATCTATGGCTTCCTTGAACTCGTCTTCGGCGTCACCCCATTCTTCTTCCTCCCTATATGCCATCGCGAGTACGATATGACTCATGCCTTCTTCCAGTTTTGACCCGAGATTTTCGGCAATCTGGACAGCTTCTTCCGCATCCTCTCTTGCCTTCTCTACCAATCCTTTTTTGATACGGGTTTCGATTAAACCGAAAAGACTGACGACTTCGGCTTGTTTAAGCCCTATCTTCCTCCCCAACTCTAGAGCACGTTTATGCTTCTCTAGTGCCTTATCTAACTCGCCTTTTTCCTTATACACGTCACCCATGCTGTTGAACGTTGACGCGAGGCCGTGTTCGTCCCCCATATCTTGATTTATATCGAGACTCCGTTCCTGGTACTCCAACGCCTTGTCCAGATCGCCTTTGTCCATGTAAATTATCCCGATGTTGTTGAGGGATGCGGCCGTGCCCCTTTTATCTCCTATCTCTTTCTTTAGGTCGAGACTCCGCTGGTGGTAATCTAACGCCTTGTCTAGATCGCCTTTATCGGTGTAAAAGATACCGAGGTTGTTAAGAGAGGCAGCCGTTCCTCTCTTATCTCCCATCTTTTTCTTTATATCGAGGCTCCGTTCCTGATACTCCAGCGCCTTATCTAACTCGCCCTTGTCCTCGTAGATGATGCCGATATTGTTGAGCGAAACCCCTATGCCGTGCTTGTCTCCTATATCCTTTCTTATATCGAGGCTCAGCTGGTGGTATTCCAAAGCTTTGTCCAACTCACCTTTATTATTGTAAAGTATGCCGATATTGTTGTATGAAATAGCGAGACCTTCCTTATCGTCGATATCCTCCCGGGTATCTATAGCTTCTTGTATATATCTCTCAGCACTTTCATATTCTCCCTGTCGAATACATGCCGATCCGAAGTCATGCAGTGCCTGTGCCTTTTCCTCTTTCTCACCTATCCTGTCCGCTAAATCTTTTTCTTCTTCAAAAAGCTCTACAGCCTTCTTTGGGGCACCTAGACGCATCAAGGCCCAACCTTTATAGTTCAGCAACCTGCACCTTTCTATGTCGCTCTCGCCCGTCAACTTGAGCCCTTTCTCGCTAATTTCAAGGGATTTTTCAGCTTCACCTTTCTGTTTGAATACTTTAGCCATCTTCCTCATGCTCCTTGCCTTGACTTCATCCTGTTCTGCGAGTTCCTCTTCCTCCTGAAACATCTCGATGGCCTTTTCGTACTTCCCCAGGATGCTGTACACGTCTCCCAGCTCCTCGAGTATGGTCAATCGTCTTACTTCCGCTTCTTCGGCGTCCCCCTCATCTAGGCATCCCAACGCCCGGGTGAACATCTTGGCGGCGTCTTCGTGTGCATACACCTTTTCCGCTTCCTTACCCGCCTTGTAATAGTACTTGACCGCCTTCCCGATGTCATCGCCTCTTCGGTAGTGATACCCAAGATCCGAATAACGCTCTTCGAGAACGTCTTCATAGATCCTCCCTATACTTTCCGCGACGGCCCGATGGAGCCCGGGTTTCATCACTTCAGAGATCTCATTATAAACCACCTTGTGTATCAGGCTGTGAGAGAACGAGAATATTTCTTCACCGGGGTCCTCATACCACAGGCCGCTGTCCAGCAGTATGTCGACGTGTTCCAACATATCGATCTCCTCGATATCCAGTATGTCCCTCAGGAGAGCGTATGGAATACTGTCACCGATGACGCTCGCCTTCTTAATGATCATCTCTGTATCGTCATCTAGTCTTTCCACTCTTCTCTTTATCACGTCGTTTATCATCTTCGGTATCTTCACCTCTTCGGCACTCGTGGGATACTCGGATCTGCGTACGTCGATGGAGCCGTCATCGAGCATCTGTTTTATGCATTCGCGTATGAACAGCGGGTTTCCATCGGTTGTCCGGTGGACGAGCTTGACGAATTCATCGGGCACGTCCTGTTGGCCGACCAGACCGGATACGATCTGTTTGGTCGCTCTCCAATCCAAGCGATCGAGCTCTATCTCGTTGAGTATATCCTCCCTGGACAAGGTGTATATAACTTCTTTGAGAGGATGTCCCTCCTGTATGTCCTCCGGGCGGTAAGTACCGATGAAGAGCACCGGTGAATCGTCAAGGTTTCCGGTCATGTAGTGTAGCAGCTGCAGAGTTGCCTGGTCCGCCCATTGAAGATCGTCGAGAAATATCATCAGCGGATGGTTAGAGGCGATATCTTTCACATCCTCCGTGATCTTGAACCATGCAGAAAATCGTGAGGAGTCCAAGGACTGCTGATTGGTGACTTCAGGACCTTTCGGCATGGCGGCGAATGACATGGATCCCCCTATCGCCTCACCGTCGGTCTCTTCGTCCAGTTCTTCCGAGGTGTATTTTTGGAAAGCCTCTTTGAAGAGCAGATACGGTTCTGACGATTCGTGATAGGCCCTGCCAGCAAGGAACTCGAAATCCTGCTTGACAGCGTACTTTTTCAATTCCATGACCAGATGTGTTTTTCCTATACCCGCTTCGCCGGAGACGAACACTGCTGAACATCCCTCTTCTTTCACCTTTTCCATAAATCCTTTCAACCGGTCCATCTCGTCCTCCCGGTCGGCGAAGATGTCTTCCTCTGATTCCCCTGTCTGAGCGAGGTCTATAACACCGTCGTCGAGCAAGTTCAATCCCTGTAAAAGAGGCTCACGAGCCTCAAAATATCGGTCGATGTCGCAGAGCTTTATTTCATCTTCACCTTCATCGGTCCGGACGGTCACGCTCTCCTCTTCCAGCCTCTCTTTGATGTCTCGGGCTTCCCGTTGTCCCTTGCTGGTCAGGAAATACACCTTCCGCCGCCGCTTTAGACCGACTACGTGCTTGGTTTCACATTGTACGATACCTTCAGATAACAGATCTTTAAGGATCCTGTTGGTGTACGGTATGTCTGTACCTATCCTCTCCGCGATCCCCTGTTGAGTTATCCGAGAAGATACTTCAGATGCTTCTCGATCTCCTTTCTGGGAGGCTAGGTGAAGGATTATCTTGTCCTGATAGGTATAGGAGACCATTAGATAGTTTATCAGGTTTATTATATAATAAATTTGTTCTCATCTACCTGAACCTTTCTCGATTGTACTGCTCGTTAATAGTCCCGATCGAGACCTACTTTCCTGACACTTTTTGAGTAGGGTTCTAAGGTGCTTTTGGATAAGATACTCAGATCATGTCCTGCTTGAAAATCGTATATGTTCGAATCTCAGATAATGTTCGGGATTTGAAATATTCTCATTCTCTCACGTCCAGTATAGGCAGTAGAGATGTTATCATGGGCATCGCCGTATGGGAGGAAATATGGGTCGTCAGCATAATCTTTTTCAGAGACCATTATCCCAGTTCAACTTCTGATTCAGAGTCTATCTCAGATAGACATCTAGGTAGGAAGACTAGGGTCAACAATATCGTCGCTAAATCCAATTCTTTCCACATATCTTCGACCTAGTATATTATGGTTATAAAACTATTTAAAAATTAAGAGGTTGAACTGTGGTACTAGCCTTTGACCTGCTCTACCAGTTCCGGTAATTTCTCTCCAGCTTTTCCTTCCAAGAAGTGGTCGGCTCTCGGTGTGAGTGGAGTTTTTTCAGGATTAATCTCGATCAGTACGGAACCCGTCCTTTCAGCCAAAGTCGGAATAGAAGCCGCGGGTTGAACGACGGCCGAAGTCCCGATACTGATCAGGAGGTCCGTCTCTTCGGCATTACGCTGTGATCTTCTCAACGTCTCGCGAGGCAGGGACTCTCCGAAAAGCACCACGTCGGGCCTTAACATGGAGCCGCACTCGCACCGCGGGATGTTCCCATCGATAATTTCGTCTAGATGATCTTCCGTTTCCTCTCTCGAGCCGCAGGATGGACATACCAGCTCTGCCAGAGTTCCGTGGAGCTCCAGGACAGTTTCGCTTCCGGCTTCCTGATGAAGGCCGTCCACGTTCTGGGTTACCACGGCCTTCAGTCCATGATCTTCAAGCTCGACCAAACTGCGGTGACCTTCGTGTGGGTCAGCTGACAAACACTCCTCTATCTGAAGCCTGAACAGCTCCCAACTTTTCTCCGGATTCCTCTTGAAGGCGGACAGAGTCGCATATTCCTGGGGATCGAACTCGTTCCAAAGACCGTCTTCGCCACGAAAAGGTGCGATACCGCTTTCGACCGACATCCCGGCTCCTGTGAGAACAGCTATCCTATCGGCCCGCTTGATCGCTTTGACTGCCTTATCCATGGTTGAACCCGCAGTCTTACAGTTCCGATTTCAGCCTGTCGAGGTTCTTCTTCACCTCTTCATCTACCTCGTCGTGGATGCTGTTACCGAAAGAATCCATCGTGACCAAAAATGGACCTGCTTCTTCCACTCTGAACATCCATATGGCTTCGGGAACTCCGAGCTCTTCTAAGAAATGTACGTCTTCGACTTCCTTTATTGCGTTGGCCATCAAAGCTCCCGCTCCACCTGTGTACTGACAGTAAACCGCTCCGTGCTTCTCGAGCGCCTTTAAAGTTCTACCTGCCATACCGCCTTTTCCTATGATGATCTTTGTGCCGAACTTATCGATGAATTCGTCCTCGAAAATCTCCATCCTTATGCTGGTTGTTGGGCCTGCCGAAACTACCTCCCATTCTCCATCTTTTTTGTGTATGGCGGGCCCGCAGTGGAACATCGCATACTTTGAAGGATCGATAGGCACTTTTTCCTCGTCCAAGTCCAGTAACTTCTCGTGAGCCGCATCTCTTGCTGTGAATATGGTTCCGCTTATGTAAAAAGCGTCTCCTACCTTCAGCTCTTTTATCTCCTCAGGATCTATAGGAGTTTCTATGACTTTCATCATATCACCTCTACTTTTCCTTCAGAATCTATCTTGACCTTGGCTTGCCTGTTGGCCCAGCACTGCGGTAATACAGCCACGGGGAAAGAAGCTGGATGCCTGTGTGCGTATTCGACCTTCACATCTAAGACCGTGGTCTTTCCGCCGACTCCCATGGGGCCGACTCCTAGCTCGTTCGCTTTCTCCTTTAACTCTTCTTCCAGTTCGGCGACTCTCTCCTCCGGATGTCTCTCGTCTACCGGTCTCAGCAGAGCTTTCTTTGCGAGTTCCAAAGCCAAATCGGCGCCTCCTCCTATGCCCACTCCCACTACGGTCGGAGGACAGGGCTTTCCTGCCATCTCCGCTATATGATCAAGAACTATCTCCTTGACGCCTTTCATACCTTTTCCCGGCGTCATCATAACGAGTTTGCTCATGTTCTCGCTTCCACCGCCTTTAGGGATGACGTGTATTACAGCTTCGTCTCCTTCGACTACGTCCCAGTGCAGGGCGGGTACGAACCTGCCGGTGTTGTCATCGCTGTTAACGTCACTGAGTGGATCTATAGCATTGGGCCTTAGAGGGACTGAGTCGGTAGCGTCCTTCACGGCGTTTCTAACCGCTTCCTTCAAGACGCCTATATCTGGAAAGTCCTCCCCTATCTCGATGAAAAATGTCTGTGTCCCGGTGTCCTGACAGATCGGCCTTTTTTCATCTTTGCCAACTTCTATATTCTCCAAGATGGCGTCCAATTGAACTTGAGGACCTTCTTCCTCCTCGATATCCCTCGCTCCTTTCAACGCTTTCTCGGTCTCGTCAGTAACGCTGGTGACAGCTTTTTGTATGGCTTCCACGAGAGCCTTTTCAACTTCGGTTTGATTCATGATTATCATCCCTCGGGATTACAAGCTGTTGTAAAAAGTTTTCGAGAAGAATAGAAACGAATTGGTAAGAGGACTTGAAAACCGGATACCGAGATTCAAATCTTCTTACATACCTCGCACATCAAGTCATCGATTTCATCATCCGTTACCTCGCCGGACTCGTTCAATTTGTAGATCTCTTCAGCAACCTCAGAGATCTCTTTTTCTAACTCATCATCCAGCTTTTTACCTTTTCCTCTAGTGCCTTTAAGGTATTGAGAAACCGCTGGTTGAGTGATATCCAGTATCTCCGATATTTTGACCTGGGTGAGATCGTACTCTTCGTACAGTATCTTCCCTATCTCGGCTTTGACAGTAGGAAGGTATTCACTAACGAACTCTTCGCAGCGCATATCCATGCGAATATAACAGGGGCTTATTAAACTATCCCTCCCAGACTATACTCCTCCAAAAAGCCAAAATGATATAAATATGAGTCCCGCTTTGATTACTAGTAGAGATGTACGACGTGGTAGAGCCCTGTTCAGATTCCGGCGCATACCGTGCCGAGCCGAAAGAGGAGATCAAGCTAGACCTCAATGCCTTTGAAAAGGAATTGGTCGAAAAGGGATATGAGATCGAATTCTCCTCCGAGGTCATCCTACTGGTAAAAGATGACGGGGTCGATGTTGAAGTGGGCATCTATCCATCGGGTAAACTGTTGTTCAAGACCGCCGATAAAGATACAGTGGAAAAACTCTTCGACAAATTCACTTCCATGGTGGAAGATTTCAAAAGCTCTAGCAGGTGAGGCTCTTGATGACCTCTGCGAAGCGCATCACTTCTTCTTCCGTATTGTAGAGGTAGAAGGAAGCTCTGTTGCCTCCTTCCAAGCCGCGGTTATTGTACCATGAATGAACGCACTGCATCCCTCCCCTCAATAATATTTCCTGCTCATCTAACAGTAATGTGATCTCATGGCACCCCAGGTCTTTTAGGCGGAAATTGAATATGCCGGATCTTTTTTCAGGATCCTCTGGACCGAGCACTTTCACGTGATCCTTCAGTTCTTCGGTAGCCACTTTATTTAAACCGACCTCGTGCTCCTCTATGTTCTTTAGGCCAAGATCCATCGCGTAGTCTACCGCCGGCTTCACCGCCGCTAAACCGGCAAAGTTTTGTAGACCCGCTTCAAACTTTGTCGGCGTGGTCTGTAAAGTTATCTCGTCATAGTCCGTGTTTTTGACGCCCCCTCCACCGTAGGTCAGCGGCTCCAGGTCTTCCATCAATCTTTTCTTACCGTACAATACGCCGACGCCGGTAGGTCCCAGCATCTTATGGACCGAGAAGGCAAGGAAATCCACGTTTATCTCCTTCACGTCGACTGGCTTGTGGGGAACGCTTTGAGCGCCGTCGAGCATGAAATAGGCGTCGTGCTCGTGAGCTATATCTGCCACCTCGGAAGCAGGGATAGTAGTTCCATCTAGATTCGAAGTGTGGACCATCGAAACCAGTTTTACCTCGCTGTCCATCTTCTCTTTCAGATCTTCTATTTCTAGTTCACCGTCTTCACCGGTAGCTACCTGTTCATAATCTATCCCGATCTGTTCTTTCAGCTTTATCCAGGGCGCGAGGTTACTGTTGTGTTCCTTGTCGGTGGTGAGAACTTTATCACCTTTTTCCAGCCCAAACCCGCGAGCGACTGTGTTTATCGCCTCGGTAGTGTTCTTGGTGAACGCTATCTCTTCGGTCGTAGAAGCGCCCAATAGATCTTTCACCGATTCTCTTCCCTTCTTGATCTCTTTAGTTACCCTTGTAGAGAGCGTGTGGGCGCTCCTTTTACCTTCGCAAACGGGAAACTCAGAATAATATATATCTACAGCTTTTCTGACAGAGTGTGGTTTCAAACTCAAGCAGGCGCTGTCGAAGTAGATGTATTCATCCACCACAGGAAAGTCGTCCCTGATCTTATCCACGTTTAAACTGCTGGCCATCGTATCCCTTCAAATCGATTCTTAGATCGAGCATAGATATGGGCCTTTCGTATTTGAAATTTTCACTCGACGCTTTATGATTCATCCACCCCTTATAAAGATAACGTTGTTATGCAGTGTTTTCGGGATAGGACAAAAGAACAAAATTAATAATAGGCTTCGACTAATCACGGTTTCCGGAGATATAGATGGTGGAATACGAAAGAGACGAGATTAGGGAAAATTTCAGGAACCTGTTCGAAGACGAGGAGTTCCATTCAGAACTGATCAAGGTAGCGGACAATTATCCCGATGAAAGATCGATCTTTATAACCTACGAAGATATCACCCTTTTCTTCGAGGACCTAGAATTTCCTCGATATGTGCTCAGCAACCCGAATAAATGTTTGGAGGAAGGAGAGAAGGCGATAAAGGAAGTTCTAGGCAGTTCTTATGAAGATGTCCACATATTCCTCCGACTCGAAGGTTTACCCGAGGCTAGAAAAAAGATGGTCAGGGATCTGAGATCCGACGACATGGCGAATTACCTGGCCATCGACGGCCTTGTGAGAAAGGCTACGGAAGTAAGGCCGAAAATATCTAATGCAGTCTTCAGATGCGGGGCCTGCAATACTGAGTTCAAAGTGAAGCAGAACGGGAGCGATATAGAGGAGCCGATCCAGTGCGCCGAATGTGGAAAGTCTTCCAATAAGACAAACTTCATACTACTCAAAGACAAATCCGAATTCGAAAATTTTCAAAATATAGAGATCCAGGAGAGTCCGGATGAGTTGAGAGGAGGCGAACAGCCGCAGAGGTTGAAGACCTGGGTCAAAGATGATCTAGTAGGCGAAGTCTCACCCGGGGACAGGATAACCCTTAACGGTATACTTGACGGGACCCCTAAGAGAAAGAGCAGTAGATCTCAGAGCAGGGTTTTCGATATCTTCATGAGAGTAAATGGCATCGAAGTCAAGGAATACGAGTTCGAAGATTTAGAATTGTCTCAAGAAGACAAACAAAAGATAAAAAAAGCGGCTAAAGATTCTCGGATATTCGCGAAGATCGTCAATTCCATAGCGCCCAGTATTCACGGGCTTTACCACGAAAAGATCGGATTAGCCCTGCAGATGTTCAGCGGAGTGCGGAAGGAGATGCCAGACGGCTCTATGACGAGAGGAGATATACACATTCTGCTGGTAGGCGATCCGGGAACGGCAAAATCTCAGCTTTTGAGATATATAGCTGAACTTTCACCCAGAGGTATGTACGCCTCGGGAAAGGGCTCTACCGGAGCGGGATTGACTGCAGCGGCCATAAGAGAAGAAGTCATGGGTGAGAGCCGCTGGGTATTGGAAGCCGGAACTTTAGTGTTAGCGGACGGCGGTATAGCCTGTATCGACGAGTTAGATAAGATGAGAGACGAGGACAGGAGTGCCATGCACGAGGCCATGGAGCAACAAACGATCTCCGTGGCGAAAGCCGGTATAAATGCGACTTTGAATTCGAGGTGCGCCGTGCTCGGAGCGGCGAATCCCCAATACGGTAGGTTCGAGGTCCATGAAAACATATCTCAACAGATAGATCTCCCTCCTCCTTTGATATCCAGATTCGATCTTATATTCGCTCTCATTGATAAGCCTGACAAGAAGAAGGATCAAGAGATAGCGGAACACATATTGAACCTTCACGAGGAGGGTGAAAGGATAAAGAAAAAAGGAGACACTGAGGTCGAAAAAGAATTCAGCCCCGAATTGGACAAGGAATTTCTGCGTAAATATATCGCCCATGCAAAATCGATCAACCCTGTAATGACGGAGGAAGCAATGACAAAATTGGAAGATTTCTACCTACAGCTCAGAGAGCGAGGTGGCGAAGAATCCATCCCGGCGACGGCAAGACAACTCGAATCTCTGGTTAGACTCACCGAGGCCAGCGCCCGAGCGCATCTAAGAGAACAGGCGACGCTCGAGGATGCAGAAAGAGCCATAAATGTGACCAATTATTTCCTGGAACAAGTAGCTTCTACCGAAGGCGATACCTTAGATATCGATATCGTAGCTTCAGGCGTATCCGCAAGCGAGAGAACCCTCCTTGCTCAGATCAGGAGCATAATCAAGGAGAAAAAAGAGGTACACGAAGGAGGAGTACCGGCTGAAGACCTTCTCGAAGAGGCGGTCTCGAGGGGTCTTTCAAGAGAAGAGGTCAGGAAGGAACTCCAGAGGATGAAGGAAAACGGTCAGATATATGAACCGTCTCCCGACAGCTACGACCTGGCGTGAAAGGAGTTGCAAGATGAAAGTGAGTTATCAGGTATATGAACAGGGAACCGAGATCCTTTTAGCAGCGTGTGACGAAGAGCTGTTGGGCATCACTTTAGAGGATGAAGACATAAATTTAAACGTCAAGAAAGATTTCTACGGTGGAAGCACGGTAGACGTGGATGAAGGATCAGGGAAGGAAATACTGCACGAAAAGTTCCAGAAATCCACCGTAGCGAACCTCGTCGGAGAGGAAGTTATCGAAGCGGCTACGGATTTCGGATTCGGCAGTGAAGAAGATATAATGTGGATAGATGGTGTTCCCCATCTACAGATCGTACAACTATAAAGAGTGAAAATGATGATATGCGTAGAGTGCGGCTCCGAAGCGGAGGAGCTCAAAGACGGACTTTGTCCGGACTGTTACGTGGAAAAACACGTCGACGCTGATATCGAAGATCCCATCGAGATCGAGATCTGTTCAAAATGTGGGAGTATCAAGAAGGGAGAAAAATGGTTGGAAAGACCCGATCTTCAATCCGTCATGCTTGACAGGATAGAGGACGCTCTTTCCCTTTCCTCCCCAGTGGATAAGTTCTCTTATCAAGTAGAATTCGACGAGGGCGACCCACGAAATATAAAAGTGGATCTGACGGTAGAGATGCTGATGGA
Organism: Thermoplasmatota archaeon; assembly: GCA_036626195.1. GTDB lineage: Archaea > Thermoplasmatota > Thermoplasmata > Halarchaeoplasmatales > Halarchaeoplasmataceae > Natronoplasma. The sequence goes on along the minus strand of JAZKSH010000008.1, from coordinate 10,555 downwards.
CGGGATGAAAAAAGAAAAAGAACTCTCGACCAACATCATCCTGAAGAAAGACCAGTGCACCAACTGCAGTAGAAGAGAGGGGAATTACTACGAAGCCATATTACAGGTGAGACCCTCTAAAGAAGAGATGACCGAAGAGCAGAAAAAAAGCGTGATCAGAACGGTGCACAAAAGGATAGAGGAAGACAAGGCAGAGAATAAGGATGTTTTCATAACCGCAGAAAAGGAGATACACGGAGGTCTAGATTTCTATCTCAGTGATAATAGAGTTAGCAAAGACCTTTCGTACGATATTGCCGATGATTTCGGAGGGATGGTGACGACCTCTTCAGAACTGGCCGGTAGAGAAGACGGCCAGGACGTTTACAGGATGACCTATTCCGTAAGGATACCGCCTTACGAAAAAGGAGACTTCATAGGCTATGAAGGGAAAATATACAGGATCAAAAATGCTAGGAGCGGCAGTGATCCCGTCACTGTCCACGATCTGAAAGAGGACAGGATAACCACCATCGATAGAAAGGAGATGGATGAGGTGGAGATATACGGGGGAGAGGAGTTGATAAGGAAGGCGGTCGTCGTTTCGGAAGATGAAAAGGAGCTCCAGGTTCTAGATCCCGAGTCCTATGAGACCGAGACACTCTTGAAGCCTGAAGGGACCCCGACAGGAAAGGAAGAAATAGAAGTGATAAAGGTCGAAGAAAGGCTTTACATGATACCCGAAGAAGATTGATAAAATTTATACCTGACCGAACTTTACTTTTCTTATGATGGACGAAGAAAAAGAGGATGCAGACAGGATACTGTATACTACCTGGTTCGGTACTTTTATCATAGAAAATGAAGAGGTCATAGATAAAGAACTCTTTTCAAAGGACGCTGATGAATTAGCAGAAAAAAAATTTAAGAGAGAGGATGGAGAGATCCTCGACGAGGAGAAAGAATTATCTCAAAGATGGGACGAAGTGCAGGTCGCCTCGGAAAGGCTGGAAGAGATGGGGACGCTCTACGAAGGGAAAATAGAAAACATAGAGATTGATTCAAAAGAGTATTCATTCGACGATTCCCTTCTTCAGGAAGCTCTTTTAAAATTGGGTTCTAAGAAGGTAAGGGAATCGATAGATTTCGGAGAACATCTAGCCAAGGCCGTAGACACCATTCAAGATCTCAATGAGATAATCAACATCAAGATGGAAAGGTTGAGGGACTGGTATTCTCTGCACTTTCCTGAGCTGGAAAGTGAAGTGGACGACGAAGATTACGTTGGACTCATCGCACAATGCGGCTCGAGGCGAGAGATAAGGAAAAATGCTGATCTCGATCTGGACGAAGATCATACAGGGGGAGAGATCACGGATAGAGAAGTCGAACTCTATCAGAGACTAGCTGAAGGAATAAAAGATGATATGGATCACAGGAAAGAAGTCCACGATTATGTCGAGAAAAGGATGGAAGAGTACGCTCCAAACCTTGCCGCGCTAACGGGTCCAAAATTGGGTGGTGAGTTGATAGCTCTCGTGGGCTCGCTGGAAGAACTGGCTAAAAAGCCTGCAAGCACTATCCAGGTTTTAGGGGCGGAAAAGGCCCTTTTTAAGCACCTCGATAAAGGTACGGATCCTCCGAAACACGGCGCCATATTACAGCATCCTTACGTGCATCGAGCACCGAAAGATAAAAGAGGCAAGATCGCCCGGACCTTCGCAAATAAGATCGCTATAGCGGCCCGTCTGGATTACTTCGGCGGCGACTACAAAGGTGATGAGTTGAAAGAGCAAGTCGAAGAAAAAATAGAGCAGATAAAGAAGGAATAAGAGGGGAAACGATGCAAGCGGATGAAATCCTCGAAAAGGCCGTAAACAAAGGGGCGGAAGAAGGGAAGGTGATTTCTCCAGACGAAGTCTTTACAGCCGAATGGGTCAGACTCAAGTGCCAATACGGATGCGGTGGATATGGAGAAAAACTGACATGTCCGCCCTATTCCCCTACACCAGAACAAACCGAAAAGGTATTAAAGGACTACGAAAGAGCTCTGCTGATCCATTTTCCTTCCGACGTGGACAACGTGAAGAGCATCATGGCGGAACTCGAACGTGATGCCTTCCTTTCGGGATATTACAAGGCTTTTGCAATGGGTGCTGGCCCATGCTACCTCTGTGAGGAATGTAAAATAGAAGAAGGATGTGTACACCCTCACGAAGCGAGGCCGGCCATGGAAGCCTGTGGGATAGATGTATATCGGACTGCGAGAGAAGCTGGATTCTCTATAGAAGTGGTCGAAGACCGCAGCTGCACTCAGAACTACTATGGATTGCTACTGCTGAAATAGGCAGGATAGTCGATGTTCTTCAAAACGATTTCACCCAGTCGTTATTCTACGGCGTTATCAGTTCAACTTCCCACCTGAAGGCTTTGTTCACCATGAATCCTATACCGTCTCCGGGCTCTATAACGAAATCGTCCTTCCATTCTCCTGACGACTCGTCATAATGAAATCTTTCTCCCGTACCTCTGTTCATGGGGTTCCATCTGATTATCTCGGTTATATTTTCGCCGCTCTCAAGATCGCCTTCGATAGCCTTGACAAGATCACTTGCCATCAGTTCACCGTTTCCCGTCTGATCAGCCAAAGTGTAGGGTATCGAGGTGTAATGCCTTGAATCTTCTTCCTCATAAAATATCTCGTGTTGCGTATCGGTCCCGTTGATATGCCAGGTGAACGAATTTTTTACGCCGAATGCGATACCGTCTCCGGGTTCGATGACGAAATCGTCTGTCCATTCCCCTGCAAGATCATCGTAATAAAACCGTTCACTGTAGCCCATGATCTGCGGGTCCCACCTTATCACATCGAATATGTATTCGCTGGAACCGAGATCGCCTTCGATTGACTCAACCAAGTCGCTTGCTCTCAATTCGCCATCTCCAGCATGACCTTCGAAACCCATCGGTATCGAGATGTAATGTCGGGGTCTCTCGGCTTCAAAATACCTCTCTATACAGAAAGCCATGGTTGAATTTTCACTTTCCTCTACCCCGCTAGTTGACCTCACCATGTAGTAATTCTCTCCTCCTAGTGCATCCTCATGGGTGTAATTGGTCTCTTCCACCGTAGCAACTTTATCCCAACTTTCGAAGTCTGCATACTGATCTTCAGAATGATACACTCTATACTGTGGCGCACCAACATCACCCCACTCCAGTCTTAGGTGGCCCATACCTTCGTCCTTCTTCACACTCAATCCGGAAGGCGGTAAAAGTTCGATTTCGTCCATGGTTGTGAACGACCAAGTTTGGGATTGTGCCATTCCTCCTCCATCATCTTCAGCCACAGCATACCATTCATAGGTGGTTGAATAGTTAAGATGGTTCCAAGTAGTATAAGCTCTTCCTCCGCTCGGTACGTTATCATCGGTTCCTATCAGGATGTCGTTAGAGGCGTCGTAAAAAGAAACGCTCATGTTTTCTCCAATATCGTGCTCGGCATGAACACTCAACTGTGGAGCTAGGGTCACATCTGTTGCGCCGTCTTGTGGTCTAGGTTCATCGGGGTGTAACGGCTCTCCCGTCTGGTTCCTCAGTCCTGCAAGATGAGCTACCGTTCCTATGGCATGTTGAGTAGTGTAATCGATCTGGGGGATGGTCAATTTATCTAAAGTGTCATTTTCGGAATGATAGTGAGGACTAAATACTGTTTCTATGGCCAACGTTGCGTTATATCCCTCATCCCAGAAACTTGAATGGTCGGAACGCGTCTCATCACTGTCATATTCATAGGTGAAGTTGACTCCCGGTTCATAAGCCCCCGCAACATCCGCCTTATAATCCAACATCCAGTTCGACTGTGTATTCGCGTGAAGCGTGACATCTAAAACGTCGTCTTCGGCATAGCCAATCATGTCGTAGTTTAAGTTCCCCCTCAGGTCTTCTTCCGGATCCACATTAGAGGCGTAATGAGAACTACCGTGGAGACCTTGTTCTTCGGCGCCCCAAGCAGCAAACTTGATGGTCCTATTGAACTCATACTTTGATAATACCCTAGCGGCTTCAAGAGTGAGCGCTATCCCGCTGCCGTTATCGTCGGCTCCTGGGGCGGGCTCATCGGCTCCTCTACTGTTTATGCTGTCCAAGTGCGCTCCTATGATGAAAGTTTCATCTTTCAAGTCGGGGTCTGAACCGGGAAGTTCCGCAATGACATTGGCGCTCTCTCCCCCGGTGTAAGTGAAGTTCTGCTGGAAAACTTCCAGGCCGTAGGAATCGAATTTATTATATGTCCAATCTACAGCATCCCAATAGCCCTGAGTTCCGGATCGTCTAGTCCGAACACCGTCCGCGTTCTCAAAGTTCTGTAAGATATCGATATTGTCGTATATGTTGGTCTCCTTGGTTTCGTTCATCATAGAGTGGATCGTTGGATCATATCCAGGGAACTGAGGAGCATTGATCGATGCGGTGATTCTATCTTCTAAATCTTCCTCCTCAGACAGTATCTCTACGTCCATCTCCATCATTTCCATCAGAGTTATATCAGAATCGGTAGCTTCTATGAAAGCACGGTCGGTAGTCCTTTCAACTATCTCGACGCCCAAACGATTAAGCATGGTTATATCTTTAGGTCCGGATATCTCAACGATTGCTGATCGATCTTCTTCTTTTTCTGAGCCCAGTCTAGACGGAGGTAAGCTGATAAGCAGTGAAAAGAGCAGTATGAAAACGCAGCCGAGAACCAGTAGTCGTTTAGCTATAGGATTCATACAGGGTATTCTCCTATAATCCTACATTACTTTTCTGTTATATTAAATCTAGGGGATATAACTAATATTAAATAGGGGGTATATATCTATATTAAGGGAAAAGGGCTATCAGGAAGATAAGCCCACTAGTTGATATATTAGAATTAGATTTAAATAGAAAAAACGAGAAATTGAATGATGGTGGTTAACATGGAGTCCTCAGAAAAAAGAACCTATAAGTTTGGATTGCTCACCTTTGTAATCTTCGGAATAATATTGATGATCCACGGCTTAATATTTGGCGCTCTGGAAGTGGCTCAATCGTGGCTGCATCTAGCTATAGCAATTTTAATCTCACCCTTCATCGCCTTCGGGATAGGATTTTTCCTCCCTCGGGAGATCTCGCAGAGCCCCATAAAACATTCTTTCTTGATAGGACTTATCGGCTCTAGCATCTTCATATCACTGACATGTTACTTAACACCGGGTGTAGGGTCCATGATAGGGATTGACCCCAATTATTCTAACCTGATAGATGGGATAGGACTCGGTGAATTCATATCTTTATCGATATGGGGCATAGTTAGTTCGATATTTGCTAGCTTATTGGGAACCATCTTCAGTTCATTCAGAGAGGTCGAAAGCCCTGCTGAAGAGGAGGCTGTCGAGGAAAGCTTCTTGCCAGAAAGTCAACAACCTCCTGCACCGACACAAGAACCGGAGACTCCTGCTCAACCGACAGGTAGTTCACAACCGGCTTCTCCTACCCAACAAGTTGGTAATCAACAATCGGGCAGTCCAGCTCAACAGATAGGTGGTCAACGACAAGATACTCCTACTCAACAAGTTGGTAGTCAACAACCGAATACTCCAGCTCAACAGACAGGTGGTCCGCAACCAGGTACTCCTACTCAACAAAGAGGCGACCTAGGTTCGATGGAAACTGAAAGGACAGATGAATGGAGAACAGGAGGAGAAAGTGAATTCCCAGCTCAATCTGAACAGAGAGAAGAGGTACAAACAACAGAAGAAGAGTACACCGCAGTAGAAGAATCGGAACTCGAAGAAGAAAGAACCTGTTTCGATTGTGGCGAAAGGTTACGTTGGATCGATCAATACGAAATGTGGTACTGTGACAACTGCAGAGAATATAAAAGGATTGAAGAAGAAGAGGAAACAGAGGAAGCAGCCTATACAAAGGAAAGGGCAGAGCCTTCCGAAGAAGAGGATGTGGATGTGAAACTGTGTCCTCATTGTGTGTCCGAACTGCGTTGGGTACCTCAGTACGAAAGATGGTACTGTGATAATTGTCAACAGTATGTTGAAGCTATAGAGGAAGAAGATGTATCCGAGTCAGCCGGGCAGGGAGAGGCTCCTGAAAAAGAGGAAGAAGAGGAAGTTGAAGAGGAGGAAACCGAGATCACAGAACCGTGTCCAGACTGTGATGGCGAAGTAAGGTGGCTCGAGGAATATAACAGATGGTATTGTGAGGACTGTAAAGAGTATAAAACGATAGAGGAGGAGTGAAGTACCCTATTTTTTTTATTTTTTATTCTTCTTCGTTTTGTCTTTCGCTCGATGTATCTTTTTCCAGCTCAGCTCCGCAGTAGGGGCATTCTTCCATCTCTTCTTCTGTTACCAGGAAACCACACTCGTCGCACTCGAAAAATATCTCATCATCTAACGCCTCTGTTTCTTTTCTTTTTAACTCAGTTCCACACTCAGGACATTGTTCATCGTCCTCCGAGACCTTCTCCCCACATACCGGGCATTCATTTTCAGAAGTTTCTCTAGCACCCGAAGGCGCAGCAGCACCGCCTATACCCCCGGCTTCAACTTTCTCCTCTTCCTGTCTCAATTCTTCATCTAACTCCGCTTCTATTTCTCCCTCGTCAACTTCGGGGGTTTCTTCGAGCGGCGTCTCCTCTTCCATCTCTTTTTCCTCTTCAGACCACTCAGAGGTTCCTTCTTCGCTCTCATCGAGAGCCGGTTCTTCTGTTGGTTCCCCGCCTAGTTCCTCCCCTTTGCTTTCTTCTTCTCCTTCCAGCTCTTCCATATCGCTCAAGGCCATCTCTTCCTCGGGTTCTTCTTCTTCCTCCTCCCTTCTTTTCCAGAAGAAGAACAATATGGGTATGAGGATCAGCGGTATCAAAAGGAATATCCACCAGAAACTACATAATCCTGCAAAAGCGGAATCATCACCCCTTTCAAGGTCGACGTTGAAACTAACTGTATCGTTAGCTTCATTCCCGGCTCCATCTACAGCTCTGACTTCTACCGTGTATTCTACGTCTTCTAGATCTTCAAAGATGTAACTTGTATCTTCACCCACATCGATCCATTCGCCATCTTCCAAGCGGACTTCATAGCCTCCTATACCGCTAATATCATCTAAACCTTCCCATTCTACCGTAACATCACGCTCACTGATCTTTTTATCTGCTGTCGGTGAGATTATCTCGAGTTCCGGCGGTATGGTATCCACTGTAAAGTTGATGGATTCATCTACGAAAATTCCCGTGCCAGCGGCTCTCACCTCTACAGCATGTGCACCATCGTCGAGGTCCTCAAACGTATATACAGTTTCTTCACCTACGTCGATCCAATCTTCATCGTTCAACCTTATCTCATGATGCTCTACGTTCCCTGACTCCCATTCTAACTCTACTTCAGACTCACTAAACAGCTCATTCTCCTCAGGGGAGATGATCTCCAACCATATATCTAATTCTTCGAAATGGGCCGTTATGGTGTAGTTACCATCTATCGTTATGGTTATCTCTTCTTCCTCGCTTTCAAAGGCCCCAGACCAGTGGCTGAATTGCCAGCCCTCATCGGGAACAGCCTCTATCGTAACTCTTTCTCCTTCAGTATAAGTATATGTACCGGGCTCGGGATTCGTAGTTCCGCCTTCTTCCGACTCTACGGTCAGGTCATATCGATCTAAGACGGTCACAGTTACTATCTCTTCTTCGTCCTCGCTGCTCACGCTCAGATCAAACTCACCTGTCAACCCTTCTTCGCTCTTCCAAGAAAACTCCCCTTCATATACTCCCGCAAATGTGAAATTTACTGGATCTAGGGTTACCTCATCTTGATCCTGGAATACTACGTCACCATCTTCGTCGTAAACAAAAAATTCTATGGTCTGAGTAGTTTTTACATCACCTAGATTCTCCACCCTGTACTCTACTGTTATCGTTTCCCCTTCGACGTATTGTTCCCCCTCCTCAGGAGAAATCACCTCGACCTCGAAGTGTGACTCTCTAACAAAGTGGGCAGTTATTTCTTTGTCTCCGTCGATAAAGATATCGATCTCTCTCTCTTCTTCTCCTTCAGATACGTCACCTGTCCAGTGACTGAATATCCAATTCTCTCCCGGGAAGGCCTCTACAGTTATATTCTCACCGTATTCATACGGGTGTGTACCCTCTTCTGGACTCGTAGAACCTTCGCCTTCTACGTTTATCGTCAACTCATAAATGTCTACAGAGAATGCTGCTGTTATGGAATAATCTCCAAGCATCTCCATTGTAGTTTGATTCGCTGTCACGTCCCCTATCGTTCCGTTGTCGCCCGTCCACTCAACGAAGTGGTAACCTTCGGCCGCTACCGCTTCAAGATCGACTATCGTTCCATGGTCATACTCGTATACATCTTCTCCCGGTTCTATTACGTTACCGCCTTCAGTCGAAGTTATCGTCAGTGAGTGAGTAGGGAGGGCGAATTCTGCGGTTATGGAAGAATCGGCTAGCATCTCTATCGTTGTATGATTTTCGGTTGGATCTTCTATGGTCTCGGTGTCCCCTGTCCATTCTACGAAGTGATAAAGTTCCTCAGGTACCGCCTCTAAATCAACCATAGTTCCATGATCGTACTCAAATATTCCTTCTCCAGGACCTACAACATCACCTCCCTCAGTCGATGAGATGTCCAACATGTAAGTATTTATGGCAAATTCAGCATTGATCGTATAATTATCCAACATCTCTATCGTCGTCTGGTTAACTGTTGGGTCATCGATCGTGCCGGTGTCTCCCGTCCATTCTACAAAGTGGTAACCTTCGGCCGCTACCGCTTCAAGATCGACTATCGTTCCATGGTCATACTCGTATGCACCTTCACCCGGTTCTATTACGTTACCGCCTTCAGTCGAAGCTATCGTCAATGAGCGAGTAGTGATAGCAAATTCAGCATTGATCGTATAATTATCCAGCATCTCTATCGTCGTCTGGTTAACTGTTGGATCATCGATCGTGCCGGTGTCTCCTGTCCATTCGACGAATCGATAAACCTCTTTCGGCATCGCCTCTAAATCAACCACAGTCCCATGATCGTACTCAAATACTCCTTCTCCCGGATCTACTACATCACCTCCTGCTGTAGATGAGATGTTCAAAGTATAAGCATTGATAGCAAACTCTGCCGTTATCGTATAGTTGTCCAGCATCTCTATCGTTGTACGATTTGCGGTGGGATCAGTTATCGTACTGTTCTCGCCTGTCCATTCGACGAAGTGGTAACCTTCGGCCGCTACTGCCTCTAGGTCCATCAAATAGCCCTTACTATATCCAAATGTTCCTTCCCCAGGTACTTTAACGTTTCCTCCTGCTGTCGAATTAATAGTCAAGTTATAGTCTTTTATGGCGAACTCTGCAGTGAGTGTATAATTACCCAATATATCAATCGTTGTCGAATTGAACCTTGTGTTGTCTACCGTCCCATTGTCTCCTATCCACTCCGTGAAGTGGTAACCTTCGTCAGCCACCGCTTCAAGGTCAACGACTTCAGTCGCGTTGTAAGTGAAAGTCCCCTTACCCGGTAATGTCACGTTACCTCCCGCTGTAGAGTTTATAGTCAATGTGTGAGTGTTTATCTCGAACTCCGCCATTATAGTGTAGTTGTCTAGCATCTCTATCGTAGTTTCGTTAGCTGTAGTATCGGCTATAGTCCCGTTCTCACCCGTCCATTCTATGAAGTGATAATGCAGATTTGATACAGCTTCGATATCAACTTCATATCCTCTAGGATAGGTAAAGTTATCATGAGTTCCCGTGACCTCTACACCCTCGATGTAGATGGTGCCGTTAGCTGGGTTTTGGACGGTCAGTAAGTATTCTTCATAAGTGACTGTCATCACGTCTCCGTGCGTCTGAGTACCGTTCTGGGAAGACGCCGTTAAAGTTATATCCGAGGAATTACCGTCCTCCGCACCCTGCGGGATCGTCACTTCTACAGATACCGTCTCGATCGTTCCTGCCATTACAGTGAGATTCGCTGGGGCACTAACCGTCCAATTGGCATTGGATGAATTCACTGTCAAATCGTACGTGTCGTCCGCGCTGCCGTTGTTCTCCACCTCAAAATTGTAAGTGTAAGTACCTGGTGAGCTCTCCGTTTTGTTTCCTGGCGCTCTCACTATTACTTCCGAACCCGTATGATCGTAAGTGACTCGCATCACGTCTTCGTCCGTCTGTGTACCATTTTGGGAAGTCGCGTTCAAAGTTATATCCGAGAATTCACCATCCGCCGCGTCCTCCGGGATCGTTACGGAAACGGATACGGTCTCGGTCGTTCCCGCCGCCACGGTGACATTAGCCTGAACGCTCGCTGTCCAATCTGCAATCGATGAATACACTGCTAAATCATAGGTATCGTCTGCACTGCCGTTATTCTCGACATCGAAATTGTAGGTGTAAGTACCTGGAGCTGTCTCGATAGTGTCTCCCGGCGCTGTGACTATAACCTCCGAACCAGTATGATCGTAGGTAACCCGCATCACGTCTTCGTCTGTCTGAGTGCCGTTCTGTGAAGTCGCGTTCAAA
>JAZKSH010000007.1:0-38306 GCA_036626195.1 Thermoplasmatota archaeon | reverse complement strand
ATTATATAGATATAGGTGCTTTTCCAATAACCGTTTTTTTTAAATAGATAGAACAGTTTATTCAGCTATCCGAAGAAACCGATGACTAAATCGATCAAGGTGATAGTGTGGAGAAAGAAGAATTACTAGATGTGGTTGAGGAAAGAGGAGTAAAATTCGTCGAGATGCAGTTCATGGATATCCTAGGAGGTGTGAAGTCTGTTTCCATACCGGCCTCTCACCTTGAGCGCTCAATCGAGAACGGGGTCCTCTTCGACGGATCCTCGATAATGGGATATGCTACGATCCAGGAATCCGATTTAAGAGCTTATCCCGACCTAGATACATTTCTCATTTTTCCGTGGATCGAAGAAGACATCAAGACGGGGCGGCTGATCTGCGATATATATAACTCGGACGGGGAGAGATTTGAAGGCGATCCCCGGTACATCCTTCAGAAACAGATGGAAAAAGCTGAAGAGATGGGTTACGAATTCAATGTTGGTCCAGAATATGAATTCTTCCTTTTCAAGACCGCTGAAGAAGGTGATCCAACTGCGGTACCCGATGACGAAGGCGGTTACTTTGATTTGATGCCCTTGGATAGGGCCGATAAAGTCCGGAAGGAAGCGAATCTGTATTTCAAAGAGATGGGGTTCGAGGTCGAAGCTTCCCACCACGAAGGAGCTTCGGGTCAGCATGAGATCGACCTGAGATTCGACGACGCTCTTACCATAGCGGATCAGATAATGACCTTGAAACATGCCGTCAAGACGGTAGCTAAGCTCAACGGTCTTCACGCGACTTTCATGCCCAAGCCTATAGCGGATGTCAACGGTAGCGGCATGCATATCCATCAAAGTTTACTGGGAGAAAACGGAAATCACTTCTATGATCCAGACGATCCAGAGGGACTGAGCGAGACGGCCCGACACTATCTAGGTGGTCTTCTCGAGTATGCTAAAGAGATGTGCGCGGTCCAGAACTCATGGGTCAATTCATACAAGAGGCTGATACCCGGGTATGAGGCGCCGGTCTACATCTCATGGGCTCATCTCAACAGGAGCGTCCTGGCTAGGATCCCCGCGGGAAGGAAGAAGGGCACCCGTATAGAGATAAGGAATCCCGATCCCGCAGGAAACCCTTATCTTCAGTTCGCCCTACTACTCGCTGCCGGTTTGAAAGGTATAGAAGAAGAGAAAACCCCTCCTGAAGCTGTAGAAGAAGATATATTTTCCATGACGGAGGAGGAACGGGAAGAAAAGGGTATCGAACCGCTGCCCACGAATCTGGGCCACGCATTGTCGCTGATGGAAGAGAGTGATTTTATGAAGGAAGTGCTCGGACAGCACACCTTCAAACATTATCTCCATAACAAAAAGGAAGAATGGAACGAATACAGGAAACAGGTGACCGAGTGGGAGATAGAAAGATACTTACCGAACCTTTGAAAAGGCATAAAGAGATGAGTAAAAGGCCCAGGGGCTAGAAGAAAATATGGAAATGGAACCCATCTGGAACGAAAGGATTCTCAAAATCGGTGAAACCATCGTGGTGGCCGATCTCCATATAGGCTATGAACGAGAGCTGGAGGAGAAAGGCATAAACATACCGGACCAGGCTGAAGAGATGATAGATTCGATCAGTGAAATCCTGAAAAGAGAGGACGCTGAAAGATTGATAATCAACGGCGACCTCAAGCATAATATCCCCAAAGGCAGCTGGCAGGAGTATCGTGACATTCCGAGGGCGGTGGATGAATGGTTGAAGATAGTTGAAGAAGTACATCTGATCCCCGGTAATCATGATGGAGATATCCAACGCTACGTTCCATCCGACGTTTTCATCCACGACTCAAGCGGAACAGTTCTAGAAAAAATCGGTTTTTTCCACGGCCATGCGATACCCTCTGAAGAGGTACTTTCCACTGGAAAAGTGGTTCTAGCCCATGTACATCCCACCGTAGCTCTTGTGGATTCGTTCAAAAATAAGGAGAAGAAGGAATGCTGGATCAGGTTGAAGTATGAGCGGGAAGGAATAGTAGGGGAGGCGGTCGTGATGCCTCATTTCAATCCCCTGTTGGGGGGCACGAGTATCAATATAGAAGAGGACCCATATCTAGGACCTTTCCTTACGAACGAAAAATTGATGGAAGAAAAGGTGTATCTGCTCGACGGCACTTTTCTTGGCGAGAGAAAAGATCTGATCCCTGATCAGGGCGTGTAATGATATCTTTCCGTGGCAGCGTTCGCGGTAACGGCCAAACAGACCCTTGAATCTATAAGCCCCAAATGCTTTGCCGCAAGACCTCCTCTTATGGAGATATCGTGATCGAGCTTGAACATCTCTGCAGTGTTCAGCGCGTTTCCCAAAGCGGTACCCAGGTCCAACAATCTGAATACACAGTTCGGCCCCTGGAATATATCTTCTTTTTCTTGTGCCTCTGAAAGGTCGTCGCAGCTCTCGTATCCGCACGCTCGGCAGTCGAAACCCAAAGGAGAATGGTCTTCCAATCCAAGAAGGATTACATGGTTCGAGGATTCGATGGCTTCTCCCTCTTCGCTGTAGATCTCCTCGTTCAGTTCATCTGATAATTGAAACATCTCTTCGGCAAGCATCTCTATCTCAGCGTTGTCGAGTACCAAGATCTCTAAATGATCGCCCGAGGATTTTGGTGAACCCCCGGCAGATATTTTCATCAGCTCCGAGATCATCTCGTGGATCTTTATCTTTTTTTCTTCCAATTTACCCACCAACGGTTGATAAGACTGGTATGATATTAAACTTCCCATGTTTCATCGAAGGTCGCAAGTAAAGCGAGTCCTCCTCCGAAAATACCTACGATCCCTGCTAAGATACCAACGATACCTCCGAACGCAAGAAGAACCACAGAAAAGATCACAGCCAACACGGACCATCTTATCCTGTACTTATCATCCCCTATCCTAAAATAGGATATCAACAGCCCTAGACCAAAGCCGATATCGATCGCGAGATGGAATATGAGATAAGGGTCCTGATGCTGAAGGAAAGAGAGGAAGAAGTGAAAGATACCGATGCCGACAGCGAGGTAAGCCGAGATTACCAAAAGTATCGAATGGAGCGGCATATCTTCCAGATCCTCAGCGGACGTTGGAGATCCTTCCACCATATCTGTAACGGTATGTTTTAGACTTTCTAAACTAAGATTACGGCCGACCATCGGTGCATATATTGTTCATGACTATAAATTCTTTATCAAAAAATATATCTAAACGCGCCCTTTACATAACATCATGAGATTGATAGTATCCTCGAAACAGGATAAGGCTAGTCAAAACATCCTATCTAGTCTACTCGAAAGAGGCTGGAACGAGGTGGCCAATTTCAGGGAGAACCCGGTGTATAAAAAGGAAAACGGAACGACCGATCTCATAGTTACCGTAGAGGAACATCACATCTACTGTGACGGCCTAGATAAAGAAGTTGAAAAGTCGCTTGACGTAAATATAGAGGAGATCGTCTTCATCTCTAGGCATTCTTCGGAGGCCGGAGTCAACTCCCTAACGGTCCACCCGATAGGGAACTACGGCGAGGCAAAATTCGGGGGAAAAGAGGGTAAGCTCGTGCCGTGCTCGCCGCACAAGATGACGTTAGCCCTGTTAGAGTTGATGGATAAGGCCGAGGAGAGAGATATACATCAGGATTACGACGTGTCGTTCGAAGCTACTCACCACGGCCCTTATCTTGAGACCCCGACGTATTACATCGAGATCGGCAGCGACGAAAGCTCATGGACCGATAAAAGAGCAGGAGACGTCATAGCGGATACGGTGATGAGCGAAAAGGTGAAAGGCGAAGTTGAGAGTAAACATCCTGTAGTTGCCTGTATAGGCGGTGGTCACTACGCCCCCCGTTTTACTCAGCTCGCTCAGAATAGAAAGGTATCTATAGGGCATATGGTGCCGGGCTGGGGTATGAAATATCTCAAGGAGAAAAGCTTTGGTGAGCTAGTAAAAAAGACTCCCGGTGTTGAATACGTGTATTTCGACAGGAGCAGTACCTCAGGCAAAGAAAGGAAGAGAGCTAAAGCTTGGGCTGAAGATCACGGGTTGGAAGCCGTAAGGTCCGATCGTTTCGAGAGAAGGTGATCTTTCGAGAGCTCACTTCTGTTTTTCCCACTTATCGAGTTCCATCACCACTGAAAGGGTCCTTCCCTCTTTTATCTCCTCTCTCACTCTGTTCTCCTTTTCCATCACATCTAGAGAACGATTAGCTATCTGTAACCCCTCTTCTTTCGGGACAACCATTACTCCGCTCTCGTCTCCCACTATCCAATCGCCGGGTCTTACACTTCTACCTCCGGCTATTATCTCGTCTCTTAAAGCGCCGTAGCCCTTTGGATCACCGGCGTTGGAAGCTGTGTGGCGAGCGAAAACCGGGAAGCCCAGTTCTCTTATGTCATCCACGTCTCTGACCGCCCCGTCTATTATCACGCCTTCGATATTTTCCTGCTTGCACGACCAGGAGGCGAGTTCACCCCAAACCGCGGATTTTCCACCGCCGGCGTCGATCACGATGATCTCACCTTCATCAGCCTCTTCTATCGCTTCTACGGGCTTTGCCCAATCTCCGTCTACCGTTCTGACGGTGAAAGCCCTGCCCACTATATTTTCACTACCGAGAGATATCGGCTTTATCCCTTTCATGCACGGTTCCCTGTGCATAGCGTCAGATATATTCGGCGTGGAAACATCCCTGAATACTTCCTCTATCTCACCGCGGCCGCGCTTCTTCCTGACTTCCGATTCTATACTGACTTTTTCGGTTATCGACTTATTGAGGTTTTTAGCGGCTTTTTTAACGTCTTTAGCTTTTATGATCGCCCCTCCTACAATGATTATATCGGCTCCTTTTTCTACCATGCGGGGAGCGGTCTCTGAATTCAAACCTCCAGCGGCAGCTACTGGCAGCGTAGTTGCCTCGGAGACCTTCTGTACAAGATCACCCGGGTCCATACCTTTCATCTGTGCGTCCACGCCGACATGAACTCCCACATAGCTCACTCCGAGTTCGGTCACTTCCTTCGCCCTTCCCACCTGATCATCGACACTTATCAGATCGGCTAAGATCTCGGCGTCGTAATTTCCCGCTGACTTTACACCTTCTTTGAAGGTCTCGTCGTCCGCGGCACCCAATATCCCTACGATATCGGCTCCGGCTTTGGCCGCCATCTCGACTTCAACGCTTCCGACGTCCATCGTTTTCATGTCTGCCACTATCTTTTTTTTGGGAAATTCTTTCTTCAACTCTCGTATCGCCTCCATACCTTCCGACTTTATCAGCGGGGTCCCTACTTCCACCCAGTCGACGCCGCCTTCTACCGCTTCCTTGCCTATCCTTAAAGCTCTCTTCAAATTCATCAGGTCTAAAGCCACCTGTAATTTGGGATAATCATCTTTTCCATCCTCTTTCTTTACCATATTTTCACCTTTACCTCGATAGTCATCTATAGGATAAAAAATTATTGTCCCGATCGCCTTTTTTCACCCCTATCGATTGGAAAGGCCAAAAATAAAAAGTAATAGAACGTCATTTAAGGTGGTAGTGATATGATATGGCGAAAGAAAAACTCACCTACCAAAACGACATCTCTTTCGATATTATCTTGGAGGATAAAGATATACCAGAATATGAGGTATTGGTGGCAGGTTTTCCGGGGACGGGCCTTATAGGAGGTATAGCTTCGGAGCAGTTGATTAATACCCTTGAGTTGGAGCAGGTCGCGTCAATTGACTGCGACGAATTTCCGCCGACCGCTGTGATATTCGACGGTATACCGCGAAGACCGGTCCGTTTCTTCGCCGGTGAAAAATTTTTACTCGTCAAGTCCGACATGATCATTCCTCCGAATCTAACGGCAAATCTTGCTGAAACTATAATCGACTTCGCCTTGGACCGAGAAGTCGAAGAAGTCATCATCTTCGACGGCATACCGAGCGGCAAAGGGCGGGATGAAGATGAAGCAGAGGAAGAAGAAAAAAAGATATGGGGAGTTCTGAGCTCACATGGAGCGAAAAAGGAAGCGGAGAAATTGGATATCGAGGTGATCTCGCGGGGAGCGGTCTCCGGTATATCCAGTTCTCTGCTGCTGCACGCCAACGAAAAGGAGTTACAGGCCATCGGCATGCTTGTGGAAGGCAATCCGAAGATGCCGGACCCTAGGGCTTCTGCTGCTCTCCTCCAGAGGTTTGCCAAGTACAGAGATATAGATATAGAGACGGAATCCCTCATCGAGAGCGCTGAACAATTGGAAGACCAGTATGCCCAGATGGTGGACCAGGCAAACAAGGCACAGACCGACATGGAACGAAAAAGTGCACACCCGCCGCTGTACGGATAAGATGATGGATGAGATATCCGCGGGTATCGTCGTCTTTCGGGATGAAAGTCCTAGAAAGTATTTGCTCCTTCATTATCCTGCAGGTCACTGGGACTTTCCAAAAGGTCATATAGAAGAGGGCGAAAAAGAATTGGAAACCGCGCTGAGAGAGCTGGAGGAAGAGACAGGCATCGAAAAAAGCGAGCTGGAACTCAAAGAAGATTTTAAAGAAGAGATCGAGTACTTTTATAAGAAAAGGGACGAGCTGTCTCACAAGAAGGTCATATTTCACCTCGGTGAAACCGAAAAAGAGGAAGTGGAGCTTTCTGTTGAACATCAGGGCTTCACGTGGCTCCCTTTTGAAGAGGCGAAAGAGAAGGTCACGTTCAGGAATGCGAGAAACCTTCTAGAGAAGGCTAGGGATCATCTTGAAGAGATGGATTAGGCACTGTAGGAGTGGTACTGATACATAAACATTAAATACAGATTAGATATCGTAACCCGATAACCGCTTGGTGCTTTCACATGAAAAGGCTGATCAGGAAAGGAAAGGTTAAAGAAGTTTACGACATCGGGGAGGATGAATTGGAATTCCTGTTCACCGACAGCATCTCAGTATTCGATAAGGTTATACCGAGCGAGATCCCAAGAAAGGGAGAAACACTGTGCAAGACCGCTTCGTACTGGTTCGACGAGGTCGAGGAATTGGGCTACAATACCCACTTCATCGAGAGAGAGGGGGATAAGAAGATGCTGGTTGAAAGCGTGGAACTCATCGAAGATTATGAGAGTATAGACCAGGAGACGACTAACTATTTGATCCCGTTGGAATTCATAGCTAGATATTTTCTTGCGGGTTCGCTACAAGATAGGGTGAAGCGAGGAGAGATGGATCACGAGGATTTGGGTTTTAGTGAAGAACCTGAGTACGGCGAAAGGCTGCCCGAGCCTTTCTTCGAGGTCACCACCAAACTGGAGGAGTCCGACAGAGAACTGACCAGGGAAGAAGCCCTTTCCATCGCAGGGTTGACCGATGAGGAATTTATGAAGGTGAAGGAGATGGTCTTCGAGATCGACGAGATGATAGAAGATAACGTTGAAAAGAACGATCTTCTACACGTGGACGGTAAGAAAGAGTTCGCCATGGACGAGAACAGAGAACTCATGTTGGTCGATACATTCGGTACCGCTGACGAGGACAGGTGGTGGATTAAGAGCGGTTACGAGGAGGGCAATGTCGTGCAGAAGACCAAAGAGCTCATTAGACAGCACTACAGAGAAATAGGTTATCATGAAAAATTGATGGAAGCTAGGCGCGAAGGTAAAGAGGAACCACCTATACCGCCTCTTCCTGAGGAGATAGTTGAAGAGACCACTGAATTGTATGTGGACATCATGTCCAAACTTACTGACGGAAAGTTTAGGTGAGAATATGAATGATAACGTGATTTCTATCTTAGATCTGAAGGAAAATCTTAAAGAGATATTGAGAAGAGCCGGAGAGATGAAGAAGAATTACAAGAACGGCGAATCGGTCCGTTCCTTGAAAGATAAAAGCCTGGCGATGATATTTGAAAAACCGAGCACCAGAACCAGGATATCTTTCGAGGTGGGGATCACCCAGCTCGGAGGACACGCTCTTTATCTCAGTCCAAGAGACCTGCAGCTCGGCCGAGGTGAAACAATCGCCGACACAGCTAAAGTGGTAAGTCGATATGTCGACGGCATCATGTATCGGGCCTTTGAGCATGAGATGATGGTGGAATTGGCTGAAAATTCCTCCGTACCGGTGATCAGCGGTCTAGACGATAAAGAGCATCCATGTCAGATACTCGCCGATTTTCTTACCATAAGAGAGACCAAGGGCGATTTTGATCAGAAGCTGGTATATGTGGGTGACGGCAATAACGTGTGCAATTCTCTGCTGTTGGGTGCCCCTATCGTGGGGATGGATATGATAGCATGTACCCCTGAAGATTATCGACCCGATGAAGATATATTTGAGAGAGCTGTAAAGCTAGGTGAAGAGCACGGTGTAGAGATAACCCATCACGACGATCCCAAGGAAGCTGTGGAAGGCGCGGATGTGATCTATACCGATGTTTGGGTCTCTATGGGAGACGAGAATGAAGCCGAAAAACGTAAAAGAGATTTCCAGGGCTATCAGGTCAATCGAGAGCTGGTGAAGCGGGCTGCAGAGGACGTTATAGTGATGCACTGTCTTCCAGCCCACAGAGGAGTGGAGATAACCAGCGAAGTGATGGACGGACCTCACTCCGTGGTTTTCGATCAAGCCGAGAATCGTCTGCACGCGCAGAAAGGCTTAATGATGGAGCTTATGGGTTAAAAAAAGAGGTATATCTATGGATGAACATATCAAGAGGATGTTGGACGTCTCTTTTTCCACTACGATGAAGATATCTCAACTAGCTGATGATATGGAAGCAAGCGGTAAAGATATCATCTCGCTCGCGGTTGGAGAGCCCGACTTCGATACCCCCCGGTTTATAATCGAAGCCGCTTACGAGGCGATGAGACAGGGTTTCACCCATTACACTCCGCCCAAGGGTATAGAGGAACTCCGAGGTGCTGTAGCGGAAAAAGTGAGAACGGAAAACGATCTCGATTTTGACAGTAAAAATGTGCTTATCACCCCGACGAAACACGCCATCTTCATGTCGGTTCTAGCTCACCTGGACGACGGAGCCGAGGCGATACTTCCCGACCCGGCTTGGGTCTCATACGGACCTATCGTGAAATTTGCCGATGGGATATTGAGGAGAGTCCCTCTGCAAGAAAAAGATTTCTCCATGGACGAGGAGGCCATGAAAGAAGCTATCACCTCCCGGACCGAGATGATGATCTTGAACTCGCCCTGCAACCCTACGGGCATGACGTTGAGCAAGGAAGAACTCAAGATGATCAGGGACCTAGCGGTGGACAACGATCTGAAGGTTGTGACTGACGAGGTGTATGAAAAGCTTATCTTTGAAGGAGAGCATATCTCGATGGCTTCGTTGGACGGCATGAGAGAGAGGACTATAACTGTCAACGGTTTCTCCAAAGCTTATGCGATGACGGGTTGGCGTATCGGTTGGCTCGTATGTCCTGAAGATCTGTTGGAGAATATCGCCAAGATCCAAACGCATTCAGTGACCTGCGCCACTTCTTTCGCACAGAAAGCCGCTTATACCGCACTGACTGAAAAGGAAAAGGCGGATAAAGAGTTGAACAAGATGTTAGAGAAATACAGGGAGAGAAAAGAGATCATCATGAAAAGATTGGACAAGATAGACGGTTTCGAATGTAAAAAGCCGGAATCCACCTTTTATACTTTCCCGCAGTTCGAGTATGATATGGAGAGTATGGAGATGTCGATGTATCTTCTCAGAGAGGCTAGTGTTGCGACCACTCCGGGAACGGCCTTCGGTGACGGAGGGAAGAAACATCTGAGATTGTCCTTCGCGAATTCGAAAGAGAATATCGAAGAGGCCATGGACAGGATAGAAAGAGCAGTAGAAAAATTGTAAAAGTAGGATTTCCATCCTGTAGAGAAGCGGGTTCGATGATGATGATATAAAGATGAGCCGAAAGGCGATGATTAACCCTATGAGTTCTGAGAACCAACTTTCCTTTGTTAGAGGAGATGAACTATTTCTTGAAGAATCTCATATCAAGATCGAGCAAAGAATATTTTGGCAAAAAAACTGGGGGAAAAGGGTTTTAGGAGTTCAGGTGAGACCCGGACCCGAGCCTATGTAGGGAGGACCGGTTCCTCCGCATACCATGCCGTCTCGGGATTAAGCACTATCCACCTGCTGCCTCCGTTTTGATCTTCAACTTTTCGTACCATGTTTATACCTCCTTTTCGTTATTCCGTCATCTTTTCGATTAGATGACGCCTTAATTGTACATAGGTAGGGGGAATATTTAAATATTTCGGGTAGATTTGTACGTTTAGATGCTGTCTAATTGGTGTAAATATGCCTGAGGACCTGAAACCGAGCGTAGATCAGATCAAAGTTCTATCAAACGCCTCTCGTCTACGGATAATGGCTCTTTTGTTGGAAGAAGAAAAAACGATCAGCGAACTCGCCGAAGAGATTGGGATAACACCTCAAACGACGCATCACCACGTTCACCAGTTATTGGACGCGGGGTTGATACACGTATCGAGGGAAGAGACCGAGGGTAACATCGTCAAAAGGTACTACGACGTCGAGGAGGAATGGCTGGATTCCTCTCAAGTTTGGGACGAGCTCACCATCGAGGAGAAGAAAAATTACAAATTGGCGGCTTTGGGCACTATCAAGGGCATGACAAACAGAGGTATAAGGTACATACAGGAAAAAGACAGGATAGACCACGAGGTGGGCTGGGTATCTTTCAAAAAGATACCTTTTAAAGAGGAAAAGATGGATAAGGTAGACGAGATTTTCAAAGAGACCACCAAGAAGCTAGATGAGCTGAAGGACGAAGATGAAGAGGTGGAAGAGGAGATCACCGTACTCATATCCACCCTGCCCGGTTGAAAGTGATAACAGCCAAAAAGCTTTTTTGTCATCGTTTTGATGGACCGATATGGCTGTGAATCTCTACTTTGTGGGAACTGCCGGCTCAGGAAAAACGACTCTTACCAAGGCGTTCAAAGATTGGATGGATCAACAGGGGTATCAGGCGGTCACCGTGAATTTGGATCCAGGAGCCGACGAGCTGCCCTACACTGTTGACATCGACGTGAGAGATTGGGTGTCTCTGTCCGAGGTAATGTCCGAAAATGAACTCGGTCCCAACGGGGCCCAGATAGTATCGGCGGATATGGTGGCGATGAATGCGCAGGAGATACGAGAGGTTATGGAGGAGTTCGAGTGCCATTATTTTTTGATCGATACCCCCGGTCAGATGGAACTGTTCACTTTCAGACAGGCCAGTCGGGAGATGGTGAACACTCTTGGTGAGAGATCTTTGATCACTTTCTTGTTCGATCCGGTCCTCTCAAAACAGCCTTCCGGTTTTGTCTCCTTGATGACCTTAGCCGCGACGACACAATTCAGGTTCGATGTTCCTTACTTCCCGTTGCTCTCAAAAGCCGATGTACTCACCGAAGAAGAGATAGAACAGATAAAGACATGGTCTAAGGATTTTTGGCGGTTAGATACCGCCCTCAGGGAAAGAGCGACTGTGGAAACACAGGTGAGTATAGAACTGATAAAGAGCATACAGAACATGGGTCTTCAGAGAGGTATCACTCCGGTTTCCAGCCGCGAGATGTTCGGGATAGAGGATATCTACACGGCTGTTCAAGACGCCTTCTTCGGTGGAGAGGACTTGATCGTGGATTGATTCAATCGTTCTTACGCATCTGCTCTTTTATGTAAACGTCTATATCCATATCCTGGATCTCTTCTTTATGCTCCTTCAGGTGCTCGATGTAGTCCTCTCTCGTTTCACAGTTCTCTTTTCCCGCACAGTGAAAATGACCGTATTTTTTGCAGTAGATCCCAGTCTTAGTATTTGGACACATCTCCTGATCGGAATCGCCGCTTTCCTCCTCCGGTTCTTCTAGACGCTCTGCGTTATACGATCCATCGTCGTTCAAGGGTTCTTTAGATAACTTACACTTGTCCTCTCCAACGCACTCCAGCGCAACGTTGCTGGGGTGAGAACACTTTCCTTCTCCAAACTTATATCTACACATCTGGGCATCCCATCCGTTACTTTTAGCTACTACCACCTTTTTGGTGGCAAGGTATGAAGAACAATCGATTTAAGTTTTATCCCTGTTTATCTTTCTTTGGCCAGGGGATTCTTTTCTTCACCTTTTCCGTGATCGGGTTATGAAGAGAGACCAAAACTTTATTTTTCTCTTCTACTCCCAATCTCTCAATGTCCCCTTTCCTCAGATGGATCGTACCTTCTTCAACCAGATCGTCGGTGAAGGCAGCTAGTGTTATACTTTTTTCCTTAGATGAAACCACTATTTCATCTCCGGGCTGAAGTTCTAGGCTTTCAAAAGCCTTTTTACTCATTCTTGTCCTTCCTTTCTTGTCTATGGTGCTTTTCTTCACTTCCAGCTCTACAGAGTTCTCTATAGAATTCATATATTTCTCATCTCCTCCAACTTTACTTTTGGATACCTTCTAGATCTGATCTCTTTCAACCTCTCTTTGGTATCTTGAATCTTCAATTCTACTTTTCCTTCAGGAATTTGTGAGTTTTTCATCTCTTCCTCTCTCTTTTTGAAGTAAAGATAGCTGAGCACGGCGGAATAAACGGCCAGGATCAATACCAATGAACTCAATATTAAGACCACCATCTTATTTCCATCCCTCTTTGAGCACGACCTTCTTATCCTTGACCTCATTCACTTTTTTAGTCGGTATCCTGACCCTCCTCTTCAAAGGGGACAGACCGGAAGGATCGACCATCATTTTCCAGACCTTCCAAGGCACGAGATGAGTATATATCTCAAAGTCATATATCCTGCCTACTTCATCACCGTCATGGGTTTCTACTTTTTTTCCGTCTAAACGCGAAAGGTAGAATTCATGTTTATCAAGAGGGTATTTCCTGCCCTGGCCATGAGCTTGGGAAAGTTTGATCGTCTTTTTGTCGCGGTCGTACTCCACCGCGCTTACGGGAAAGAACCTTCCTCTTTTATTGACTAGCCCCGATTCAATACTCACCTCTCCAGCCACCCAAGAACTCTCTTTACTGAGCGCTAGCACCTCAACCAGCTTTGCCTTCCCCTTCTCTACAGGTGTATCGACCTTTCTTCTTATTATCTCCGAGTAAAGCACAGCTCTCATATCTATCTCCTACCTGGTAAGTTCGAGTTTGTTACAATATGGACATTCCTTCTGATAGTCCTTGTACATCCCGCACTTGGGACAGAACCCCGACCCGTACTTGATATTTTTCGATCCTTCGTCCTTCGTGAACAGCTCGTTTTCCATCTTCTTTAACCTTTTATTTTGCTTCTTTACGGCAAGGCGTCTCTTTATATATCTCTTCAGCACTTTTATGTTTATATCTCCTATCTTTTTACTGTGCAGATACTTCTGGAGCAGCTTGAGTTTTCGCTCGTCATAGGGATCTTCCTGGGCGAGTATGTAGCTGTTAATGATCCTTCTCAATTTTTTTCTCGCGATCGTTTTACTCAACTGAGACACCTTCCTAGATCTCCTTTCAGAGTTCTTCTTCAATCCTATTTAACCGATTTTTGAAGGAATTTATTTCGTCCTCGACGTCCTTTTGGAATTCCGAAAGTTCTTCCACATCTTCAGCACAACTTTCAAGTCTTTCCTCGTAGGTGTGCAGATCGATCTCTCTGACCAGATTGAACTCCTCTATGTACTCGTCGAAGTGTTTGTCTAGGTATTTTTCTATCCTCCTGTCGAGAAGATGCCTGTTATAGCCGGAGCCCTCGATCTCTATATCTCCCGGGAACAGAAATTCCTCGATCCTATCCAGGACGTTCGAACCTTTCTTCACGTTTTCATTCACAAATTCAGACATATCTAATCCTCCTTTCCAAATAATTCTCTTTCAGCTTGCTTGACTTCCTTCATGGTGCTCAACAGCTTTGCGTTCTCGGACCCTCTCTCGAGTCTCTGCATCCTCTCTTCCATCTCGTTCATCAGGGCCAAAGACCTCCTGGCTAGAACGGCCTTGTCTCTTTCTATCTTGTCCAACTTTTCTTTCTCTTCGTCCTTGAGGACCATGGAGGCCTCTTTCAATTTTTCTATGTGTCTTTTCTTCTCTTCCATATCGAGTTTCTTGGATTTCAACCTCAATTCTGCCAGTTCTTTCCTTTCTTTGGCCCTTTCTCTGGTGATTATCACCTTCGCTATGATGGCCAAGATGACGATCACTACGAGAGTGTAAAAGATGGGAAGGATATTTTGGGACAGGGTCTCTAGCACTAACATCTCATCATCCTCCGCTCTTATCTTTCATCTCGAGCTTTTCTATCCTCTTTTCTACCGCTGATAGTTGATCGTCTATGTTTTCCCTGTTAGATTTCAATCTATCTATGTCCTCGGATACGGTTTCGATCCTATCATCCATCTTACCGACCCACTCGTCCACTTCATCTTTTCGGACCAGATCCCAGCTGTCTATCATCTCTTCGAAGTACTCTTTGAAGTACAATTCCGTGTGGCTCGGTACACGACCGTATTCTTTCTTCAGTGCCTTTTTTCTAGCGCGATGCCTGAAGTAAAGGAAAATCCCCAGCATGATGAGGATTACGAGTATTATCAGCAAAGCGGAAAATGCGTACATCAGGATCCCTCCTCCGTTGGTCCCTCGATACCGACCTTTTCTTCTAGTTCCTCTATCTTTTTCCTGTCTTGGTGGACCCTTTCCTCCGTCTTCTTTTTCCACTCTTCCAGATCTGATATATCTTCGACGAATCCCTCTATCTTCTTATCGATATCGTTCAGATCTGATCGGGTGGCCAACTTGTATTCCTGTATATATCCCGGTAAATTTCTCGTGAGGTGTTCATCTACTTTATCGGACGGGGTTATGGACTTCTTCTGGAAAAAACCCCTAGCTCTCTCTAACAATCCTACATCAGATTTATATTCATCTTCATCTCCCATTGTTTACACCTGCTAACGGGTTAAGTTATTTTCATAAGGGTATACACCTTCCGGAAAATAAACTTTTCCTTTTAGGAGAAGGGTCCTGCGAAATCTGCTAATTTTCCTGTTTTTAGGTTTATTTCCCATGTCTCGATGGAAATTACCGGATAATCTTTAAATATGTTAGAAAAGGTAGTCCATGATGTTGTTGGAGGTTTTTTCAAGCATGCCCCTAAAAGCTTTGAGAGAAGATGAAGGTGGTGTTTCAGAGGTTGTGGGCACTATTTTGACTCTGGCCATAACTGTGGTGTTGTTTACTAGCGTTTTCGCCGCGGTCACACAGCTGGAAGCGCCCGGAGAGAGAGATCATGCCGATCTGGATGCTACATTTGAACGTACGGATGAAAGAGCTTATGTGAATATCAGTCACCAGAGCGGTTCAACCCTGGTCATGGAACAGCTCACCTTTGCGATCTTCGTCGAGGACAGCATTTACAGGTACGAAGTAGCTGATCCTGAAGTGACTTTTGAAGGTGAAGATCCCTGGTCTGCCGGGGAGGAAGTTAAAATAATCGAGGATACTGATGAGGTAGCTAAAAGTTCGAATATAGATTTTTTGATCCGCAACGACGAGACAGGTCGTATTATCTATGATACTTCCCTTGTTGCCCCCGAGGACGAGCCTTTATCCATTGAGTGGGGACGGATACAATACTTATATGATTGGAGGGACTATGCGGAGTCTGACGAGGAAATCGATATAAGAGCAAAAATTTCTATCGTCGACGATCTCACACTAGATTCTGTTAAAGCGAGCGTACCTGGAGACAACGTTTTCGAAGAAGGAGAGCCGGTTGAGCTGGAAGTATTGAGAGGGAATATCTTCAATAAAACGGTTACCATCCTTTCCGATGCAGAAAACCGAAGGCACAGCTTAAAGATAACCGCTGAAGCCGGCAATATCAGCGTGGAAGAATACATAAACCTGAACATAGGACAGGAGACCGCAGAGGTGTATCAGGCCGATCTAGAGGTGGGAGATATAAATTTCAGTCCGGCATCCCCTTCACACGGAGATGAATTCACTGTTACTGCTAACGTCTACAACCACGGAAAAGTGAATTACACTGCAGAATGGGAGATGAAAGATGACGGGGAAGTGATGGGCGATGGCGTGACCAAATTCATCAACGGTCCCGCACCGACGAGGATCACCGCAAACTACGATCTAGAAGGTCACGGCCCTCACGAGCTCGAAGTCAATGTCAGCACCGAGTTGCATTTAGAAGAAGATATGAGCGGCGATACAGAGGAGGATGTGATTCCCGAGAGCAATAAGAGAAGGAGAACGGTACACGTAGATCCACATGTCAGGTTGGTGAGAGATACATTGGGAGGAGAGCTCCGTGAGGGGCGCATAATGGAGAACGCTCTGCGGAGTTTAAATCTGGACTACTCTGTCAGAAATATCAAATCTGAAGATGATATACCAGATGATTCTGACGTCTTCAGAGATGAACTCAACGAGTCAAGCGTTCTTATATGGATGACCGGTAATAGGTCCGGAGAAGTAAATATCGGAAATTCTGTGGTGACACAGGCGGTTACCGATTTCATAGAGAAAGACGGCGGGGCGTTCTGGCTTCTCGGTTCTAACTTTGAGGGGGTGGGTTTTGGTACCCTAGCCGATAAACTAGGCTTTACCAGCCTAAGCGATTCGAGTTTAGGGGATGAAACAGTACTCGAACCAGGCGGCGAAGACGGCACCTATGGAGAGTTCAATTACACCGCTGAGGCTGGAGAGGATTATCTAACCATGAGTATTGAATCTGATGCCGTGAATAACGATACCTTGATCGATGACACCGGCGATGAATACGGCGTCGGCTATGTTCCTGAAAAGGAACAGCGGACTGCGGTAAATTCCTTCCTATTCGAAAACGTGATGGACCCGGGTCAGAGGAGCAATATGGTGTCTGAAGTAATAGGATGGTTGACCAATATGACGACAAGGAGCGGGGTTGACATCGCGGTCTCCGCTCAACGTATTGAACCTACAGCCCCGATGTACAAGGACACGGTCACCATAACCGCGGAACTCAGGAATAACGGGCCCGAGGACCTTTACGTTACGGTAAAATGTGAAAGGAACGGGGGAGAAGAAATACTGAGTCCCGAAGAAGAGGAGCCTATCTACGTTCCTAAGAACGGAGGGACGAACATCACAACTTTTACGTGGAGGGCTGAGAAACTTGGTGTGCACGAATTCATAGTACGTGCAGACTACTTCAACGAGATAGACGAGGAGAACCTGGAGAACAACGACATAACTTACAAGGATTTAGAAGTTACTGATGACGTTATAGAAGTGAACGTACATTATTCGACACTGGTGGTGGATGCCGATCTTTCAGATCACGTTGCTGATTACTATAACGCCACTGCAGACGTCCTAGAATCCTTCGATCGGTTGGATCATCTAGAAGGAAGAGATTACGATTACTATCATGTTGGGGCGAGTCTGAGCGACCCTGAAGACGGTCCCAACTATGACACGATGTCCGAGTACAACGCAGTCCTCTGGGTCACCGGTGATAGGAATCATCCGTATGAGGTATTAACCCCTCAGGACCGCCAACATCTGAGTAGATACTCGAATCAGCCCGCCGGTTCCAACCTGATGTTCGTCGGAGAACACATACTTGACTTTTTGGCAGTACAGGACGCTGCTTTCCTAGAGGACGTCATGGGTATAGACTCCAATACTATCGGGCAGGTCAATTCCGAGTCTGAAAAGCTGATAGGCCAGGAGAACAATCCTCTTTCTCACGGTCTCGAGTACGAACTCGATGGTGATGCTGATTTATATACGTTTGACACCTTGGATGCGGACGTATTATTTGAAGATGAAAATGGGACCCCACTAGCTTCGTTCTATGATGACGGCTCTTCAAAGGTTGTCTACATGGGCGCCAATTTGAGCCGTTTGGTCGGTCCCTTGGCAGATGAAGAGAAGTACGAGGACTGGTCCGCGGGAGAAGTCGACCTGACGCATGAAGCTGCGAGGGATGAGTTCGTATACACCACGCTCTGGCAGTTCGGTAAGAGAGATAATAGAGCCGAGTTAAGAGTTGTGGATCACGATATAGAGTTCTCGACTGACGAGCCTCATACCGGGCGTGCTTACGAGATAAGAGCGGAAATACAGAATATAGGTGATAGAGGAGCTTCTGCCCTGGTAAGGATCAAAGATGGTGAGGAGTATATAGGCGCTGAGAGCGTTTTCATCGAAGGTTCTCAAAGAGAATCGGAGGAAGGTAACACTTACTTTGAGGTTGAACCCGGCAATTCCACCCTAGAGATCACATGGCGTCCAACCCACGGCGGCTACAGGGATATACGGGTTAGGGTCGATCCGATCCGAGAGACTAAAGAGATCTCTGAAGGCGGGGAGAGCGAAGATAACAAGCTCATGGAGTTCCACAATCAGGCTACGGTCACTCACCCCGTTTACTTCTTCTACGATGATATGGAGGAACATGGAGAAGACTGGAAGAACGAGAGGATATTGATGAACATCGACGGTTCTTCTCCCCTGAGCTTCCTCGACAGAGACGACGTTACAACCAACGTGGTCGGCGATTGGGACGAGACCATGAGCGGAAGTACAGATGGAGATGAGACCTACACACTTGACCAGGATGACACCGATGCCGGTGTATATGAGACCGACAACAAGGAAGTAAAAGAATGGACTAATGGCGAGTATTACTCTTCACCACGCTCCTTCTGGATGCCGGAGGTTGAGGGAGTGGATGAAAGGAAGCCGATAGATCTGGTCATCGTTTTAGATTATTCAGGATCCATGGACGAGGAAGAGGGCGATATGGAAGACGCTGCAACCGCAGCAGTTGGGATGCTCAGCGATCAAGACAGGGTAGCGGTCTTCCCGTTCGCTTACGATTCCTGGGATAACTATATAGGATTTACATATTGTACAGAGAGCAATAAAGACGATATTAACAGTACGATAAGGGGCTGGAGCACTGGTGGCAGTACTGCCCTTTACGATACTACCGCTAGGGCTGGAGAGTACATGATGAACAACGGCCGAGGATCAAACGTTGTAAAAGGATTCATAGGCATGACGGACGGATATTCAAATAGTGATGAGGATGATTACACTCATGCTCCAGGAACTTCAGGGAAAGACTACTACGCATACCAGAATGATTGGGAAGATACATCAGAGAACTGGAACGGATATAATTCTCCTTACACAGGTGATACTTTATCTATTTCCAATGACAACGGAGAGTATGGATGTTTAGGCATGCCCTGGAATACCAACGCAGTCGGCCTGGGAGGCTCAGTAGATCCAGATTGGAGGTGGGTCGGATGGACTGGAGGAGACAGTGAATCTGACGGCTCACAGACATCCAAGCTGAACTGGTACAACCATACGAACGACCCGGGCGAGTTGGAAGATATATTTAGAAATTTCGTAGAGTCTGTTCAAGAGGAGGCCGGCGAGATCAAGAGCGTACCACCGGGCGATATAAATCCACAACCGGTCGAGGGAAAGAGTGATGAAAAATTGATGGCCACCGTGTGGGAAGATGATTTTGAAGATGGAGGCCTGTCTCCCTGGACGGAAAGTGGAGGCGGTGATGCAGGTGTAGATACCAGGACCTCGAATTCAGGCAGCTATTCGATGTATACTGGGGAAGGTCAAGTCACCTCAACCTCCCCAGCGATAGACTTAAGCAGGAACACTTCGCCTGAGGTTGGTTACTGGGTCCGAAAAGGAGACGACTCTTTCAGTGAAGATCCAGAGGGTAACGAGGACCTTTATTTTGAATACCTCGACGACAGCGGAACTTGGAAGGAGATCGATTACTTTAGCGCTTCTTCGATGTCTGATGGGGAGATCGTGGATAATACTGGGAGTCCAGTCAGTTTAGGTAGTGATGCGCTCCACTCCAACTTCAAGCTGAGGTTTAGACAAACTGATGGAGACGGTTTTCCCTGGGATTACTGGCATATGGATGACATTTCTGTCCAGGCCACCTCTTCTGACGGCGGAGGTGGCGGAGGTGGTGTAGATGAGTATAATATCTCGAAAAGAGACTATCGTTTTTACACAACCAATCCTGTAGAAATCAAGGACACTACAAATGTGACGATGTCCTTTAGGAATCGATTCTGGATGACAGAAGGTACCAACGGTGGTGTGATCTATCTTTGGGGTTCCGACGATGAGAATAACTGGGATTGGACGAAGGACAAAAGATTATACGTCAAGCCAGAACAGTCCTACACAGGTAATCTAAAGTTCAGCGGCGTTAAAGCCGATGAAAATGACGGCGGCCCTATGGGAGATACTGGATTGATAGATGACAAAGGAGATCTACCCTATTGGTGCTTCAACGGCCGAAGTGCTGGAGGTACTTTTGACTGGAGATATGACGAGGTCGATATCGGGAGCTACATCGAGGAATACGACTTTGACTATGATCATGTCAGGGCTATGTTCCTCTATGCAAGGCAGGGTGGTCTAGAAGCCGAGCAAGGTTGGCACCCCGAAATGGGTTGGTACGTGGATAACGTTCAACTGCGGATATCTCCTGATTGGGAAGACGAGGGTGGATATTGGACTCGTACTAGTGCTGAAGAACTGGAAGATATGGGACTGAATAATCCCTATGACGGTATAGATGAATATTATGATCATACACTTGCAAACGAGTCCGGCAAATTCTGGATGTTCGGAGGTATAGACGGTTCCGGTAGGGATTACCTGCCGAAGGGCGTGGATTCCAGTCTTTATACCGCACCTATATCCCTCCGCAATGCGAAGAGTCCAGAGTTGATCGCCCACTTGAAATTCAATATTGATCCTGGAGAAGGTGTACCGCCAGATGGATTGAGAGTCGAGATATCAAGTGACAACGGCAGGAGCTGGGACGAATTAACATA
This sequence comes from Thermoplasmatota archaeon, assembly GCA_036626195.1. Lineage (GTDB taxonomy): Archaea > Thermoplasmatota > Thermoplasmata > Halarchaeoplasmatales > Halarchaeoplasmataceae > Natronoplasma. Next base: position 17,396 of record JAZKSH010000007.1, on the reverse strand, counting down.
CGGTGTGAGGACCGGCTGGGGAGCTAGTGGTGACGATGAACACGACGGATACTCTGGTGATTCGGATGATGGAAATTATGGTTGGGTAGACAGTCAAAGCCTAGTAAGGCTGGAAGGTGATCTGTCCGGTTGGAGAGGAGAAAACGTCATCATCAGGTTCAGGGTCTTTACCAACTTGACGGTAGATTACGAGGACGGTAATAAGCCGAGAGCCATATTCATAGACGACGTGGTAGTGAAAGAGGAGGGTATGGATGTACCTCTCTCGGATGGTGTGAATAAGATCGAAGCGGCAGCAAGCTATGAAGAGGAAACAACCGGCTCATCGCTTGATCCTTCAATGGAAGCTGTAGGAAAGGCAGAAGAAAGAGTAGAAGAGAAGAACGAGAACCCGTTTGAAGCATGGCTCGGTCTGCAAAATTCCCATGCTAACCACTTCGAGATCGGATACGAGGCTCTAGAGTATCAGAGGCCTACTTCACTCAATCCGAGTTCAAAGTATGAGATAAATGATATCAACAGCATTAGGTTCTCCAACTGGATGAAGGAGGTAAAAATATGATTAGTGATAGACTTAGAAAGGATGAGAGAACAATAGATAGAGGCAAATGTTTCCCCCGTGACGAAGGAGGTGTTTCAGAAGTTCTGGGCACCATTTTAGTCCTAGCTATAACGGTGGTCCTTTTCACAAGTGTCTTTGCCGCGGTCACCCAGTTGGAGGCGCCTGAAGAAAGAGATCATGCTGACCTTGATGCTAGAATGGAACGAGATAATGCTACGGCTTACATATTCATCAATCACACGGGCGGTGGAACCCTTGAGATGAAAGATCTTAACTTTATAGTTCTGGCTTCCGGTAACCCAGTCGATCCAAATGACGTTAAAGTTCACTTCGATTTCGATGATTGGTCCCCGGGAAAAAGGGTGATCATCGAGATCGACAATGCCGATGTGAATGTACCTCCTGACGAGAAAATAGAGCTCATCGTCCGCAGCGAGGATACCAGTCGTATCGTCTATGACACGACTTTAGTGGATATAGCTGAAGAACCATTATCCATAAGATGGGCCCGGATAGCTTATCCATATGAATGGAGAGATTACGCAGAGCCGGAAGAGCAAATAGATATAAGAGCGGAAGTCTCTATCGCCGAAAATTTCGAACTGGATCAGATAGAAGCTCGCGTTTCTCCGTATGATATTTTTGAGGAAGGGAAAACGATCGAATTGACCGAGTTGAGAGGAAATATATACAATGAAACTGTGACCATAGATTCTGATGCTGAAACCCGACAGTACAGCGTAAAGATAACAGCTATGGACATAGACGATAATATCACCGTGGAAGAATATCTACCGCTGGGCGTAGGGGTGCAGACTGCAGACCTTTACCGCCCTGAACTCGTGGTAGGTGATTTCGAGTTTAACCCAGGTTCTCCTTCCCATGGAGACGAGTTGACCATCACCGCTAAAGTGTATAACCAAGGCAAGGTGAATTACACCGCAGAATGGGAGATGAAAGATGATGATGAAAAGGTAGGTGACGGTGTAACTACTTTTGCTTCCGGCCCAGCGCCGACAAGGATAACCACTACTTACGACGTAGAGGGTCACGGTCCTCACGAGATAGAGGTCAATCTAAGCACAGAGCTTCATGAGGGTAACGTGATCGGAAGCGATCCAGTAGAAGACGTCGAGCCGCGGACCAGTCGGAGGACGGAAATATTACACGTGGATCCGTATGTGATGGTGGTGAGAGACGAGCTTGGACAGGAACTCCGTGAAGCCCGGATAATGGAGAACGCCCTCCGAGGAATGAATCTAGATTACTCTGTGAGGGATATCAATTCTGAGGACGATATTCCTGATAACTCAGATGAATTTAGAGATGAACTTAACGAGTCAAGCGTTGTGGTCTGGATGAGCGGTAACAGGACCGATAAGGTTAACATCGGAGATTCAATAGCTGACCAGGCGGTGTATGATTTTATAGTGGAAGATGAAGGAGTCTTTTGGCTTATCGGTTCTAACCTGAATGATGTTACTTTTGGAAACCTTGGGAATAAACTAGGCGCTACTGACTTCACCTCTAAGGAGCTAACTGATACAGCCGTTTTCAAAGGTAATGGCGGCACTTATGGAGATTCTAACTATACCGTAGGGCCTTCAGAAGATTATCTTACTATAGATAATATTAAGGGCGATTTTAAGAATTTCTTGGTAAATGAGGAACAGACAGACCAGGAATACGGAGTGGGTTACGAGGATATAGAGAAACAAAGGACTGCGGTAAATTCTTTCTTATTCGAAAACGTGATGGATCCGGGTCAAAGGAGTGTAATGACTTCTAAGGTCATAGAATGGTTGACCAATATGACAACAAGAAGCGGAGTTGATGTTGCGGTTTCCGCTCAACGCATCGATCCCACGGCTCCGATGTACATGGACGAGGTCAATATAACCGCGACCCTCAGGAATAACGGACCCGAGGACCTTTACGTTACGGTAAGATGTGTGAGGAACAGAGGAGAAGAGGTCCTTAGGCCTGAGGAGAGAGGTGCGGTCTTCCTGCCTAAGAACGGCGGCACGAACACGACCACTTTCACATGGACAGCGGAAGAGCTTGGGGTCCAGGAATTCATCGTTCATGCCGATTACCACAATGAGATAGACGAGGTTAATCTGAGGAACAATGATATAACTTACAAGGACTTGGAGGTCACCGATGACATCATAGAAGTCAACGTTCACTATTCAACCCTAGTTGTCGACGCTGACCTTTCCGACGAAGTTGTTGATTACTACAATGCCACGGCAGACATTATAGATTCCTTCAAAAGATTGGGTCATGAGTCAGGAATAGATTATGAGTACTATCAAGTGGAAGGGTCTCTAAGCAATCCAGAGGATGGTCCCGATTTCGATATGATGTCCGAATACAATGCTGTCTTCTGGGTCACCGGTGAAAGAGACCAAAATGTGTTGACCACGGCTGATGTGAATAACCTGCAGGACTACGTAGAGCAGGACAGCGGTGCAAACCTGATGTTCATTGGAGAACACTTACTCGATTACCTGGAAGGAGAGGAAGATGTTTTCCTAGAGAACGTGGTGGGTATACGATCCGGTTCCGTCCAGCAGCTGGGTTCCGAGCCATCGGAACTCATAGGCCGGGAAGACGATCCTATTTCATACGGTTTGAAGTACCAGCTAGACGGTACTCCGGAGTTGGAGACTTTTGATACACTGGATGCAGAGGTATTATTTGAAGACGAAGATGGTAGCCCACTAGCGTCGATAAATGATGATGGAACTTCGAAAGTTATCCACATGGGCGTCAACTTGAGCCGTTTAGTCGGTCCTTTGGTTGATGAAAAGAAGTACGAGGACTGGCCAGAGGGGAATGTTGATTTGACACATCAAAGCGCGAGGGAGGAGTTCATATATACCACGCTCTGGCAGTTAGGAAAAAGAGACAGCAGAGCTGAACTGAGAGTGGTAGATCACGATATAGAGTTCAGTACCGATAAGCCTCATACCGGCCGCTCGTACGAGATAGAGGTCGAGGTGCAGAATATAGGTTACAGAGGTACCTCTACCTTGATCAGGGCCAAGGAAGGCGAAGACTACATAGGTTCCGAGACCGCCTTCGTAGAGGGTTCTGAAAGGGGATCCGAAGAGGGCAGCACTTACTTCGAAGTTGATCCCGGCACTGTTTCTGTCGAGATAACTTGGCGACCCTCCTACGCGGGCAATAGGGATATACGGGTGAGAGTCGATCCACTCCGCAGGTCAAGAGAGATCTCAGAAGATGGAGAGAGCGAGGACAACAAGCTGATGGAGTTTAACAATCAGGCTACAGTCATTCGGTCCGTTTACTTCTTCTACGATGATATGGAGAGGGGAGAAGAGAATTGGAATCACGATTCCACCCTGGTGAATATAGACGGTAACGGACCGCTAGATTTCGTAGATAGAGAGGATGTAAATACGAATGTAGTCGGAGACTGGAGCGATGATTATTCTGGGATGACTACTACCGACGGAGCATCCGTTTATGGAGGCGAAGGGAGTTACGAGACCGATAACGAGGATGTAGAAGAGTGGACCGACGGCGCGAGTCACACCTCGCCAAGGTCATACTGGATGCCCGAGACGTTCGGAGCAGGAGGAGGAGAAAGGAAGCCGATCGACCTAGTTCTGGTGATAGATGAATCGGGAAGCATGGGCTGGGGAACTAGAATGGAAGACGCTAAGCAAGCCGCTAAGTCAGCCGTTGGAATGCTGAGAGAAGGAGATCGGGTGGAAGTGCTTTCCTTTGAAAGTGGCTTACATCGAAGGCTTCCGTTAAATGATAATGATGCCCAGACTGACTCAAAGTCAGATAGACAACATATCAATACCACTTACATCGATCCAATCAGCGATGGAGGAGGGACCTCTTTGTTGGATGCCTCGTCGATGAGTATAGAGGACCTAGATGACTGGGGCAGAGACAATGCAGTGAAAGGGACGATACTGCTGACAGACGGGGTCAGTAACAGTGATGATGAAGATCGGAAATTTGCTCCGGGTACAGGTGGGAACGAGCCAGAGGAACCAGGCATTGTCCAGCAATATTCAGATGGTAACGGCCTATTAGGTATTCCATATAATGTGTTCACGGTGACTATAGGAAATTCACCCGATGCCCGTATGCATTCTATCTCAGCTACCTCGACGGCAGATGTGGCTTATGGAGTATATGAATCTGATTCTGCTAAACTTAAGAGCCTTTTCCAGATGTTTGTCGCTGAACTGATCGAGACATCTCGAGGGGGTCTTAAATCGATGCCAATACGCCCCTCTAGAACCAATACTGAATATCGAACTGTCTCAACTGATTCTGAAAATGATTTGAATGGTGATACCGTTGAAGATACGGAATTTATGGTGTTCTCGGATGGATTTAGAACAGAGGATTGGACTGTACCTGGATATGGTGATTGGTCTCATCCTGGATTTGAATATAGTGAGTGGGAACTGGATTGGGACGGATACAGGACATGTATAAAAGCGGATTCAAATGGGGAATCAGTTAGTCAAACGATAGATCCAAGTGTAATGTTAAACGAAATGAGCGGCAGTTATAGTATTGAAGGTGCGTATGTTTCATTCCTTTTAGAAACAGAGGAGACCTGGGGGTGGGACCCAGATCAATCATCTCTTAATATGAGGATAGACGGAGCAGATGTTTTCACAGGAATGGAATATGATGGGGGAGATTATCATAAAGAGGACATATCATCCTATGTCTCGGGAGAAGACTCGTTCGATCTTAAATTTATCCATGACGGTGATTCTGGAGCTGATCTGTGGCTCGATGACGTCATGGTAACTTACGAACTCGACTACACCCCGGGTGAAGATGATGAAGAAGGCGGATATTCTTCGATCATAAACACCGACTCCCAGTATAGATTTCTAACCACGCCTTCGATCGATGTGAGTGAAACTAAAGCTGAGCGACTTAGATTCCAATCTAGATACAAGATGACTCAGGGAACCAACGGCGGTATAATGTACCTGTGGGGCAATGACGGAGGTAACTGGAACTGGGAAAAGAATACTAGGCGCTATATAAGGCCTGAGCAATCCTACACAGGCAACCTCCTCTTTAATGAAGTGGATAATCATTCTGACGAAGGAGGGCCTATGAACGATAACGGGCTGATCGATAGAGAAGATGAATTGCCCTATTGGGCCTTCAACGGCAGAAGTGCAAGCGGGACGTTCGACTGGAGCTACACCAGTGTCAATATTTCCCAGTATGAAAACTTCACTGATGACTACGACGAGCTCAGAGTTGTGTTCGTGCTGGCCCAGATGGGAGGAATCACTTCAGAATCGGGCTGGGAGCCGGACATGGGTTGGTACATCGACAATGTCAAGCTTAAGGTGACTAGAGACTTTGAAGGTGAAGTCCCCGAAAATGGTCATGGATACTGGATGAGAGTCAATGAAACGGAAGTCAAAGATAAGTTCGACAATCTCGATGATAGTCATAATCATATTACTAAGGGCTACTATGAAGATCATACGCCTGGAGAAAACGGTGAGGGCCACTACTGGATGTACGCAAGGAACGACGGGGGAGAACCGGCTCTTCCGATAGGAGTAGATTCAAGTCTATATACCTCAAGAATAGACCTTACTAATGCCGAGAACCCGGAGTTCACAGCCAATCTCAAGTTCAATATAGACAACAGATCTGGAGTTCCTCCCGATGGTATACGTATTGAGATTTCTGAAGACGATGGAAGGTCATGGGAGACCGTCTCTTACGGCGTAAGGAGCAGTTGGGGATTCAGCGGTGATGACGTACACGGTGGTTACTCCGGCGAGTCCGACGAAGACGACTACGGGTGGGTCGATACTATGACTTTGATCAGAATCAACAGTGATCTCACGGGGTATAGAGGAGAGAACATCATAATCAGATTTAGGGTCTTCACGAACACCACAGACAATTACGAAGATGTAAATTATCCGAAAGCCGTCTTCATAGACGATGTTATCGTCAGAGAACAAGATATGGGTATGTCCAATTCAATAGCCAAGACAGAGATCCGTACAGAAGAGAGAAGCGAAGGCCAAGAAGGATATCCAGCTGCATCTCAGAATCAAGGCTCTACTGCTAGAGACAGAGATATGGTCGGATCAAAGAAAGATACGTTTGAAGAGACGGCATTTAGAAAAGCGGATATACTTTATCGTCAAGTCGAGCATGGCGTACCTACAATCTCTATGCATCCATGGGTGATGAGATCTAAATCCTATTATAGGGTAGGGGAAATGAGAACTAATGTTCTCTCGACCCGTTTGAAAAGGAGGGATAAACTATGTTAGATAGAGATAGGAAAAAAGGTATTGGAAGTATCAGAAGAAGAAATGGAAGTAAAGATAAGTCGAGCTTTGACGATGAAGGTGTCGCTGAAGTCGTTGGAAATATTTTGACATTGGCGGTGACGGTTGTAATCTTCACTAGTGTCTTCGCTGCAGTAACACAGTTGGAAGGTCCGGATGAAGAGCCTCACCTGGAATTTGATGTTGAATACGAATACACACTAGATGCAGATTATCTCAATATAACACATATAGGTGGAAAGAGTTTAGACTTGGAGGATCATACCTTCATCATCGTGGTAGATAATGACTCTGTATCAGACTCTGCAACCTATGAAATAGAGGATGGACAGGTCACCACGACGAGTGATGATTCTTCATTCACTATAGGTGAAGAAGTACATATTAAGATAGAAGATGAGCTCGAGGTCCTTCCTAGGACGGAACTGATGATCCGACAGAACAGCAATTCTCGGATCATATATCAAACATTACTACTGGAGGAAGACCGAGAACTTTTGGATATAAGGAACCCTCGTATAGACTATAAATTCATTTGGAGGGAACACGCAGAGCCCGGCGAAGAGATAACTATCAGAGCGAAGGTGGTAGCTCCTATCTATTTGAGACGTGACGAATTCGATCCTGAAAAGATTAATGTGACAGCAAGTGCCATCCAAAAAGGTGTCCTATATGATGAAGAAGAGGAGAAAAGAGTAGAAGAGGTAGAGCTCGAGCATGGTCATGATGGTGAATTCCATAGTGTGAATATAAGCGTTGATGATGATGCGGATTACGTCAGTTACAGCATAAAGATAAGCGCATCACATACCAGTGAAGATTTTGAAGCTACGCCGAAATACATCTCTCTCCACGTAGGTGAACCCGCAGCGAGACGCTACCGCGCGGATCTGGTCATCGGAGATATCGATTATAGACCTAAATCTCCTACTCACAACCAAGAATTTACGGTGGAGATCGAAGTTTTCAACAGAGGGGCTTTGAACTACACGGCAGATTGGAATCTAACGGATAACGGCGACCTAAAATACGAAAATACGACCAAATTCATGTCGGGGCCCGACCCGACGGTCGTTGTAGCGAAGTACGACATAACGGGTGTGGATCATCACGAAATCGAAGTTACGGTCGATAACACATTGGTAGGTCCTGATGGTAACGAGAGAGATGATGTGGAAACCGAGAATAACCAAAAGAGTTTCGAGGTATATGTGGATCCGAGCATCCTTATCGTGAGAGATTGGACCGCTGGTGAAAGTGATGAACTCGGCCTGATGGAGAACTCACTTAAAGATCTCAATTTTGATTACGGAGTATGGAATGTTGAAAAAGGAGGTCTGTATCCAGATAGAGATTACCTGAGTGACTACAGCGTGTGTATCTGGCTCACGGGAGATATACTCCCGGATGATGACGATAAATTCGAACCATTACCTCCAACAGCACAAGACGACTTGACAGAATTTATCGAAAAGGATGAAGGAAAATTATGGCTTATGGGATCAAACCTTGAAAAAGTCAATTTCCAATCTGATTTCCGATCTCTGCTTGGAAGCGACGGCGAAGCAGAAATTACGGTAGATAAAGAACTGAGAAATCCACAAAATGATGAAGAGGGAACTTATGGTAATTTCACATATCCTGTATATCCATCCAAGGCTCATGAACTTAGTTTGAAACCTGGCGTGAAATCTAAGAATAGGTTGGAACACGATGGAAGTGAAGTCGTGGGGGCTGGTTACGAAGGAAATCCTAAGGAAAGAACGGCTTTGAATTCCCACCTTTTCGAATCTATCTCAGATCCTGCTGCAAGAAGCAACATGGCCCAGGAAGTCATTAAATGGCTTAGTAACATCACCATACGGACAGGTACGGATGTGTCTGTATCCTCCCAGAGCATCACTCCTACCGCCCCGATGTTTATGGACAACATTACGATCAAAGCGACCCTGAGGAATAACGGTCCTGAAGATCTGAACGTTACTGTTAGAGCGGTGAGGAACGGGGGCGAGGAGGTCTTGGAGCCATTACTTGTTAATCCATGGCTCCACATCCCTAAGAACGGCGGAACCGCAGAGGTCGAATTCACCTGGCAGGCGGATGAACTGGGCGTTCAAGAATTTTTAGTGGTTGCGGATTACTATGATGAGATTGATGATGCCAGCCTGGAGAACAACGATATCACTTATAAAGATCTTGAAATAACTGAAGATGTGGTAGAAGTGCAGGTCCAGTACTCGACTCTAGTGGTAGATGCCGACGTTTCAGAAGATCAGGGCTACGAAAATGTTACAGAGCACGTGACCGATTCTCTTGACCGGTTAGGACAGGTAAGGGGAGAAACCTACGATTATTATATGGTAGAAAAACCAGATGAGCATGGTCCACCCGTTGACGAGATGACGACCTACAATGCCATCTTGTGGGTGACAGGGGAGAGGGGTAAAGACGCTGGACAGTCGATTGTCTTCACTCAAGAAGATGTGAATCGTCTCCTTGAATATTTCAGGACGGAGGAACAAGGAAATGTGATGTTTATGGGAGAAAATATACTAGATTATCTGGATGAAAACGCCTACGGGAGTGAGGATGTGATAGATGCTGGTGATGCCGAAGATTTGATCGAGTACATGGGTGTACACCCTTCTGATGGTAACATTGACGACGGTTCATCTTCCCCTACCCATCTCATCGGAGAGGAGAATAGCAGTCTAGGACACAATCTTAGATACGAGCTCAGTGGCGCAACCGGTATAGAGACATTCTCACAGACCTCAATGCATGGAGAAGTCCTTTTCACCGATGGGAATGACAATATCGCCTCTGTATACGACGATGGATCCATTAGGAATGTTTACATGGGTGTAAATATTCACAACCTTAGTGAACCACTTTTGACTGGAGAGGATTTTGAAAGTTGGCCCGGTGGACAAGTCGATCTATCGTATGAAAGTGTCAGGGATGAGTTCATCTATAACTCCTTATGGAGCTTTGGCATGAGAGACCAACGTACGGAGCTACGTGTTACTGATTACGATATCGAGTTATCGACAGATCATCCTGAGACCGGGCGCTCTTACGAGGTGACCGTCGAGATCGAGAACATAGGTTACAAAGGCGCTTCGACCATGGTCAGGGTCAAGGAGGGCGAAGACCATGTTGGTACACAAACCGTCTTCGTGGAGGGCTCCCGAAGAGAATCATCTGGCGGAGTCTCCTATTTTGATGTTGAGCCTGGTAGTGTCACCGTCGAGTTCACATGGGAACCGATCTTTGCTGGAGAGAGACCACTCAGGGTCAAAGTCGATCCTCTTCGTTTAGTTAACGAAATAGAGCCGGATGGCGAGGAAGGAAGAGAAGACAAGATCATGGAGTTCCATAACCAAGCCGTGATTACAAATCCGGTTTACTATTTTTACGATGACATGGAAAACGGCTCGGATAAATGGGAGTACGACGCTACCTTGATGAACATAGATGGAGTCTCTCCTCTAAATTTCATCGGAAGAAAAGATGTAGATACGAATGTAAAAGGTGAATGGGACGAGGGCCTGACTGAAGGCGTGGTAAAACAGGACAATCATTCTAGAACTCCCCCATACAGCTACTTCATAGAAGAGCAGGGGGAAATAAAAGGAGGAGATGTTATATTGGGAATTGTGATCGATAATTCCCCCTCGATGACTGATAGACAAAATGCAACTGGTGCCACTTGGTTAGAAGTTGCTAAGAAAGCAGCCCTAACATTAGTAGACAGTTTGAGTAACGAATCAGTCGTTGGTGTATACGATTTCAAAGGAGCTAATCCAAATAGGATGATCTATCCTACAGAATTATCGGGCACGGGAAGAGATGACGTTGAAGATGCAATAAATAATATCAAATCCAAGGGGAATACGAATACAGTGATTTGGGACGCAACGGGGATGGCTTACATGGATATACACAGTGAAGCTCCCTCGTATCCGGATCTAACCCCTTCATTGATTTCCTTGACAGACGGAGCAGATTATCAAGCTGCCGATAACTCCGCATACAAAGAACAGAGTTTGGAAGCCGGAAGCGAGGAGTGGTGCCCATGGGGTAATTTGACATGGAGTGGTGGAAATGTAGAAGAGGAAAACTATCCGTCCCATTGGGGAAAATATTGGTTTTACAAGGACTCTCAGCCGGGTAAATGGAAAGAAGCTGGAACTTATGGGGGTGCATATTTTGAGGATAGAAAGGGTTTGTTGAATTCTGACATACCGATTTACACTGTTGGGTTAGCGTTAGAACATTATGCTCCACCAAACGCTAATCCTAGATACTCGACACCTACTGATGGTGAACAAGATGATTCTTCACATATAGAAGGTACAGAATCTGGTACTGTAGAATATAATCTATGGAGAATTTCTAATACCTCGAATGCGAAGTATTTCTATTCACCAAATTCTGAAGAGTTAATAGACATATTTAAAGAGCTCGCAAACCTAATCACCGATCCAGGAGAATTGAGAAGCGTTGATGATCCTGGGCCAGTTTCAGAGGGATCCGATGACTCGATCATGGAAGAAACATTTAATGAGTACGAGGCAAGAGCAGTGACACCTCCAATCGACCTGACCGAGGCTAATTCCGCAGAGCTTTCGTTCTGGCACCGCTATAAACTTTTAGAAGGGGTTAACGGGGCATACCTCCAGATAGGCTTTGAAGATAATGATGGAGATTACAAATGGCATTATGTCGAACCCACTGATGGAGCCTACAACGGAAACCTTCTCCTGCAGGACGAGATGCCGCAGGACGACTTTGATAACAAGATAATGTGGGTCTGGAATCGAAAGAGTGCTCAGGGTACACTTGATTGGGAATATTCTTCTATGGATCTGCAGCGTAAGGTTGATAACATCATGGAGGAAGAAGGCCACCGCATTCCCGACGATGCCCTCGAGAATGTAAGAGTGGGTTTCTATTACACTCATTACGGATATCCTCTAGAAAATGGAGGATGGTGGCTTGACAATGTGAATGTGAAAGCTTCTTCAGAGTGGAGCAGAGACGGACCTGGATACTGGAACCTGACAAGCGCTTCTCAGCTTGATGATATGGGTATTACAAATTACCAAGGAGGACTACAAAACTACTATGATCACACTCATGGCTCAGAAGATGGCAAGTATTGGATATTCACTACAGAAAACAACGATAAAGACGAATTGCCTCCAGGCATAGATTCCAGCCTTTATACACGTCCGATCTATCTTGATACTGCAGATAATCCAGTCTTGACCGCTCATATGAAGTTCAATATTGAGGAAAGCGCGGCGATGCCTCCCGACGGTTTCAGAGTCGAGATTTCTGACGACGACGGAGCGACATGGGATTCCATCACTTACGGAGCAAGGACCGGTTGGGGCGCCAGCGGTGACACTGAGCACGGAGAATACTCGGGCGAGACCGACGACGGTAACTATGGTTGGGTCGATGGCGATTCTCTAGCACGACTTAAAACCGATCTTTCCGGATGGAGAGGAGAGAGGATAATACTCCGCTTCAGGGTCTTTACAAATACCACTCAAGAGTACGACGATCCCAATCTTCCTGGAGCTATATTCCTAGACGACGTATGGATAACGGAAAGAAATATGACAATAGATCAAAAATCCCAATCTTTGGCGTTCGACGGAGTGACCGATCATGGAAAAGTAAGAGATTCGCCTTTCACACCCTCCTCGACCGAAGACTCAGAAGATTTGGCTTCAGAGATGGACTTCCCGAAGCAGGTAGACGTTTTCAACATCGAGGAAGATATCAGAGCCATAAAGTCTGCTGAGTCAAGATGTAATCAACGGGTGAATATCGAGTTTTCTAGTATAGCTTCTAAACGCACTCTCGTCAGCAAGGATTGAGCGTCCAACAGAACACCTTTCTTTCTTTTTTTCTAAATCCAAATCTAAAACACATTTTATATAGGACTTTACCCATATCTATTATTGTTGATATGTCCTCCGACCGTGAAGATCTAAAAGTGATCAAAGGCGTGGGTGCGTCCACGGAAGAAAGAATAAAGGAGACTCTCGATGTAGAGAGCATCGAAGAACTCGCCGATCTTTCTAAGGAAGAGCTTGTGGAGGTCAAGGGGATAGGAGAAAAGACCGCGGAAACCATACTCGAAAATGCTGAAGACCTCGTAAGAAAATGTGGTAGATGCCAGTCCGTACTCGTCGGAGAGGAAAAGTGTGAAAGCTGTCTTGAAGAACTGGAAGAAAAGTATGAAGCATTGAAGGAAGAGATTGAAAGTCTGGATTTACTCGAAGAAGTTGAAATCCAACTCGATAGTTCTCTTTCAAAGATAGAATCTTACATAGAAGAAGGTGATGTCGAGACAGGTTTCGAGGCAGTAGAATCTTTAAAAGAGGATGTCAAAAACACTATAGTATTCTCGAACCTGCTGAAGCAGGTCAACAAAAAGATGGATGAAAACTCCGAGGCGCTGGATTTTTCTATATACAATAAAAAGGTAGAAATTTTAACTAAACTTCTGGAAAAGGGCAAGTATGAGAGAGGTATAAGAAGAGCAAGGAAGATATTAGATAATATAGAGGACGAGAAAAGCCTTGCTGAGTTGGACAGAGATGAATTGAAAGATCAGGATATCACGGAGTTCTGTAGAAAGATAGCGGGAGTTAAATCTCATACTGGTGAAAAGCTGTACAAGCATGGTTATAATACCGTAAAAGAGGTCGGCAGTGCAGGTCAGATCCAGCTCATCGAGGATGCGGAGATCGACGGGGATGAGGCGGATGTACTTATTAAAAGAATCAGGGATTTCGTGGGAGATATAGAATTTGAGGTCGATAGAAGAGAGAGAGAGAAGCCCAAAGAGGAAGAAGAGGAGGAGAAGGAAGAAAAGGAGGAAGAAGAAGACGTATTCCTCGAGGTCGAACCTTCTGAGGAGCTTCGAGAGAAGCGAGAAGAGCAGAAAAGAAAAAAGAGGGAAAAGCGAGGAGAGGAAAGACCTGAAAAAGAACCTAAAACAGAACCGAAAGTTCATGTCCCGGCTGAAAAAGAAGTTACTCAAGAAGGAAAAGCAGTGATAAAAGAAGAGGAAAAGGTAGCAGAAGAAGAAGTGAGTGAAATAAAAAAAATTTACTGGGTACCTGCTGTTCTTCTACCTATCATCTTCATCGTGATAGGTATCGTACTTTTCCTCTTATGACTTACAAAAATAACTCATAACTCCCTCTCCACCTTACCTCTGGCGGCATTTATAACTACTATTCCGTCGGTGCCCTCGACCGCCCACATAGGTACGTAGACAACCCCTCTTTTCTGGAGGTCGATATCTTCTGCTGAAGGTCTTTCATGTTCCTTCTCGACTATAGTGGTACCGTTCTCTTCCCATCTCTTTTCTTTCTTCTCAGTAAATTTATCCATCACAGCGTTTAAAGCTCTTTTTCCGCTTTCCTCCTGCGGGATGTTCGGTTCAAGTTTTACGTGAGATCTTTTCATCTCGTCCATGCTTTCGAAAGGCTTTTCCCAAAAGTTCGGTTTTCCTGAGACGGAATTCAGATAGAGCTTACCTTGAGCAGTTTCGCCCTCCTCCTTTTCTACCCTATAATCGTAAAGGTAATGTGGTACCAGTTCCAAAGTATATTTGAAGCCCTTCACCATCTTTTCACCAAGCTCTGATACTTCCTCGAATTCGATTATCGGTGCCAATATCCTTTCTCCACCTTCATGTTCGATATCAAAATCGAACCCTTGGCTCGGCCCTTTTATCCCTTTTTCACCTTCTGCTACGCCTTCAAGGAAGGTTTTTTCTAACATCATCTTTCCGAACTTTTCGATCAGTTCTTCTCGACCCCAGATCTCTACGTCCTCCGGGATCGAACTCAATATATCCTGGGAAACGTCTTCCGTGACGACGAGCATCGTAGGGCCTTCCGATTCCTCTAGAGCGAGTAGATCGTCTTCATTGACAACCGCACCTGCTACCACCAGTGTCGCCTGTTCGACTGTTTCTTCCTGTACTTCAACCTGCTCCTCTGATTCTGAACTACTTGCTTCGGTGGTTTTCTTTTCCACTACTATCTTTCCTTCTTGGCTTTCTACCGGCTCGTAGCCCTCGTATTTAAGGCACTCTATCAGCAGTTCGTAGAAGTCTTTCACGATTTATCCTCTCTGGGTCAAAGCTCCTTTATTTCAGATTTCAAAGATATTTCTCACATTTAAATCTATTTATCGTAAGGCGCTTCATCCTTTAAAAACTGATTGAGCCATATCTCTATTATCCGCGGAAGCTACACCCTCTTCATTGACTGCGATCAGACCTATAGAATGCTCCTCCGGAAATTCTTCTACAGTGATCTGGCATGCTTCTTTAAGCCCGTGCTCCTTTATGAAGTCGTGGCATCTCTTCGAGGAGAGCCGTTTGATGATCTCCTCGCCTTTACCCGTTGCAACCACGGCTCCATCCTCCCCTACGTAAAATCCGCTTCCTAAAAGTGGACTGTCTCCTACACGTCCCCTGATGCAGTAGCTAGCTCCTCCTGTAGACACCGCAGCAGCGGCCTTACCGTCCTCATAAGCTATGCACCCAACCGTCCCGCCTTCGATATTCTCGTAGAAGTCTCTAATATCTTTTATCTTCTCTTCGTCCTCTTCCTTCAATTTTTCTCTTTTCTCTTCGAGTTCTTTTTCTCTCTCTTCTGTTTTGAGTTCGGTTTTCTCTAGACCGTGCTTTTCAGCTATCTTGGTTGCGTTTTCTCCTGCCAAAAGTAGATATGGAGAATCATGGACTATCTCCGCTGCACGGATAGGGTGAGCGATATCTTCTACTGCGGCGACCGCCCCTATATCTTCTTCGGACTGTATCGCCGCGTCCATCTGTATCGAGCCGTCCAACCTCAATCGCGAGCCTTTCCCAGCGTTGAAGGAAGGATCGTTCTCCAGTTCTTCGACCACAGCTATAACAGCTTCAAAAGCCGACATCCCTTCTTTATATCCTCTTTCGATCGCTTTCTCTACTTTTATGTCCTTCTCTCTAGGACTTCCTACTCCGCCGTGGGCTATCAAAATCATGGTCCTCTATCACCGTGTTGTTAATTATTGTTTTGGAACTTTTTGAATCTCAAAAGAAAAGATTTATAACACTCTTAAGTAAACTGGGTTATCATGCACGAGTACTCGGTGATGAATCAACTGGTATCGGCTCTTTTGGATGAACTGGAGGGGGAAAAGGAGAATATCGAGAGGGTAAAAAAGGTCCGCATCGAAGTCGGCGAACTCACCTTCTTAGGAGAGGACCAGTTGAAGTTCGCCTTCGAAACATTGAGCAAAGATACCATAGTCGAAGGTGCGGAACTGGACATTGAGAAGATAAACTCAGAGGTGAGATGTGAGAACTGCGGTTATGAAGGCGGGATAAACTATTCGGAAGATCCAGCCTTTCATTACAGCGTTCCGGTCATCTCGTGCCCTGAGTGTGATTCTAAGCCGAAGATCGTGAAAGGAAAGGAGACGAAGATAGTTGGAGTGACCGCTGTAGAGAAGGAGGAAGAAGATGAAGCCTGACCTAGATCAATTCAAATTTAGAGACGAAGAGAAAGCTAAGGAGGTAGTCGAAGAGTTAGAGAAGGCCGATGAAGAGATAAAGCTGATGCACGTCTGCGGAACGCATCAGGACACTCTGGTAAGGCACGGTCTAGAACCGATGTTGGAAAAAGTCGGCGTCGAGATCGTTCAGGGCCCGGGTTGTCCAGTCTGCGTTACCACCCAGCGCGAGATAGAGGAGATGATCAAACTTGCCGAGAGCGGGATTACGGTAGCGGTCTTTGGAGACATGATAAACGTTCCTGGGGAAAGAAGGAAACTCTCCGATGTAAGATCTAAAGGGGGTGACGTAAAGATAGTTTACAGTGTCGACGATGCCGTCGAGATGGCGGAAAAGAAGGATGAAAAGATCGTCTTCATCTCTGTCGGTTTCGAAACTACCGTACCCTCAACTGCAAATGTTATAGCTAAAGAACCGCCGGAGAACTTCAGTATACTCACCTGCAACAGAGTCATACCTCCCGCTTTAAAAGCTATACTAGATATGGGAGAAGTTGATCTCCACGGCCTGATAGAGCCGGGTCATGTCAGCACGATAATAGGTACGAAGCCTTACGAACCTCTCTCCGAAAAGTATTCGATACCTCAGGTGGTTGCCGGTTTCGAACCTTTAGACCTGCTTCTCGCGGTTCTCATGCTTTTGAGGCAGGTACAGGAGGGTAGGAGTGAGGTGGAGAACGAGTACGGCAGAGTGGTGAAGGAAGAGGGCAATACAAAGGCCTTAGAGGTCATCAACGAAGTCTTCGAGCCGAAAGACGTCAAGTGGAGGGGTTTTCCCGAGATACCGGAGTCCGGCCTAAAGTTGAGAGAGAAATTTGAAGAATACGAAGCGAGGAATAAGTTCTCCTACATATTAGACCCGCTGAAGAATCGAGAGTTCGAAGAACCCG